>DASTUL010000157.1:0-12663 GCA_035759645.1 Lysobacteraceae bacterium | reverse complement strand
GCGTGCAGCCACATCGGGATCTTGTAGATGTTGTCCAGGTCGACGGCGGAGATGACCGCCTTCTCCGGCACGTTGGTGAACAGCGCGATCTTGCGGCGCTCGCTGTCGGGCAGCGGCTGCTCGCTGCGGCAGACCAGGATGTCGGGCTGGATGCCGATCGAGCGCAGTTCCTTGACCGAATGCTGGGTCGGCTTGGTCTTCAGTTCGCCCGCCGCGGCGATGTAGGGCACCAGGGTGAGGTGCATGAACATCGCGAGGTCCGCGCCACGCTCGGTGCGGATCTGGCGGATGGCCTCCAGGAACGGCAGCGACTCGATGTCGCCGACCGTGCCGCCGATCTCGACCAGGGCGACGTCGAAGCCGGCCGTGGCCGCGTCGATGCAGCGCTTGATCTCGTCGGTGATGTGCGGGATCACCTGCACGGTGGCGCCCAGGTAGTCGCCTCGGCGCTCCTTGCGGATCACGTTCTCGTAGACCTTGCCGGCGCTGATCGAATTGCGGCCCGACAGGCGGGTGTTGACGAAACGCTCGTAATGGCCGAGGTCCAGGTCGGTCTCGGCGCCGTCGTCGGTGACGTAGACCTCGCCGTGCTGGAACGGGCTCATCGTGCCCGGGTCGACGTTGAGGTACGGGTCCAGCTTCATCATCGTCACGCGCAGGCCGCGCGCTTCGAGGATCGCCGCCAGCGAGGCCGCGGCGATGCCCTTGCCGAGCGAGGACACCACGCCGCCGGTGACGAAGACGAGCGGCGTGACGGAAGCGGGGGATGCCATGGCGAGTGGACCGCTGGAAAGCCGTAGTTTACCGGGCTTGACCGGCTCCGGCACGCCCCCCCATCCTCGCCGTTCCCCCAGCGCGCAGATCCCATGAGCAGTCGCTACAACGCAGCCGACATCGAGGTCCTTTCCGGGCTGGACCCGGTCCGCCGCCGCCCGGGCATGTACACCGACACCACCCGCCCGAACCACCTGGCGCAGGAAGTCGTCGACAACGCGGTGGACGAGGCCCTCGCCGGCCACGCCCGGACCATAGAAGTGGTGTTGCATTCGGACGGCAGTTGCGAGGTCACCGACGACGGCCGCGGCATGCCGGTGGACATCCATCCCGAGGAAAAGGTGCCGGGTGTCGAGCTGATCCTCACGCGGCTGCACGCGGGCGGCAAGTTCTCCAACAAGAACTACACCTTCAGCGGCGGCCTGCACGGCGTGGGCGTGAGCGTGGTCAACGCGTTGTCGAAGCAGCTCGAGATCTTCATCCGGCGCGACGGCAACGAGTACCGGATGGCCTTCGCCAATGGCGACCGTGCCTCGCCGCTCGAGGTCGTGGGCAGCGTGGGCAAGCGCAACACCGGCACCCGGCTGCGCTTCTGGCCGGACCCGAAGTATTTCGACACGGCGAAGTTCAACCTGCGCGCGCTGCGCCACCTGCTGCGCGCGAAAGCGGTCCTCGCGCCCGGGCTGACGGTGCGGCTGCACGACGTGGCCTCCGAGGAGCGCCACGAGTGGCATTACGAGGACGGGCTGAGCGACTACCTGAAGGGCGAGCTGGCCGGGCAGGAACTGCTGCCGCCGGAACTGTTCGTCGGGCAGCGCACGCAGGAGACGGAAACCGCGGACTGGGCGGTGGCGTGGGTCCCCGAGGGGGAGCTGGTCCAGGAGAGCTACGTCAACCTGATCCCGACCGCGCTGCACGGCACGCACGTCAACGGGTTGCGCACCGGCTTCACCGATGCGCTGCGCGAGTTCTGCGATTTCCGCAACCTGCTGCCGCGCGGGGTGAAGCTGGCACCGGAGGACGTGTGGGACCGGGTGTCCTACGTGCTCAGCATCAAGATGACCGACCCCCAGTTCAGCGGGCAGACCAAGGAGCGGTTGAGTTCACGCCAGGCAGCGGGGTTCGTGGAGGGCGCGGCGCACGATGCGTTCTCGCTGTGGCTCAACCAGCACGTGGAGCTGGGCGAGCGGATCGCGCAGCTGGCGATCGAGCGGGCGTCGGCGCGGCTGAAGACGGAAAAGCAGATCACGCGCAAGAAGGTGACGCAGGGGCCCGCACTGCCCGGCAAGCTGGCCGACTGCATCTCGCAGGACCTGTCGCGCACGGAGCTGTTCCTGGTCGAGGGCGATTCGGCAGGCGGCAGTGCAAAGCAGGCGCGCGACAAGGATTTCCAGGCAATCCTGCCGTTGCGGGGCAAGATCCTGAACACCTGGGAGGTCGCTTCCGGTGGCGTGCTGGCGTCGAACGAGGTGCACGACCTGGCGGTGGCCATTGGCTGCGACCCCGGCAAGGACGACATCTCGGGGCTGCGCTACGGGAAGGTGGTGATCCTGGCGGACGCGGACTCGGACGGGCTGCACATCGCGACGCTGTTGGCGGCCTTGTTCCTGCGGCACTTCCCGTCATTGGTGGATGCGGGGCATGTGTTCGTGGCGATGCCGCCGCTGTTCCGGGTGGACGTGGGCAAGCAGGTGTTCTATGCGCTGGACGAGGAGGAGAAGCGGTTGCTTCTCGAGCGCATTGCCCGGGAGAAGTTGAAGGGGCAGGTGCACGTGACGCGGTTCAAGGGACTCGGCGAGATGAACCCGCAGCAATTGCGCGAATCCACCATCCATCCGGATACGCGGCGGCTGGTGCAGTTGACGGTCGATGATGCGATCGAGACGCGGGGGTTGATGGACATGTTGCTGGCGAAGAAGCGCGCCGGGGATCGGAAGCAGTGGCTGGAAGCGAAGGGCGATTTGGCCACGCTGGAGGTGTAGTCCGGGGGCGCCGCGAATTGTGGGAGCCCCTATAGCGGCGAGGTGTCCGCGAAGAGCTCGCCGCTATAGCGGCTCCCACAGTCAACCCAGGGCGGCTTCAACCAGTGAACGGATGACGCGTTGCGCGTCGGCTGCCTTGTGCTCGTCGTACTCGAAACTGGCTTCGTCCATGTAGGTGCGCTGGCTGGTTTCGAGTTGGACGGCGTCGATGCCGTTGCCTGGATCGCCGTAGTGGCGGGTGATGTGGCCGCCCTTGAAGCGGCCGTTGACCACGTAGTCGTAGGTGTCCTGGACGGCGAGCGCCTGTTCGATGCGCTGCTGGGCCTCGGGGGCGCAGGTGGTGCCGTCGGCGGTGCCGAGGTTGAGGTCGGGGAGGCGGCCTTCGAAGAGGAACGGGAGGTCGCTGCCGCGGATGGAGTGGCCTTCCCAGAGCAGGACGCGGGCGTGGGCGCCGCGCAAGCGGGCGAGTTCCGCGGCCAGCGCGTCGTGATACGGGCGCCAGTAAGTGTCTACGCGTTCGACGACTTCGTCGGCCGTGGGCGCCTGGCCGTCGAGGTAGACCGGTGCGTTGCAGAAGCGGATGGTGGGGCACAGGCCGGTGGTGTTCTGGCCCGGGTACAGGGAGGTGTCGTCGGGGGGACGGTTGAGGTCGACGACGTAGCGCGAGAGGCGCGGGATGAGCATCGACGCCCCGAGGTCGCGGGCGAAGGCGTAGAGCCGGGAGACGTGCCAGTCGGTATCGGGGGCGCGGCGCGCTTCGGGGGTCATGCGCGCGGCGAGGGCTTCGGGGATCTCGCTGCCGTCGTGGGGAAGGCTGACGAGCAACGGTGCCGTGCCGCGAACGAGCTCGAAAGTGTTCATCGCATCAACACCACTTCCTCGGCGCTCGTCGGATGGATCGCCACGGTGTCGTGCAGGTCGTCGAGCGTGGCGCCCAGCCGCATCGCGACGGCGAAGCCCTGCAGGATCTCGTCGGCGCCCTCGCCCATCAGGTGGATGCCGACGATGCGGCGCTCGACGCCGGTGCAGACCAGCTTGAACAGGCTGCGCTGCGGGGAGTCGGCGAGTGCGTGGAGCATCGGGCGGAAGCCGGTCCGCAGGACGTGGACGTCGTCGCCATGGCGCTTGCGCGCGGTGGCCTCGTCCAGGCCGACCTTGCCGATGGGCGGATGCGAGAACACGACGGTGGGAATGCCGTCGCGATCCAGGCGCCGGTCGACGGCGCCGTAGAGGTGGTCCATCAACCTGCGCGCGGCGGCGATCGCGACGGGGGTGAGCGGGACGTCGGTGCCGACGTCGCCGACCGCGAACACGCCGGGCGCGGTGGTGGCCTGGCCGTCGTCGATGACGATCCGGCCGCGCGCGTCCGTGTCGACGCCGGCCACGTCCAGGCCGAGGCTGCCCGTGTTCGGCCTGCGGCCAGTCGCGAACAGCAGCCTGTCGAACGGCCCGTGGCGCTTGCCCGCGCCATCGACGATGGTCACGCCCTCGCCCGCGCGCTCGACGGCGGACACGTCGGTGCCGAAGTGCAGGCGCACGCCGGCCTGGCGGTAGTCCTCGGTGAGTTGCGACACCAACTCTTCGTCGAAACTTTCGAGCAGGCGCGAGCCGCGCACGAACTGTTCCACCCGGCTGCCCAGCGCCTGCAGGACGCCGGCCAGCTCGACGCCGACGTAACCGCCGCCGACGATCGCCACGGTGGCCGGCGCGGCGGTCCAGCCGAAGAAGTCATCGGACGTGCCGCCGAGTTCCGCGCCGGGAATGTCCGGCTTCACCGCGTGCCCACCGGTCGCCAGCAGGATGCGCGGCGCGCTCACGCGGACGCCGTCGTCGCATTGCACGGTGGACGCGTCGAGCAGCCGTCCACGCACCGGCAGGTGCGCGATGCCAGCCTCTTCCAGCCGCCGGCGATAGCTGGCGTGGATGTTTTCGATGTAGCGCTGGCGGTGCGCAATGAAAACGGGCCAGTCGAGGGCGCACCCCTGGGTGTCGAACCCGAGCGTTCCGGCCATCTCGATGCGCCGCGCGGTCTCGGCCGCCAGCCACATCGCCTTCTTGGGCACGCAGCCGGCGTTGACGCAGGTGCCGCCGAGGTCAGCGGGTTCCAGCATCGCCACGCGGGCGCCGAGGCCAGCCGCGCGGAATGCGCCGGCGAGTCCGCCGGAGCCACCGCCGACGACGATCAGGTCGAAATCGTGGTCCATGGCGTAATGGTTGCACGAGTACCGTGTGGGAGCCGGCATGCCGGCGAAGGGCTTCGCCGCCGTGGAGGCTCCTACAGTTTGGCGTCAGGCGAAGCGGGATGGCGCGTATGGCGCGGGATCGACTTCAGGCGTGCGCCCCGCCATCAGGTCCGCCAGCAACTGCCCGCTCCCGCTGCTCATCCCGATGCCCATCATCCCGTGCCCCGTCGCCAGCCACAGGCGCGCGTGCCCGGGCGCGCGGCCGATGATCGGCAAGTCGTCGCAACTCATCGGCCGCCAGCCGTACCAGCGCTCGATGACGCGCGGGCCGACCGGGTGTCGCAGGTACTCGCGAGCGCCGCGCTCGAGCGCCGCCAGTCGCCGTGCGTTGAGCGATTCGTCGAAGCCGGAGAACTCCATCGTGCTGCCGAGGCGGAAGCTGTCGCCCCAGGAGGTGACGCACACCGAGCGCTCGCGCAGCACCAGCGGCCTGCGGGGCACGAGCGGCGGCGCGTCGTAGGTAATGGAATAACCCTTGCCAGGCTGCAGCGCGCCGCGCAGCCAGCCGACGCCGACCTGCCGCGCCAGCCGGGCCGACCATGCACCCGTCGCCAGCACGACGTCGCGCGCGGCGATGTCCCCGCTCGACGTATCGGCCACCAGGCCATCGCGTTCCGTGCGCAGCCCTCGCAGCGCGCAGCCTTCGTCGATGCGCGCACCGCGCGCGCGCACCACCCGCGCCAGCTCCGCGGCGTACCGGTCCGGCCGCAGCGCGGCGTCGCCCGAAAACCGGATCGCGCCGGCCACGCCCGGCAGCACCGCCGGCTCCTGGCGCTCGTACGTCGCCCCCTCGATCACTTCGCAATCGATGCCAAGCTCGCGCAACAACGGCAGTTCGCGTTGCCCGTGGGCGAAGTTGCGCGCATCGCGGAACACGTAGTCCTCGCCGCCTTCGGTGTAATCGCAGTCGAGCCGGTGGTCGCGCACCCATTGCGCCAGGCGCTCGCGAGAATCGTTGAGCAGCGCCGACTTGGCGCGCGCGCTCGTTTCCCAGTCACGCAGGTTGCAGCGCAGGGCGAACCGCAACAGCCAGCGCCAGCGTGGCAGGTCGATGCCGGGGCGCACGTACAGCGGCGCATCGGGCGTGAGCATCATTCGCAGCGCGCGAAGCACCATGCCGGGCGCGGCCAGCGGCGGGGCGTGGCTCGGGGTGATCGTCCCGCAGTTCCCGTGCGAGCTGCCGCCGCCGATGCGTCCCGCATCGATCACGCGCACGCCGCGCCCGGCCTCCAGCAATGCGAGCGCCGTCGCCAGGCCGACCGCGCCGGCACCGACGACGAGCACGTCTTCGCGTTGCACGCCCTCCTGCACGCCGCCCTGCTGGCCTCAGGCTGCCACGGGCACGGCAACGGGGCGCCGCATCGGCGGCCGTTGCAGGTAGGTGAACGCCCGCCACACCCACTCGACCGGGCCGAAGCGGAAATGCTCCAGCCACCAGCGACTCGCCACGACCTGTAACGCGAACACCACGATGACGATCAGCGTCTGCGCCGCGCGCGACACGTCGCCCCACAGGCCCAGGCCGTAGCCATAGAACAGCAACGTGCCGACGAGCGACTGCACCAGGTAGTTGGTCAAGGCCATCCGCCCGGCCGGAGCGAGCACGCCCAGCCATCGCGCACCCGACTGCCAGGCCAGCACCACGATGCCGACATAGGCCAGGGCCATCAATGGCGATCCCAGCATGTGCAGCGCCATCGCGACCATCGGCGCAGCCGCAGGGGCGGCCGGGTCCATGGCCGGATCGGGATCGATCGCGAGGCTCCACAGCGTGACGGCCAATCCGAGCACGCCGCCCCACAGGACAAGGCGCACGAACAGGCGGCGGTGCGCGCCCGGGTCGGCCATCGCGCCGCTGCGCACCAGCCAGGCGCCGACCAGGAACATGCCCAGCACCATCGGCACCAGGAACCCGTTGTTCCCGAGGTGCTGCACGAAATAGGTCCAGCGCAGCGCATTCGCGTCGGCATAGGTGCCCGTCGTGTAGGCCACGATCTCCGTGTCGCGCAAGGCTGCGATCGAGGCCGCGGCCTCGGCGCCGCCGTTGCCCGCCGCGGCCGCGAGTTGCGGATCGGCGGCCACCGCGGCCATGCCGGCGGCACCCACCAGCATCAGCAGCACCAACAGGGCATAGAAGAACGTGCCCCACTTCCAGAGCCGCGACACGGGCGTGTTGCGGAAGAACAGCAGCAGCGCGAACGCGGTCAGCGCGTACGAGAACAGGATGTCGCCCGACCACAGGAACAACCCGTGCGCCAGGCCGATCAGCAACAGGCCGACCGTGCGCCGCAGGTACAGGCCGGCGAACGGCCTCCCCGCCGCCTGCGCGCGCGCCAGCATCACCGCGAAGCCCATGCCGAACAGCAGCGAGAACAGGGTCCAGAACTTGCCGCGCACGAACGTGTAGACGAAGGCGTCGGCCAGCCAGGAGGGCGCCGAAAGCCCCGACTCGATGCCGGTGGACACGTCCAGCAGCGATCGGCTGAAGAACTCGATGTTCATCAGGAAGATCCCGAGCAGCGCGAAGCCACGCAGGATGTCCAGGAGCTGGATGCGTTCGGACGCTGAGACCGGCGCGAGCACTGTGTCGTTCATGGGATCGGCCTCCCCGCCGCTGGAGGCTTGATCATGCCAGTCGCGAGCGATCAGTGGTGGTGGCCGCCTTCGCCGTGCACGTGGCCGTGCTCGAGTTCCTCGGCGGACGCCTCGCGGACCTCGACGACCTCGATGTCGAAGCGCAGGTCCTTGCCGGCCATCGGGTGGTTCAGGTCCACGTCGACCACGCTCATCCCGACCTTCTGGATGGTCACGGCACGCGGGCCGAAGTTGGTGTTGAGGACCACCTGCATGCCCGGCGCGAGGCGCTGGTCGCCGAAATGCTTCTTGGGCACGCGCTGTGTCAGGTTGTCCCGGCGTTCGCCGTAGGCGTCCGCCGCCGGCACGTCGGCGGAGAAGGTGTCGCCCGCCTCGCGGCCTTCCATCGCCTTTTCCAGGCCGGGGATGATGTTGCCGTGGCCGGCCAGGATGGCCAGCGGCTCGCGGTCCTTCGAGCTCTCGAGGGCGTCGCTCCCCTGCCCGGCGACGCCGCCGTTGAACAGCGTGTAGTGGAAACGGACGACGCGGTCCTTCTCGATCTTCATGGGAGTGGGGTTCCGGTTTGGCGAGCGGCTTGCCGGCCGCTCCCCGAGGAACGACACTGGCCGCGATGGAAGCGACACGATCGGCCGCACGAGCCGTGCATTATCCCGGCTCCGCCCGTGCCTTGCCATGGTGCGGCGTGCTGGCGCTGGCGCTCGCCGGCTGCGGCGGCAGCGACCGCGCGAGGCCGACACCGACATACGACTCGGGGCAATGGAGCGACGTGCGCCCGGCCGACCCGGCCGCGGCGAACGCCGTGCTGATGCGCGCCATCAGCCTGGTCGGCACGCCCTACGTCTACGGCGGCGACTCGCCGGAAGGCGGCTTCGACTGCAGCGGCCTGGTCAATTACGTCTACCGCGACATGCTCGACCTGCGCCTGCCGCGAACCTCGCGCGCCCTCGCCGCCTACCAGGGGCCACGGATCGCCACCGACCGCCTGGCTCCCGCCGACCTGGTGTTCTTCGGCAACGGCGGCCAGGTCAGCCACGTCGGCATCTATGTCGGTGAGGGACGGTTCGTCCACGCCCCCAGCACCGGCGGCACGGTCCGCCTGGACCGCCTGGACGGTCCGTACTGGAAGACCCACTACAGCGGGGCGCGCCGGGTCCTGGCTGAATAGGGTGGGTTGCGGTGGTCGTCGGGGGCGGGCACCATCGCGCCCTTCTCACCCGACGGTGACCTGCGCGTGACGACCAACGCCCCGCTCGAGCGCCACCTGAAAACCCTGCTCCTTGCCTGCGTGCTTTCCGTGCTGGCGCTGCCCGCGTTCGCCACCCCGCCGGTGTCGGACCAGGAAGCCGCGGCGCTGGCCGCGATCGCGCCGCCCGCCGTCCTCGACGCCCCGGTGGCGCCGGCGGCCCAGGCGCCCGGCGACGGCCCGATGCAGGGCCTGTTGCGCCGTGCCTTCGCCCTGCTCGGCACGCCCTACCGCTGGGGCGGCAACTCGCCGGACCGCGGCTTCGACTGCAGCGGCCTGGTGGGCTATGTCTACCGGACCGCGCTGGGCATCGACCTGCCCCGCATCTCGCGAGACCAGGCGCGGGCCGGTGAACGCGTGGCCGACCGCGCGGCGATGGCGGCCGGCGACCTGGTGTTCTTCGGCCGCCGCGGCCGGGTAGACCACGTCGGCATCTACATCGGCGAGGGCAAGTTCGTGCACGCCCCCAGCCGCGGCAAGGACGTGATGGTGTCCAGCCTCGACGAGGGCTACTGGGGCGGCAAGTTCATGCAGGCGCGTCGCGTCGCGCTGTAATCACGCCTCGCGGGCGCGCGCGATCGTGTCCTCGATGCCCTTGCCCAGCGCCATCACCTCCGCCGCGTAGTCGGCCAGCCGACGGTCCGCCTCGCTCGCCGGCGTCCAGGACGGGACAGGCACCGGTTCATTGGTTGCCTCGTCCATGGCCACGAACACGATCATGCAATGCGTGCACAGCCTGGGGGCCTGGCCGGCCTCCATCGGGCTGCCCGCATGCACGTCGACCGAGAAATGCATGCTGGTGGTCCCGGTGCGCACCAGCTCGGCCCGCACCGCCACCAGGTCGCCGATCCGCACGGGCGCCAGGAACCGGATCCCGCCGACCGCCACCGTGACCGCGTAGGTGCCGCACCAGCCGACCGCGGCCGCATAGGCAGCCTGGTCGATCCACTTCATGACCGCGCCGCCGTGGACCTTGCCGCCGAAATTCACGTCGGTCGGCTCGGCGAGGAACCGCATCGTCAGTTCGCGGGGGCGCTGCTCGGTCATCGTGACTCCCTGGACGTGGAGGCGATTATGATGGCCCCTCACGTCGGGGAGGCGCGAATCATGGGACGCACGGTGCTCGGGGTAGTGGCCGGACTGGCCGCGATGTTCGTGGTGATCGTTGCGATCGAGTTCCTCGGGGCGCAGCTGTTCCCGCCGCCCGTCGGGACCGACATGTCCGATCCGAACGCGCTTGCCGCGCTCATGGCGCAGATGCCGATGGGCGCGCTGGCGTTCGTCGTGCTCGCCTGGGTGCTGGGGGCCTTCGCCGGCGGCTGGGTGGCCGCGCGCATCTCCGTGCAGCATCCCCGCCTCGCAGCCGTGGTCGTCGCTATCGCCGTCGTCGCCGGGGTCGTGATGATGATGCTGACGATGCCGCATCCGATGTGGATGGGCGTCCTGGGCCTGGTGCTGCCGGTGCCCGCCGCGCTGGCCGGCGCGCGCCTCGCCCGCCCCCGCGCAACACCCTGAACAGTCAGGACTCCGCGGCTTCGCCCTCGGCGATGCCGACGTTGCTCGACGCCGCTTCGTAGACCTCGCGGTCCAGTAGCCCGGTTTCCTGCGCGACCAGCACTGGCACCAGCATCTGGCCGGTGACGTTGGTCATCGTGCGCATCATGTCGAGCACCCGGTCGATCGCGACCACGAACCCGATGCCTTCCAGCGGCAAACCGGCTGCGCTCAGCACCAGCGTCACCATCACGATGGCGGTGCCGGGCACGCCCGCTGTGCCGAAGCTGCCTAGCACCGACGCCACCAGGATCACCAGGTACTGCGCCGGCTCGAGCGTGATGCCGAAATACTGGGCGACGAACACGGCCGTCAGTGCCGGATAGATCGCGCCGCAGCCGTCCATCTTGATGCTGGCGCCCAGCGGCACCGCGAACGCGGCGTAGTCGCGGTCCACGCCCAGGTTGTGGGTCACCGAGCGCAACGCGACCGGCAGCGCCGCGAACGACGAGGAACTCGCGAAGGCGACCTGCATGCCCGGGGCCGCGCCGCGGAAGAAGCGCAGCGGGTTGAGCCCGTGCAGCGCCAGCAACCCCCCGTACGTCACCACGATGTGCAGCGCGCAGGCGAGATACAGCGCGAACACGTAGTCGCCCAGCGGCAACAGGCGCTCGAAACCATAGCTGCCTACCAGTCCGGCGATCAGCCCGAAGGTGCCCAGCGGCGTCGTCTCCAGCACGAAGCGCGTGACCTGGATCATCGTGTCGCTCGCCTCGCCCGCCAGGCGCCGCAGGTTCGCCGTCCGCTCGCCGAGCTTCACCAGCGCGAAGCCGACAAGGCCCGCGAAGACGATCACCTGCAGGATCTTGCCCTCGGCCAATGCCTGGAACGGGTTGGACGGCACGATGTCGAGCAGCACCTGCACCGGCGACGGCACCTCGCGCACCACGTAGTCGGGGGCGACCACCAGCCCGCTGGCGCCGGCGCCCGGCTGCAGCAGCCACGCGATCGCCAGGCCCATCCCGACCGCCAGCGCAGCGGTTGCCGCGAACCACGCGAACGTCCGCCCGCCGAGCGCCGCCATCGACTCCTGCCCGTGCAGCGACGCAACCGCATTGATCACCGCAAAGAACACCAGCGGCACCGCGATCATCCGGATCAGCGTGACGTAAACCGTGCCGAGCGGACCGAACCAGGTCTCCGCCGCCGGGCCGGCCAGCCAGCCCGCGAACGCGCCCAGCACGAAGCCGGCGAGCACCCGCTGCCAGAACGGAACACGCAACCATGCCCGGATCAATGCCATGCGGGGCTTCCTGTCGAAGGCGGGGACATTAGCGGACGCGCGACGCGCCAGTGGTGACGGCAGCGGAACACCGGCGTGCCATTCGTGGACCGGGCGGCAACGGCTCGCATAATGGATGTTCCCCCGCCCGGAGCCCGCCATGCGCATCCCGCAGCCGCCACCGCGCCGCCACCTGCCCACGTGGCTGCCGGCCGCGCTCGCATCGTCGCTGATGGCGGGGTGTGCGAGCACGCCCGGCACCGCACCCGTTTCGGCCGGACCGGCGACCTTCGCGGTCGAGGTGCCGCACATCACGCGCCCCGATGGCGAGGACGCCGCCTGGTGGTTCCGCGACGGTGCGGCACAGGCCGCCGCGCGCGGCGCCATGGCGGGCAACGCACGCAACGTCATCCTGTTCGTGGGCGACGGCATGAGCCTGCCCACGGTCGCCGCGGCACGCATCCTCGCGGGCCAGCGCGCGGGCCATTCGGGCGAGGCGCACCGGTTGAGCTGGGAGCACTTTCCCGCCACCGCGCTCAGCCGCACCTACAACACCGATGCGCAGACGCCCGACTCCGCCGGGACGATGACCGCGATGGCGACGGGCGTCAAAACCCGCGCGGGCCATATCTCCGTCGGACCCGCGGCACCGTCGGGCGACTGCGACGCGGGACAGGCGGCGGAGCTGCTGACGCTGTGGGAACTGGCCGAGACCCAGGGCCTGGCCACCGGCGTGGTCACCACGACCCGCGTGACCCACGCCACCCCGGCCACGACGTTCGCGCACGGCGCCGACCGCGGCTGGGAATTCGACGCGCGCATGCCGGCCCAGGTGCGCGCCGCGGGCTGCATCGATTTCGCGCGCCAGCTGGTGCTGTCGACGGTCGCGCCGGACGTGCTGCTCGGCGGCGGTCGCAGCTTCTTCCTGCCGTCGACGCAGGCCGATCCCGAATACCCGGAACGCAATGGCGCGCGCGACGATGGCGCCAACCTCATCGACGCATGGCAACGACGCCGCCTGGGCGGCACCTACGTGTGGAACGCCACGCA
>DASTUL010000156.1:0-3286 GCA_035759645.1 Lysobacteraceae bacterium | reverse complement strand
CGCCGTAGTTGTGGGTGTCGGTGGTGCGGTAGCGGCCGTTCGGCATCCAGCCCGGATTGGTGTTGAACAGGGTCTGCGGCGTGATCGCGCCGGCCTCGAGCGCGGCGGCGACGGTCAGCGGCTTCATCGTCGAGCCGGGCTCGATCAGATCGGTCACCGCGCGGTTGCGATGCGCGTCGCGGTTGCCGCCATCGACCTTGTTCGGGTTGAACGACGGCAGGTTGGCCATGGCCAGGACCTCGCCGGTGGCGATGTCCAGCACCACTGCCGATCCGCTGGTGGCGCCGGATTCGAGCAGCTGGTGCTTGAGCTCGCGGTAGGTCAGGAACTGGATGCGCCGATCGATGCTGAGGGTGAGGTCCTTGCCCGGCTGCGCCGCGCGCACCAGGTCCACGTTCTCGACGATGCGCCCGCGGCGGTCGCGGATCACCTTCTTGGTGCCGGGCTTGCCGCGCAGCCAGTCGTCGAACGCGAGTTCCAGGCCTTCCTGCCCGCGGTCGTCGATGTTGGTGAAGCCGAGCACGTGCGCCAGCGCCTCGCCCTGCGGGTAGAAGCGGCGGAACTCGCGCTGGGTGGCGACGCCCGGGATTTCCAGGGCCATGATCGCGCGGGCATCGGCCGGGTTGATGCGGCGCTTGAGGTAGACGAATTCCTTGTCCGCGCGCTGCCCCAGGCGGCGCAGCAGGTGGTCGTGCGGCACGCCCAGCGCTTCGGCGAGCTGCGGCAGGCGATCGGGCGCCTTCAGCAATTCCTGCGGATTGCCCCACACCGATTCGACCGGCGAGGACACGGCCAGCGGTTCGCCGTTGCGGTCGGTGATCATGCCGCGCGACGTCGGGATCGGGATCTCGCGCAGGAAACGCGCATCGCCCTGCTGGCGATAGAAGTCGTCGTCGACCAGCTGCAGGTCCACCGCGCGCACGACCAGCGCGAGCGAGCAAAGCGCGAGCGCGCCCGCGACCAGCGAGAGCCTGCCGCGCAGGCTGAAGGGCGCGCGGTTGCGCGGCTTCGGCGCGGCCTTCCGGCGTTGCTGGCGCGAGGTCATGGCCGCACCACCACGATCTCGCGGCCCTCGGGGAACTTCATCCCCAGGCGGTTGCGCGCGACCTGGTCGATCCGGTTGCTCTCGGCCCAGGTGGCCTGCTCGAGCTGCAAGCGGCCGAAGTCGATTTCCAGCTCGTCGCGCACGTGCTCCAGGCGCGTGAGCGTCGCGAACGCCTGCCGGTGCAGGTGGCGCGCGTAGACGACCGCGATCGCGGACGCGACGTTCGCGACGACCAGCACCACCAGCATCAGCCGAGTATTCATAGCCCTTCTCCCGCCTGCGGGAGAAGGTGGCCCGCAGGGCCGGATGAGGGCAGCTTCTCGGCGACGCGCAACACCGCGCTGCGCGCACGCGGATTCGCCGCCAGCTCGGCGTCCCCCGCCTTCACCGCGCCGCCGATCGCACGCAGCGTCGGCGTGAACGCCTGGACCACCGGCATCCGCCGGTTCGCGGGCGGCGCCTTGGAATGTTTCGCGATGAACTGCTTGGCGATCCTGTCTTCCAGCGAGTGGAAGCTGATCACGGCCAGCCGGCCACCCGGGCGCAGCGCGTCGTGCGCGGCCGCGAGCCCCGCATGCAGGTCTTCGAGTTCGCGGTTGACGTGGATGCGGATGGCCTGGAACGTGCGGGTCGCCGGATGGATCCGGCCTTCGCCGCGCGGCACCACCGAGGCGACGAGCGCGGCCAGGTCGGCGGTGCGCTCGAATGGCTGCTCCGCGCGGCGCGCGACGACGGCACGCGCGATGCGCCGCGACATCCGCTCCTCGCCGAGCGTCCACAGCACGTCGGCGATCTCGCGTTCGTCCGCGCGCGCCAGCCATTGCGCGGCCGATTCGCCCGAATCGGGATCCATGCGCATGTCGAGCGGCCCGTCCTTGCCGAACGAGAACCCGCGTGCGGCCACGTCGAGCTGGGGCGAGGACACACCCAGGTCGAGCAGCACGCCGTCGAGGCCGTCGCGCACCGCGTCCCACCGGCCGAGGTCGGCGAAGCTGCCCCGGCGGATGGCGACGCGGGCGTCCGCGCCGAATGCGCGCGTTGCCACTTCGATCGCCTCGGGGTCCTTGTCCATCAGCAGCAGCCGGCCTCCGGGGCCGAGTCGTTCCAGCACGTCCCGTGCATGTCCGCCACGCCCGAACGTGCCATCCAGGTACGTGCCGCCGGGCAACACGCGGAGGCCTTCCACCGCCTCCGCGACCATCACCGGCAGGTGCACCGCCGGCGCTTGCGCGGACCGGGCGCCCCGGTCCGCGCCCGTCACAGCCGCAGGTCGAGCAGGTCCTCGCCCAGATCCTCGTCGGCAAGCACCTGCCGGATCTGGTCGTGGTGCGCCTGCTCGCTCCACAGTTCGAACTTGTCGCCCATGCCCAGCAGCACCGCGCGCCGGTCGATGCCGACGGCATTGCGATGGCTGGCGGGGATGGAGATGCGACCGCTGCCGTCCGGCTCGACCGGCGCCGCGGCGCCGACGAGCTTCAGCTGGAAGGTCCGGCTTGTCCGGCGGGTCCGCGGCAGCGCATTGACCTGGTCACGCACCTTTTCCCAGACGGCCTCGGGGTAGAGGTACAGGCAGCCGGCCTCGAACGGGTTGTAGGTGATCACCAGCCGGTTGCCGCAGGCGTTGGCCACGACGTCGCGATGGGCGGTCGGGATCGCCAACCGGCCCTTGTCGTCGATGGTGATGAGGGTCTCGCCCTGGAACATCCGCCCTGCCCGCCTGTGGAGGTGCTTCTAGCCACGGAATCCCCGGATTCCCCCGGATTTCCCACATGCCGCCACATTAGGAGTCCGCCCACAGGGTTGTCAACAACTTTCCCGGGCAATTTTTGTTTGCCGGTCAATGGGTTGCGACGAACTTCAGAGTCTGGTTCAAGACTTATCCACTAAGCCCTGATTCGTCTCATTTTCTGAGATCAAGGCCACGTGAAGGCCCGCCAGGGCGCGGCCGAGCGGAAGCGAACGAAAGGTCGCTGCGATGCAACATGAACGGGCCTCGAGGCCCCGTGGCGCGCCAGCGCGCGCGAAAGAGGTGGCGGAGCCGGCCTGTAAGCCGGGTTCTGTCGTGGACAGTCATTCCTCTAGGCGCATCGTCACCGATACGCTCGAGCAGCCTACCCGGACCCGACGCGGGCCACGTCATGGGGTCCCTATTTGGCCTTGCTCCCGGTGGGGTTTGCCGTGCCGGCCTGTTGCCAGGCTCGCGGTGCGCTCTTACCGCACCATTTCACCCTTGCCTGTGCC
>DASTUL010000155.1:0-2830 GCA_035759645.1 Lysobacteraceae bacterium | reverse complement strand
GCGGGCGCGACGCTCTACGTCATCGCCCGCCAGGCAGGCGGGCCGCCCATGCCGGTCGCGGTCGAGCGCCTGCCCGCGACGGGCTTCCCCGTCGAGGTCACGCTCGACGATTCCGACAGCCCGATGCCCACCGCGCGCCTGTCGGACGTGGACGTGGTGGAAGTCGTCGCACGCATTTCCGCCAGCGGCGATGCCACGGCGGGCGCAGGGGACCTGGAATCCGCCACGGTCGCTGCATCGGACGGCGAGTCGGTCACCGCGACCATCGACCGTGTGGTCGAATAAGCGCGCATGACCGAGTTCATCCCGCCCGCCACGCAGTACGTCGCCCTGCCCGACGGCTTCCCGATGAAGCGCGGCGGCACGCTGCACGGCGCTCGCATCGCGTACGAGACCTGGGGCACGCGCAACGCCGCGGGCGACAACTCGGTGCTGATCCTGACGGGCCTGTCCCCCGACGCACACGCAGCCGCCAGCGATGCCAACCCGGCGCCGGGCTGGTGGGAAGCGATGGTCGGCGCCGGCAAGCCCATCGACTCCGACCGCTGGCACGTGGTCTGCGTCAATTCGCTCGGCAGCTGCAAGGGCTCGACGGGGCCGGCGAGCATCGACCCGGCGACGGGCGAGCCCTGGCGCCTGGCATTCCCCGAACTCTCGATCGAGGACGGCGCCGATGCCGCCGCGCATGTCGTGCGCGCGCTCGGCATCGAGCGGCTGGCGTGCGTCATCGGCAATTCGATGGGCGGCATGTCGGCGCTGGCGTTCCTGCAGCGCCATCCGGGGATGGCGCGGACCCACGTCAACGTCTCGGGCGCCGCGCGCGCGTTGCCGTTCTCGATCGCGATCCGCTCGCTGCAACGCGAGGCCATCCGGCTGGACCCGGCCTGGAACGACGGCCATTACGACGAGGCCCGCTATCCCGAGTCCGGCATGCGCATGGCGCGCAAGCTGGGCGTGATCACGTATCGCTCCGCGCTCGAATGGGACGGCCGCTTCGGCCGCGTTCGCCTGGACTCGGATCGCCGCGACGACGAAGACCCGTTCGGCCTGGAGTTCGAGGTCGAGAGCTACCTGGAGGGCCACGCGCGCCGCTTCGTGCGCAGCTTCGACCCGAACTGCTACCTGTATCTCAGCCGCTCGATGGACTGGTTCGACCTGGGCGAGGCGCATGGCGGCGACACCATGGCGGCCCTCGCCGCCCTGCGCGTCGAGAAGGCGCTGGCGATCGGCGTGCAGACCGACATCCTGTTCCCCCTGCAGCAGCAGGAGCAAGTCGCCGACGGCCTCCGCGCCGGCGGTACCGATGCGACCTTCCTGCCCCTGCCCTCGCCGCAAGGACACGACGCCTTCCTCGTCGACATCGACCGATTCGGCCCCGCCATCCGAAGTTTCCTCGACAACGTGTAACTCCATGTGGGAGCCGCCACGGCGGCGAAAAGCCACCCCGCGCTAAACTGCCCCCATGCCCGCATCCGCCCAAGACGACCACTGCCTCCCGTTCCCCGGCCGCGACCGCCTGGTCGCCGCCCTGGACGAGGCGGTCGGCGCGGGCGACCAGCACGCCGTCACCGCGACGCTGCGCAACACCCTGTGCCGGATGATCTGCGACCGCCAGCTCCAGCTGCCGGCCTGCGTCTTCGAGCCCATCACCGACCACTACGCCCGCCGCGAGATCTACCGCAGCGCCACCCACGGCTACAGCGTGGTCGCGATGACCTGGGGCCCCGGCCAGGGCACGCCGGTCCACGACCATTCGGGCCTGTGGTGCGTCGAGGGCGTCTGGGACGGCCAGCTGGAGATCACCCAGTACGAATTGCTCGAGCGCGACGGCGACAACTTCCGCTTCCGCGCCGCCGGCGGCATGCAGGCCGGCCCCGGCAGCGCCGGCAGCCTGATCCCGCCGCACGAGTACCACTCGATCCGCAACGCCAGCCCCGACGCCGTCGCGGTGTCCGTGCACATCTACAAGGCGCCGATGGAGTGCTGCTCCATGTTCGTCCCGCGCGACGGCGAATGGTACGTCCGCGCCGACAAGGCGCTGGAGACCGACGAAGCCGTATAATTCCCGGCCGCGCCGGAGTGGCGGAATCGGTAGACGCAGCGGACTCAAAATCCGCCGCCCTTAAAAGCGTGTGGGTTCGAGTCCCACCTCCGGCACCAAAGAAGAAGGCCCGGTCTCCGGGACTTTCATCCCGGGTGGCCGAGCCTTCCGTGCCGAAGCTTTTCACGGTTGGGTTGTTCGCCCAGCCGGTTTTTCTCCGACGCGCCCGACCTTACGCCGGCCCCCGTTAGCGATCCGTAAATTGGTCCTGCCGCTCGTCGGCAGCGGCATCGGCGCGGATGTTCCACGGCCACCAGCCCCGCCCCGTGAGCGCGTAGCGGTCGGCCGCGCGCTCGAACCGGTTGCGCACGCCGATGCCGCCGGAGGCGAAATACAGCGGCAGGAACAGCGGCCCCAGCACCATGTACTGGAACACGTGCGCACGCTCGTGGTCGGCCAGCGTGACTTCAGGTTCCACGCACAAGCCGGCGCGGTGGGCGTAGGTGCGGCAGCGGCCATCCAGCCGATCGCCGGTGTGGAGGATGGTGTTGCCCAGGGTCAGCGCGCCGCCGGGGCCCCAGGGGTAGCGCTGGAACACCAAGGCCAGCTCTTGCGGGCGCCAGTGCACGCGCGCGCCGCGCGCCATGCCGGCGATGCCGGCAACCAGGCCAAGGAGCGTGTTCGGCAGCGTCCAGGCCGCGCCGAGCAGCCGCAGCGCGGCCAGCGCCGCGAAGTTCAGGCGCTGCCCTCGAGCGGCATCAGCAGCCACAGGATCAGGTAGACGATGAG
>DASTUL010000154.1:0-3237 GCA_035759645.1 Lysobacteraceae bacterium | reverse complement strand
AGCGCTGATCTGCGGCTCGCTGGCCTACGACACCATCATGGTGTTCCAGGACCAGTTCAAGAACCACATCCTGCCGGACAAGGTCCACATCCTGAACGTCTCGTTCCTGGTGCCGCGGATGCGCCGCGAGTTCGGCGGCTGTGCCGGCAACATCGCCTACAACCTCAAGCTGCTGGGCGGCGAGCCGGTGCCGATGGCGACCGTCGGCCAGGACTTCGGCCCGTACCGCGAGTGGTTCGAGGAGCAGGAGATCCGGCTCGACCAGGTCAAGGTGATCGACGAGCTGTTCACCCCGCAGGCCTTCATCACCACCGACCTGGACAACAACCAGATCACCGCGTTCCACCCGGGCGCGATGATGCGCAGCTACGAGAACCACGTGCGCGACGTGCCCGGCATCGAATTCGGCATCGTCAGCCCCGACGGGCGCGAGGCGATGCTGCAGAACGCCGCGGAGTTCCACGAGCTCGGCATCCCCTTCATCTTCGACCCCGGCCAGGCCATGCCGCTGTTCAACGGCGAGGAGCTGCGCAACTTCATCGAGCTGGCCGACTACGTCACCGTCAACGACTACGAGTCGAACCTGCTGCAGGAACGCACCGGCTGGGACGAGAAAAAGATCGCGGGCAAGGTGAAGGCGTACATCGCCACGCAGGGTCCGCGCGGCTCGCTGATCCACCACGCGGGCAAGGTCATCAACATCCCGCCGGCGCACGAGCGCCGGATCACGGACCCGACGGGTTGCGGCGACGCCTACCGCGCCGGCCTGATCTTCGGACTGATGCGCGGCGACGACCTGGAGACCTGCGGGCGCATGGCCTCGCTGATGGGCGCGCTGAAGGTCGAGCACCCCGGCACCCAGAACCAGCGCTTCGACTACGACGAGTTCGCCCTGCAGTTCAAGCAGCAGTTCGGCTACGCGCTGTAACGACCCGGATTGCGCTGCGCTCCATCCGGGCTACGCTTCGTGTAGCCCGGATGCAGGCGCGCAGCGCCGGAATCCGGGTTCCGTGCTACATCAAATGGTCCAGGTACAGCAGCTGCGGCCGCACCAGCTGCTCGAACTCCGGATACGGCATCCGCACCACGTCCGTGTGCGAGCCCGCATTGAACCCGATGTCGTCCTGGCCCGCGAGCCGTGCATCGACATACACCGGCATGCCGTAGAGGTTGCCGAACGGCGGCATCGCGCCGAGTTCGCAATCGGGGAACGCCATCTTGAAGTCGATCTCGTGCGCGAGGTCGACCTCGCGTCCGCCGAGTGCGCGCGACAACCGTGACAGGTCGACCCGGAAGGCCGCCGGCATCACCAGCATGGCGAGCTTGCCCTCGATCTTCAGCATGACGGTCTTGGCGAAGTGCCGCTGCCCGATGTGCGCGGCCGATGCCGTCTGCTGGGCGGTGACCGTGCGGTCGTGGGTGAACGTTTCGTAGGACGCGTGTCGCTCGTCCAGGAAGTTGTGCAAGCGTGGCGCGAGCATGATTGGCCTCCTCGTTCGCCTCCTTGACAGGTGGCTCCGAGAATACGCCCGGTGGATTGGCGTAGCGTGACGCTCGTCGGAATTATTCAGTTCCAGCCGGGCATCCGGGCGGCGTCCAGGCCGCCGACCTCGAACACGGCCGTGCGGGTGCCGCCGGCGGCGACGGGGAACGCAACGGCGATCGTTTCGGCGTCGTTGGCGATGTTCCACAACGCGCCCTCGTCCTCGATGAACATCGCGATGGCCTCGTCGGTGTCGGGCCGCGAGGCCGCCATCGCGCGGGGCGCGGTTTCATCCACGGTGACCTGAACGTTGCACCCGCCGCGGCACGCGAAATCGCCGGCCCGCAGCACCAGGTAGCTGCTGCGCCCCCAGTCGGGATGGTCGCGGAAGATCAGCTGCACCGGACCCGGGCCGCTGCCGTCGACGTCGACCGGCTCCGTGGCCACGATGCTGGCCGAGCGTTGCTCGCCGCCGCCGACAGGGACCGACTGGTAGCTCCACAGCGACTCGAGCCGGCGTGCGGATTCCGCGTCCTCGGCCTTGACCACGATTTCGGCATGTTGCGGCGCGACCCGCTGGGCCGCGGCGGTGCCGGGATAGTCGGCCAGCAACACGTCGCCGTGTGCACGCGCCAGTTCCCACTCGCCTGCGGACACCGCGGCATCGAAGCCGCGCGCGGCCTCTTCGGCCGCCTGTTCGCGCGCCGCGGCCTGCGCAGCCGCCGCGGCCTCGGGATCCTGGCCCTGGCATGCCGCCAGGGCCAGGCAGGCGACGAAGGCGAGCCGCAGGGTCATTCGGCTTCTTCGATCGTGCTCTCCACCGAGCCGGTGGTGATCGGGTGGTAGCCCGGACGCGCCTTCTCGAAGACTTCCTTCGCCAGCGCGAGCCCTTCCGGCGTCTGCACCAGTGCCTCGTAGGTCGGCATGATCAGCTTGCGGCGACCGATCGTCTGCAGGAACTCGGCGATCTCGTCGTTGGCGGCGTCGTAGCCGCTGCGCACCGCGAGCGGGTACCAGCGCTGGGCGATCTCGCCGTTGGACGTGCCGGTGAAGCCGTAGGCAGCATCGAGCGCGGCGATCTGCTCAGTCGACAGCGTTTCGGGCATGCCTTCGATGAAGTGCACCCACTCCTGCGTCGTCCACGCTTCGGTGGCGGCGGCGTCCGGCAGCGTGCCGGCGTCCAGCCACGCTGTGCGCGCGGCATCGACCGCGTCGAAACGCGCCGAGCTGGTCTGCGGGGCGTTGTCCGGGATGCCCGGCTCGTAGATCCAGGCTTCCAGCTGCGCCTCGGTCACCTTGCCCGGGTGCTTCGCCAGCAGGTGCTCGCGGGCGTAGGCCAGGAACATCTCGGTGGTGATCGGCTGGAACGCGAAGTGGTCGAAGTAGCCGCGCAGGAACGCATCGAACACCTCGCGCCCGTACTGCTGCTCGAGCCACTGCAGCATCCACGCACCCTTGGTGTAGACGGTCCCGGTCAGGTTCGAGTCGGGGTCGTCCAGGTCCTCCGGGCGCACCGCCATCCGCTGCAGCGCGGTGTTCTCGTCGGTGTACTCGTCCCGGAGCTCGTTGCGCGCGATCACATTCTCCATGTCGGCGCGCTCCTTGCCGTAGAGCTCCTCGACGATGCGGTTCTCGACGTACGAGGTGAAGCCCTCGTTGAGCCACGCATCGTTCGCGGTGGCGAACGTCACCAGGTTGCCGGACCAGCTGTGCGCCAGCTCGTGCGCGATCAGCGCGACCAGCGACTTGTCGCC
>DASTUL010000153.1:0-8356 GCA_035759645.1 Lysobacteraceae bacterium | reverse complement strand
CCGCGCCATCGCCGCTCACCGACCCACCCGCCCGGGATTCGGCCGCACGAGGCCGCAATACAGCCCCTCGATGGCGAAGTCCTGGTCGGGGCCGACCTCGATCGGCGCGTAGTCGGGATTGCGTGGCAGCAGGCGGACCCGATCCGTTCCGAGCTTGAGCAGCTTGACGGTGATCTCGTCGTCCACCCGGGCCACGACGATCTGTCCGGAGCGCGCGTCCGCCGTGCGGTGCACGCCGATCAGGTCGCCGTCGAAGATGCCCTCCTCTCGCATGGAGTCGCCCTTGACCTTGAGCAGGTAGTCCGGCGACGGAGAGAAGAACACGCGGTCGAGCAGGACATAGTCCTCGGCGACCACGCCGGCGCCCGACCCGATCGGCGCGCCCGCTGCCACCCGGCCGAGCACGGGGAGTCGCAACGCGTTCTCGTCGGACCCGGGCGCTTCGCCCGGCGCATCGTCGTTCACCTGGCTCGCGAACAGGTCGGCCTCCCCGTGGATCGCCTCGGGCGGAAGCAGCAAGCGGATGCCACGTGCCTTGCCTGGCAGGCGCCGGATGGCGCCGGCCTGCTCCAGGGCCTCGAGGTGGTATTGCGTCGCCCGGACACCGGAAAAGCCCATGGCCTGGGCGATTTCGGACTGGGAAGGCGGCATGCCGTCGCGGGCGAGGCCGTCGGCGATCAGGCCGAGGATGGTGCGCTGGGTTTCGGTGAGTTCCATGGTTAGTAGTAATACTACTAACGACCAGAACCGTCAATTCTTTTTCCAGGGAATCGCGGCTTACGCCGCTCCTACAGGGTCAGGCGGCGACGGCTTCCAGCCCGCGCAACGCGGCGGCCACCGTCTGTCTTCGCACGGCCTCCCGGTCCCCGTCGAACGCGAACTTCTCGGCGATCGGATACCCGCCCCGCCGCTTCCACGCGATCCACACGGTGCCGACGGGCTTGTCGGGCGTATCGCCCGTCGGCCCCGCGATGCCGGTCACCGCGACGGCCACCGTCGCGCCGGAATGCACCAGCGCACCGGACACCATTTCCACCACGCATTCCCGGCTGACCGCACCGTGGATTTCGAGCGTGAGCGGATTGACGCCGAGCATCGCCTGCTTGGCCTCGTAGCTGTAGGCCGCCATGCCGCAGTCGAACCACTCCGAACTGCCGGCGACATCGGTGACCGCCTTGGCGATCCAGCCACCGGTGCAGCTCTCCGCGGTGACCAGCACGTGCCGCGACGCGCGCAGCCGCTCGCCCAGGCGGGCGGCGGCTGCGTGCAGGTCGGCATCGGTGGGGGCCGCCATCGACCTCAGTACATCACGCGCAAGGTCACGCCGTAGGTGGCCGGCGCCCCGAGGAACGCGTTGTAGCTGTTGAACGGGTTGCCCGGCACCGGCGAGACGTTCTGCAACGGCGCGTCGAACCCGACCTGGTAGTAGTCCTCGTCGAAGATGTTCTGGCCCCACAACTCGACGGTCCAGCTACGATCGGCCGCGCCGATGCCCAGCCGTGCGTTGACCACGGTGAACGCCTCCTGCTGCTTCTCGACGTCCAGGTCCGAGCCGGTGTTGAAGTCGGACTGGTACTTCGCGCCGACGCTGAAGCGCCCACGCAGGCCAGCGGAGAAATCCCACTCGTAGCTGGTCGCCGCCGAGGCCGACCAGTACGGCGCGAAGCTCACCCGGTTGCCCGGCAGCTTGTACAGCGCACCGGTGGGCTCTACGAAGTCGCCGCCGGGGATCGTGTCCCCGTAGCGTGTATCGGCGTAGCTCAGGCCGCCCTGGAACATCAGGCCATCGAAGCCGCCCGGCTGCCACAGGAGTTCCGTGTCCACGCCCTTCGACACGACCTCCGGGATCGAGCGCACGACGAAGCTGGTGCCCAGGAAGCTGTTGAGCTGGAAGTCGTCGTAGGTCTGGTGGAACAGCGTGGCGTTGAGCAGCAGGTTGCCGTCCAGCCACGTCGTCTTGGCACCGAGCTCGAAGCTGTTGACGAACTCGCCCGGGAACGACGTGTCGGCCACCGGGATGATGCCCGCGCCGCCGCTGGAAAGACCGTTGCTGGACTGCACGCGGTCGAGGTTGAAGCCGCCGGCCTTGTAGCCGCGCGCCGCCGACGCGTACGTCATCAGGTGCTCGCTCCAGCGGTACGCCGCCTTGAGCGTGCCGGACCATTCCTTCTCGTCGCGGTCCTGGTGCGTGACCCGCCCGTTGTGCAGCGGATTGGCCCATGGCAGGCAGCTGTAACCGATCACCTGCGGGATGACGGCCGGCAACGCCGACGCCGGCACGCCGCGCGACATCAGTGCCGCGGCCAGCCGCGCCTGTCCACCCGGCCCGAGCAACCGCGCGCAGCCGGGGCTGCCGTTCGGGTTGCTGTACACCGAGTCGAGTTCCTTCTCCTCGCGGGTGAAGCGCGCACCGAACGTCAGGTCGAGCGCATCGGTCGCATGCCAGGTGTTGTTGGTGAAGAACGCCAGGCTGCGCGAGTCCTGCTTGTACTTGTCGTTGGCGCCATAGCCGGCAAACACGGTTCCGGGCGCCAGGCCGGTGGCCTGCGCGAGGAAGGTCTGCGGGCTGAAGGCCGGGTTGGCCAGCGCCGGGTTGACCAGCGACAGCAGCGCGATCGACAGGTACGGCTCGTAATGCGCGCCGATGCGGTACGTCTCGTTGCGCTTGAGCTCCTCGTCGGCGAAGAACATGCCGACCATCCAGTCGACCGACTCGGTCGCCCCGGTCAGCCGCACTTCCTGGCTGAAGGTGTCGAACGCGATCAGCGACTCGTCCTCGTCCGCGTTGCGGAACAGGATGTCGGCGGTGGTGAAGTCGAAGTCCAGGCCGTTGATCGCGTCCCAGTCGCGGAACGCGGTGATCGAGGTCAGCGTCGCGTTGTCGAACCATGGCGTGTACCAGTCCGCCTGGATGGAGACGCCGGCGTCCTTGATGTCCTGCTCGGTGTCGCGGTTGCTGTAGGCGACGCGGTCGAACGGCGAGCCGTCGTCCGGGAACACCGGGCCGCCGGGCTGGGTGCCGTTGCCGCCGGTCAATGCATTGATGATCGACGACGTGGCGCCCACCGTGGTCTGCACGGCCGCGCAGCAGTTCTCCTCGCGGCTGGTGTAGTCGCCGATGACCAGCACCTCCAGGTCGGCGCTCGGCTCGAACAGCAGCTGGCCGCGCACGGTGTGGAAGTTCTGGTCGGCGTCCTCTTCGAGCGTGCGCGGACCGCCGCCAGTGACCACGTCCATGAAGCCGTCGCGGCTGCGCTGGGCACCGTAGATGCGGAACGCCGCGTTGTCGCTGAGCGGCGTGTTGAACGACGCGGCCACGCCCAGCGCGTCGTAGTTGCCGACGGTGAGCTCGCCCTCGACGCGGGTGGTGTAGTGCGGGCGGCGGGTGATCACGTTGATCACGCCGGCCGAGGTGTTCTTGCCGAACACCGTGCCCTGCGGACCCTTCAGCACCTCGATGCGCTCGATCTCGCCGAGGTCGCCGAAGCCCACGCCGTTGCGCGGGCGGTACACGCCGTCGATCACGACGCCGACCGACGACTCCAGGCCGGGGTTGTCGCCAACGGTGCCGATGCCGCGGATGCGCGCGGTGGTCTGCACCTCGCTCTGGGTACTGGTGACCGTCAGCCCCGGGACCAGCAGCTGCAGGTCCTTGATGTCGCGGATGCCGTTGTCCTCGATGATCTGCGCGTCGAGCGCGGTCACCGAGATCGGCACGTCCTGCAGCGCTTCCTCGCGCTTCTGCGCGGTGACGGTGATGGTGGCCAGGGTGGTGGCCTCTTCCTCCTCCGCGGCGGTGGCCGTGCCGGCCTCCTGGGCGTGCAGCGACACGGCAGTGAACGAAGCCAATGCCGCCACTACGGCGGATGCGAGCAATTTGCGACCGGGCCTTGCGACCGACATGGGTGTCCCCTTCTCCAGGATGTGTTTGGCCGGCCGTGCCGGGCGACGGAGCTCCCTGCCTTTGCTGGCCTGCCGCCGTGGGGGGACGCGGCAAGCCAGGCCGGGTGCGGCCGTGGCGCGACCGTAGCACAACGCCATACGGTCTGGAATGGTGCTTCCGGCAGGGGCGTGCCCCAAAAAAAGAACCCCGGCCGAAGCCGGGGTTCCGAGGGACGCGGTTGGAACGGATCAGTACGTCGCGGCGGCCGACACGGCTGCCGCGGCATCGACGATGCCGTTGCCGATCGCCTTGTCGTTGCTGCCCGGGAAAGCGCGCAACGTGCTCTTGAGGATCGACTCGACCTGCGCCGGGGTAAGCGGCGTGCTCGCCACCGACTGCATCAGCGCCACCGTGGCCGCAACATGGGGAGACGCCATCGAAGTGCCCGCCATGCAGGAGTAGTTCTCGGTGGTCGGCTCCTTGGTGCCGGCGTTGCCGGTCGACACGATCAGCGTGGTGCAGTCCGGGCTGTCGCCACCCGGGGCGGCCACGTCGATGGTGCTGCCGTAGTTGGAGTAGCTGGCACGGGTGCCGGACTTGTTGGTCGCCGCCACGTTGATCAGGTTGCCGCAGCTGGCCGGGGTGAAGCCCGACGCGTCGGTGTTGCTGTTGCCCGCGGCCACCACCACGGTGGTGCCTCGCGAAACCGCGGCGTTGATGGCGTTCTGGTAGGTGCTCGAGCACGAACCGCTGCCACCGAGCGACATGTTGATGACCTCGGCCGGATTCGCATTGGCCGGCACGCCGGACACAGTGCCGCCTGCCGCCCAGACGATGCCGTCCACGATGTCGGAGGTGTAGCCGCCGCCACGACCCAGCACGCGCACCGGGACGACCTTGGCGCCATAGGCTCCGCCGATCACGCCCTTGCTGTTGTTGCCCACCGCCGCGACGGTGCCCGACACGTGGGTGCCATGCCAGCTGGAGCTCTGGCCACGCGAGTAGTCGCCCGGATCGTGCGCATCGGCATCGCGGCCGCCGCCGTCGCCGGCGACGCGGCTGTTGCTGATGAAGTCGTAGCCCTGGAGGATGTTCGCCACCAGGTCGCTGTGGTCGGTGTAGCCGGTGTCGAGCACCGCCACGACCACGCCGCTGCCGCTGGTGGTGTTCCAGGCCTGGTCGGCCTTGATGCCGCCGGCGCCGGACTGCATGCCCCACAGGTAGGTGCCGTAGTGGGTGTCGTTCGGGGTCAGCAGGGGCTTCATGATGCGGTCGACCTCGACGTACTCCACGTTCTGGTCGGCGGCGATCTGGCGCATGACCGACTCGGCTTCGACGCGGTCCAGCCCGCGGTTCGCCCTCACGACCACGCCGCCAACGGCCAGCGTGCGCAGGCGATCCAGGCCCACCGCCTTGCCCGACGCATTCGCGGCACCGGCCAGGGTCTTCTGCTGCACGGCGGCGCTGGTGCCGTCGCGGTACTTGACGATGAACTGATCAAAGGTCGCCTGGTCCTGGGCATGCAGGCCGGCTGTGTCCACGCGGCCGGCGGCGGCAGCGGATGCGGAGAAACCGGCGGTCAGCGCGACGGCAACGGCAGCGGCGAGCGCGCGCTGGTGCAACTTGTTCGACTTCGACATCGGGTTTGGCCCCTTGGCAAAATGTGAAAGTTGGGAAGCAGAGCAATCGGTACCCACGCGGTGCCGGTGACCCGGACCGTTTTCGACGTTAGGCAGAAAAATCCGCCAGTCACAAGCGGTTCATGCTTAACAGTTCAGGGGTCCGGGGCTGGCTGCGCGGGACCATCGCTTTTTGCCGGGAAAAAGCCGCCGACGCCCGCGGGAGCAATGCGCGCATGCCGATCGGCCCTCCCCGGCAAAATGAGATAGCCGTCACAGTCGTTGTTGCGGAGCCGCACGGTCGCGCGCGAAACCAGCCCCCGGGGACCGCCCGCGCCGCCCTCCCCTACACTTGTCCGGACCCATGAGCGCAGACCCGTCCCCCAACCACACCCCGCTCATGAAGCAGTTCTTCGCCGCCAAGGCGGAGCACCCGGACATCCTGCTGTTCTTCCGGATGGGGGACTTCTACGAACTGTTCTACGACGACGCGCGCAAGGCCGCGCGGCTGCTCGACATCACCCTGACCCAGCGCGGCAGCTCCGCCGGCCAACCGATCCCGATGTGCGGTGTGCCCGTCCACGCCTACGAGGGGTACCTGGCGCGGCTGGTGGCGCTGGGCGAGTCGGTGGCGATCTGCGAGCAGGTCGGCGACCCGGCGACGAGCAAGGGACTGGTCGATCGCAAGGTCGTGCGCATCGTGACGCCGGGGACGGTGACCGACGAAGCGCTGCTGGAGGAACGCCGCGACACCTTGCTGCTGGCGGTGGCGCGCGGCCGTCACGGGTTCGGCCTGGCCTGGGTCGACCTGGCCGCGGGGCGGTTCCTGGTCAACGAGGTGGCGAGCGAGGACGCGCTAGAGGCGGAACTGGCACGACTGGAACCCGCCGAGGTGCTGGCGGCCGACGAGGACGGTTGGCCGGCCTGCATGCAGGAGCGGACCGGGCTGCGCCGCAGGCCACCGTGGCTGTTCGATGCCGACACCGGTCGACGGCAGCTGCTGCAATTTTTCGGCGTGCACGACCTGTCCGGCTTCGGCCTGGCGGACCTGCCGCTGGCGACCGCCGCCGCGGGCGCGCTGCTCGGCTACGTCGAAGAAACCCAGAAGCAACGCCTGCCCCACCTCACCGGTATCGCGGTCGAGGCCTCCGACGGCGCCATCGCCATGAACGCCGCGACGCGGCGCCACCTGGAGCTGGACTCGCGCATCGACGGCGACGTGCGCAACACGCTGCTGGGCGTGCTGGATTCGACGATCACGCCGATGGGCGGGCGGATGCTGCGGCGCTGGCTGCATCGTCCGCTGCGCGACCGGCAGGTCCTGGGCGAACGGCATCACGCGGTGGACATGCTGGCGCGGTCCGGCGCGGAGGCGTCGTTGCGCGAATGCTTCCGTGCACTGGGGGACCTGGAGCGGATCCTGTCGCGCGTGGCCCTGCGCAGTGCGCGGCCGCGCGATTTGTCCACGCTGCGCGATGGCCTGGCGATGCTGCCGGACGTGCGTGCGTTGCTGGCGCCGGTCGACTCGCCGCGGCTGCAGGCGCTCGCGGCGTCGTGCGGGGAACACGATGCCCTGGCTGCGTTGCTGGTGCGCGCGATCGTGCCGCAGCCGCCGGTGCTGGCGCGGGACGGCGGCGTATTCGCCGACGGGTTCGACGCGGAGCTGGACGAGTTGCGAACGCTCTCGACCCACGCCGACCGCTTCCTGGTCGACCTGGAAACGCGCGAGCGCGAGGCGACCGGCATCGGCTCGCTCAAGGTCGGCTACAACCGCGTGCACGGCTACTTCATCGAGATCGGCAAGGCGCAGGCCACCAGGGCACCGACGCATTACACGCGCCGGCAGACGCTGACCGGCGCCGAGCGTTACATCACGGAGGAGTTGAAGGCGTTCGAGGACAAGGTGCTGTCCGCGCGCGAGCGATCGCTGGCGCGCGAGAAGCAGTTGTACGAAACGCTGCTTGACGCGCTCGGCGGCGAACTCGAGCCGTTGCGGGTGTGCGCGGCCGCATTGGCCGAACTGGACGTGCTGGCCTGCTTCGCGGAGCGCGCGCAGGCGCTGGACTGGTCGCGGCCGGAACTGTCGCCGCATCCGGGCTTGCGCATCGAGCGTGGGCGCCATCCGGTGGTCGAGGCGGTGCGCGCGGATCCCTTCGAGCCCAACGATCTCGTGCTGGATTGCGCACCCGACCACGTCGGCCGGCGGATGCTGGTGATCACCGGCCCGAACATGGGCGGCAAGTCGACCTACATGCGGCAGAACGCGCTGATCGTGCTGCTGGCGCACATCGGCAGCTTCGTGCCGGCGGCGGGCGCGACGATCGGGCCGATCGACCGGATCCTCACCCGGATAGGGGCAGGCGACGACCTCGCGCGCGGACAATCGACCTTCATGGTCGAGATGGCCGAAACCAGCTACATCCTCCACCACGCCACCGACGAATCGCTGGTGCTGATGGACGAGATCGGTCGCGGCACATCGACCTACGACGGCCTGGCGCTGGCCGATGCGTGCGCGCGGCACCTGGCCTCGGTCAATCGCAGCTACACGCTGTTCGCCACGCACTACTTCGAACTGACCACGCTGGCCGAACCGGGTAGCGGCATCGCGAACGTGCACCTGGACGCGGTGGAGCACCACGACAAGGCCGGTGGCGAATCGCTGGTGTTCATGCACGCGGTGAAGGACGGGCCGGCGGACCGCAGCTTCGGATTGCAGGTCGCGGCGCTGGCGGGGTTGCCGAAGCAGGTCGTGAAGCGTGCGCGGGCGCGGCTGGCGGAACTGGAGGCACAGGGACGGGATGCGCCGCGCGCGGCGATGGGCGCCGAGGACCTGGATGCCCCGAAGCAGATC
>DASTUL010000152.1:0-8963 GCA_035759645.1 Lysobacteraceae bacterium | reverse complement strand
CCGCCCGCCGCGACATCCAGGTCGGCGTGATCAACCGGCACACCCTGCGCGAACGCCAGCTCCGGCACGTCGAGGAGTGGCGCTGGGACCCGGTGGCGGAAACCTGGTGGGTCACCAACGGCCTGCCGGACCTGTGGGACGAGGAATGAACGCCGTGACCTTCGCCGAACTGGCCGCCTTCGCGGGCCGCCACCCCCTGCTGTCGCTGGCGCTGGCCGGCCTGACCGCCGCCCTCCTCTGGACCGAGCTGTCCCGGCTGGCGCGCGGGTTCAAGGCGCTGCGGCCGGCCCAGCTCACCGAGCTGATCAACCGCGAGAACGCGCTGCTCGTCGACCTGTCGCCCGCGGCCGATTTCGAGAAGGGGCACATCGCCGGCGCGCGCAACATCGCGCCCGGCCAGTTCGACCCCGAACACAAGCAACTGGCCAAGGCGCGCGACCTGCCCATCGTGGTCACCTGCCGCACCGGGCAGGCGTCGATGGCCGCGGCGGCGCGGCTGCGCAAGGCCGGTTTCACCCGGGTCCACTGGCTCGAGGGCGGCGTCGCCGCCTGGCAACAGGCGAACCTGCCGCTGGTCCGCGGACGCGGCTGAATCCGACGCGCACGGCGGCCGTCCGGGCTGCGACGCATGTCATAATCGTCCTCTTTTCCTGCATTCCGCTGGAGTTCCACCATGGCCGAAGACACCCAGAACGGCGCCGCCGGCGCCACCCCCGAAACCCCCGCCGGTCCGTCCTTCTCGGTCGAGAAGATCTACGTCAAGGACGTCTCGTTCGAGGTGCCGGGCGCGCCGATGGTGTTCTCCGAGCAGGCGCAGCCGCAGTTGCAGCTCAACCTCAACCAGCGGGTCCAGCGCCTGGGCGAGAACTCCTTCGAGGTGGTGCTGGGCGTCACCCTCACCTGCAACGCCAACGACAAGCCGCTGTACCTGGCCGAGGTGCAGCAGGGCGGCGTGTTCAACCTGCGCGGCTTCGAGCCGCAGACCCTCGACGCGATGCTCGGCATCCAGTGCCCGCACGTGCTGTATCCGTATGCCCGCCAGCTGGTGAGCGACCTGGTGCAGGCCGGCGGCTTCCCGCCGTTCTACCTGCAGCCGATCAACTTCGAGGGCCTGTACGCGGAAGGCCTGCGCCAGCGTGCCGCGCAGGGCCAGCAGCAGGCCAACGAAGGGCTGGCAGGGTCGGAGACCGCCGGCAACGCTTGACCCATGGCCTCGCCGAACAGGCTGGCGGTACTGGGCGCGGGCTCCTGGGGCACCGCGCTCGCCGCCCTGACCGCGCGCCACGGGCATCCCACGGTGCTGTGGGGGCGCGATGCCGCGATCACCGCGGCCATCGATGCCGAACACGAGAACCCGCGCTACCTGCCCGGCGTCCGGCTACCAGAGTCGCTGCGCGCCACGGGTGACCTGGCGGCCGCACTCGCCGACGCGACGCTGGTGCTGGTGGTGGTGCCCTCGCACGCGTTCGCGGAAACATTGCGCGCACTCGCACCGCACCGCCCGGCCGGCGCCGGCGTGGCGTGGGCGACGAAAGGTTTCGAGCCCGGCTCCGGCCGGTTCCTGCATGAAGTCGCCCGCGAGTCGCTGGGCGACGGCGTGCCGCTGGCCGTCGTCACGGGGCCTTCGTTCGCACGCGAAGTGGCCGCCGGCCTGCCGACCGCGCTGACGGTGCATGCGGACCCGCCCGCGTTCGGCAAGCAGGTCGCCGACGTGCTGCACGGGCCGACCTTCCGCGCCTACACCGGCGACGACATGCTCGGCGCCGAGCTCGGCGGCGCGATGAAGAACGTGCTCGCCGTCGCCACCGGCGTCGCCGACGGCATGCAGCTCGGGCTCAACGCCCGCGCCGGCCTGATCACCCGCGGCCTCAACGAGATGCTGCGCCTCAACCACGCCATCGGCGGCCGGGCGGAAACGCTGATGGGCCTGGCCGGGCTGGGCGACCTGGTGCTCACCTGCACCGGCGACCTCTCGCGCAACCGCCGGCTGGGCCTGGCGCTCGGCCGCGGCGAGTCGCTGGACGCGGCGGTGCGCGAGATCGGCCAGGTGGTCGAATCCGTGCAGACCGCAGACGAGGTGATGCGCCTCGCCGAACGCCACGGCGTCGAGCTCCCGATCGCCAGCGGCGTGCGGGCGGTGCTGCATGGCCAGATGACACCGGCCGAAGGCCTGCGGCAGTTGCTGGCGCGCGAGCAGAAAGCCGAATACCCCGAAGGCCTGTTCGGCGACGATGCCTGAAAAAAAGAAGCCCGGCACTAGGCCGGGCTTCGGGTGTTGCAGTCACGTGGCGCGGTTTACCAGGTAAAGCGCGGGCCCACGAACCACTGGGTATCGCCATCGGCGAACTTCACGTCGCCGGTCAGGCCCCAGTTCGGGTTGAACTTCACCTGCCCGCCAAGGCGGCCGTACGCGGCGCCGTCGAAGTCGTCGCCGTCCTCGTAGCCGGCCAGGGCGTAGCCCTCCAGGCGCGGGGTGAGCGCGCTACGCACGCCGACCTCGGCGCTCCAGCCGTCCGCGTCCAGCCCGACCTCGTCGGCCTGGTAGTTCTCGTAGGCCACCCGGGTGACCAGGTCGGTATTGCCCGCGACCGGATGGTTGTAGCCCACGCCGGCGCGCCAGTTCTCCAGCTCTACCGAGCTGTCGTCGATTTCCTGGTTGTTGTAGCCGCCGAACACGTGGAAGTTCGGGTGGATCGCGAACGAGGCCTCGCCGGCGAACCCTTCGGCCTCGCCGTCATCGGTATCGGTCGCGGCATAGCCGCCCTGCACGTAGTTGTAGGACACGCCCTCGGCGGCATTGGCGCTTGCGGCCAGGCCGATCGCGGGCAGGCCCACGAGGAGCGCGAGGAGCAGCTGACGGTGCTTCGGGGAGGAACGATGCATGGGGAACCTCTCTTTCTGCTTGCTTATGGGCCGGCGCGGGGACCCACGCCGGTGCGCGCAGTATCGAAACGGCCCCGCAACCGGGACTGAAGCACCGGCGGGCGCAGACAGGAACTTTTCAGGATGGGCAGGGTCGGCGCACGGCGTTACCCTGCCGGGACATCCACGCGCCGGAGCCTTCGATGAAACGCATCCTTCCCGTCCTGCTCTCCGGCGTGCTCCTGGGATTGGCGGCCGTGCCTGCCAATGCCTGCGATCCCGATGCCGGCGTGTCCGCGGACCTCAAGTCCGCCATAGCCGGCGACTGGCGCGACGCGGCCAACGTCGCGCGCGACAAGTACCGCCATCCCGGTGCCACCCTCGCCTTCTTCGGCGTGCATCCTGACGACACCGTGGTCGAGATCACGCCCGGCGGCGGCTGGTACGCGGAGATCCTCGCGCCGTACCTGCGCGACGACGGCGAGTACGTCGCCGCGGTGTGGGACGACGCTATCCCCGACCAGCCCGGCTACCGTTACCGGCTCAACACCGCGCTGCGCGCGAAGTTCGCCGCGGCCCCGGCGGTGTACGGCACCCCTGGCGTGCGCGTGTTCGATCCGGCGCAACCGTCGTTCGGCCCGCCGGGTTCCGTCGATACCGTGCTGACCTTCCGTAACGCGCACAACTGGGTCGAGGAAGGGAACGCCGAAGAATATTTCGCGGCGTTCTTCGAAGTGCTCGAGCCCGGCGGTACGCTGGGCGTCGTCGACCACCGCGCGAAGCCCGGCACGCCGCTGGAACGGATGAAGACCTCCGGCTACCTCACCGAAGCACTGGTCATCCAGCTGGCCACCGATGCCGGCTTCGAACTCGACGCGCGCAGCGAGGCCAACGCCAACCCGGCCGACTCCGCCGACCATCCCAATGGCGTGTGGACCTTGCCGCCGTCCAACAACCACGAAGAAGCCGACGCGGCGAAGTACCGCGCGATCGGCGAGAGCGACCGCATGACGTTGCGGTTCCGGAAGCCGCGCGACTGATGCAGGCGACGTGCTCGTCGCCTTCAACAAGCCGTTCGGCGTGCTCTGCCAGTTCACCGACCGCGACACGCCACCGCGACCGACGCTCGCCGGGTTCGACCTGCCCCCCGGCGTGTATCCGGCCGGACGGCTGGACGCGGATTCGGAAGGCCTGCTGCTGCTCACCGATGACGGCGCGCTCGCGCACCGCCTGACCGATCCGCGCCACAAGCAGCCGAAGACCTATTGGGTCCAGGTCGAGGGCGAGCCCGCCGAGGCGCAACTGGCGGCGTTGCGTACCGGCGTGCAGCTGAACGACGGGCCAACCCTCCCCGCCGAAGCGCGCTGCATCCCGCCGCCGACGTTGTGGCCGCGCGATCCCCCGGTGCGATTCCGCAAGACCGTCCCCGATGCCTGGCTTGAACTCGTGCTGCGCGAAGGCCGCAACCGGCAGGTGCGGCGGATGACCGCGGCCGTGGGATTGCCGACCTTGCGGCTGGTGCGCGCCGCCATCGGGACGCATCGCCTGGACGACCTCGCGCCCGGCCAATGGAAAAGCGTGACGACGGTCGCCTGACCGTTCAGCAACCTGCATGCGCGGCCGCCCCGGTCGCCCGTGGTTCCTGCTAGCGTAAGGGGCGCACAGGGGATCGTCGCCGCCATGAGCGGCGTATTCGGGAGACATGCCTTTGCCCAATCCCGGCTTCGCGCCCGGACGGATCCTCGTCGTCGACGACCAGCCGGCCAACCTTCGCGTGGTGTCCGCGCTGCTGACCCGCCATGGTTACGAAGTGCTGTCGGCAAGCGACGGCCAGGCCGCGCTCGACCTGGCGACCGCGCAGGTGCCGGACCTGATGCTGCTCGACATGATGATGCCGGGGATGGACGGCTTCGAACTGATCGCGCGGGTGAAGCAGGAGCCCGCGCTCGGCCAGGTGCCCGTCGTGTTCCTCACCGCCGCGCAGGATCGCGACATGCTGCTGCGCGCGTTCGATGCAGGCGCGGTCGACTACGTCACCAAGCCTTTCATGCCCGAGGAACTGCTGGCGCGCGTCAACGCACACCTCGGGCTCAAGCTCACACGCGACCGCCTCGAGCGCGTCGCGCGCGAGCGCCAGGAGTTGGTCAACCTGGTCGCGCACGACCTGAAGAACCCGCTGAGCAGCGTGGTCTTCGCCAGCGACATGCTGCTGCAGGGTGCGTGCAAGCCGGAGCGGGTACCGCGCTACCTGCAGATGATCGAGGACAGCGCGCAGGACGCGCTCGGCTACATCCGCCGCTACCTGGAAACGCAGGCGCGCCGCGGTGGCGCGGCCGAGCCGGGCGCCGACGGCGCGCGCGCGGCGCTGTCCGAAGTCCTGTCGTGGTTGCGCGACCGCTACGAACTGCAGCTCGAGTCGCGCGGCATGCGCCTGCAGTGCGACCTGCCGGCCGCCGATGCGGTGGTGGCGATGGATCCGCTGGTCCTGCGGCAGGTCACGGAGAACCTGGTGAGCAACGCGATGAAATACGCCGCCGATGGCGGGGTGCTCAACCTCAGCGCGCGGCGCGGCGCACCCGAGTACTGGCAATTGTGGGCTGAGGATCGCGGCCCGGGCATCCCGGAGCGGCGCCGGCGCGAGCTGTTCAAGCCCTTCGTCCGGCTGACCGAGGAGGATCCCGCGAACGGACTTTCCAGCGGGCTCGGACTGTCGCTTGCACGCCAGATCGTCGACCACGCGGGCGGCCAGCTCTGGTACGAGGACCGCGACGGCGGCGGCGCCCGCTTCATCGTCGAACTGCCGGTCGCGCCGGCAGCCTGAAGCGAACTATTCGGTCGTCTTGCGTGCGCGCGACTTGCGAGCGCGCGTCGTGGTGCTCCGCGTGCTGCCGTTGCCACGCTTGGCCTCGACCCGTGTCGACCTGGATTGCCCGTCGCCGGCGCCGTTCTCGGCCTGCTTCGCGCGGCGGCGCGCCAGGTACCAGAGCACGCCCGCGCCCGCGGCAGCGGCCGCGAATGCCGCCGGGTTCCGGCGGACGAACGTGCTGGCGACCCGCGTGCCCGCCTTGATCGCGCCGAGCTTCATGCCGGCATCGAGCCACTTGCCGGCACCGTCCGGCACCACGTGGCGCAGGTTCTCACCGAGCTGGCCGGCCAGCTGCATCGCACGGTCGGGGATGTAGTCGAGCTTGGTCATGGGGAGCGTCCGTCGTTGCAAGGACCCAGAGTGTCCCCACCGCCCCGTGGAATCGGCGTGAGCCGCGGCACCACCGCCTGAACACGCGTTGACGCGTGGATGGCCGCGCTCAGGCGCCGCCCGGGAATCCCTGCTGCCGCCAGGCTTCGTAGACGACCACCGCGACCGCGTTGGACAGGTTGACGCTCCGGTTGCCCGGCCGCATCGGCAACCGCAGCCGCCGCTCCGCAGGCACCGCGTCGAGCACGTCGCCGGGAAGCCCCCGCGTCTCGCTGCCGAACAGGAACGCGTCGCCTTCCGCATAGGCGGGCGAGTCGTGGCGCACCGTGCCGCGCGTGGACAACGCGAACAGGCGCACCGGGGCGATCGCGGCAAGCGCGTCGTCCAGCGACCCGTGCACGCGCACGCTGGCGTACTCGTGGTAATCGAGTCCCGCACGCCGCAATTGCCTGTCCTCGAGCGCGAATCCGAGGGGCTCGACAAGGTGCAACCTTGCGCCGGTGTTGGCACACAACCGGATCACGTTGCCGGTGTTGGGGGGGATTTCCGGCGCGTGCAGGATGACGTCGAACATGTCGGCCGCGCGGCCGTCACCAGGGCAGCGGCTGGCCGCGCCAGTCCAGGAAGCGGCCGCTGTCGCCTTCGCCGAGGCCCTCGATCACGTCCAGCAATCCCGCCGCGGACTCCTGCGGCGAAACGTCCGCACCGGCACCGCCCATCTCGGTCTGCACCCAGCCCGGATGCAGCGCCACCAGCACGATGCCTCGCGGCGCCAGGGCCTGCGCGAGCTGCGCGGTCGCCATGTTCTGCGCGGCCTTGGAGATCGAATAGCTGGGCGTGCCGAAACGGGTCACGCGCTCGATCGAACCCAGCTGCGACGACAGGTTGGCCACGCGCGCGCCATCGGCCAGCAGCGGCGCCAATGCCTGCACCAGCAGGAACGGCCCGACCGCGTTGATGCGCAGGCTGTCCAGCAGGTTGGCTTCGGACACCTCGCCGAAGCGTTCGCCCGAATGCAGCACGCCCGCGTTGTTGACCAGCAGGTCGATGCGCAGGGGCGCATCGTCGCCGGGCAGGAGCGGCAGTTCGCGCACCAGTTCGGCGCGCGAGCGCGCGTCGGCGACGTCCAGCGGCAACACTCTCAGCCGACCCGGGTGCTCCCCGGCCAATGCGTTGAGCGCGGTGGCACGCCCGGGCTGGCGGCACGTCGCCACGACCCGACGGCCCTTGGCGAGCAATTGGCGAGCGAATTCGAGGCCGAGGCCGCGGTTGGCGCCTGTGACCAGTGCATAGACGGACGACGTCATCCCAGCAGTCTACCCACACCGGACCTCTGGCCTATGTCCCACGCGCGCTACACGGCTAGGATGACCGGTCGGGCCCTTGCGCCTTCCTGTCATCATTTTCGGGGAGTGACACATGACTGCTTCGCACCGGCCGTTCGCGGCCTTCCGGCACGGCGCGCTCGCGCTGGCCCTCACCACCGCGATCGGCGGCCTCGCCTTCGCCCCGTCCCCGGCCCACGCCCAGGACGGCGCGAACGTCGCAGAAGTCGCCATTCCCTACGAGGAATTCACGCTGCCCAACGGCCTGCGCGTGATCGTCCACGAGGACCACAAGGCGCCCATCGTCGCGGTCAACATCTGGTACCACGTCGGCAGCAAGGACGAACCGAAAGGCCGCAGCGGCTTCGCGCACCTGTTCGAGCACCTGATGTTCCAGGCCAGCGAGAACCACGAGGGCGAGTTCTTCGCGCCGTTCGAGATGGTGGGCGCGACCGACCAGAACGGCACCACCAACTCCGACCGCACCAACTACTTCCAGAACGTGCCCACGACCGCGCTCGACATGGCGCTGTGGATGGAGTCCGACCGCATGGGCCACCTGCTCGGCGCGGTCGACCAGGCCGCGCTCGACGAGCAGCGCGGCGTGGTCCAGAACGAGAAGCGCCAGGGCATCAACCAGCCCTACGGCCAGGTCTGGGAGAAGCTGGGCGAGGCCCTGTATCCGGAAGGCCATCCCTACCACCACAGCACCATCGGCTCGATGGCGGACCTCAACGCCGCTTCGCTGGACGACGTGAAGCAGTGGTTCCGCACCTGGTACGGCCCGAACAACGCGGTGCTGGTGCTGGCGGGCGACATCGACGTGGAGACCGCGAAGAAGAAGGTCGCGAAGTACTTCGGCGACATCCCGGCCGGCCCGACCATGGCGCAGCCACCGGTCGACGTCGCCCAGCGCCCAGCCGACACGCGCGAGGTGATGGAGGACAACGTGCCGCAGGCGCGCATCTACCGCGCCTGGAACGTCGCGCAGGCCGACACCGTCGACGTCGACCAGCTGCACGTGTTCTCGCAGTTGCTGGGCGGCAGCGCCACTTCCCGCCTGGACAAGCGCCTGGTGCACGGCGACAAGCTGGCCGACAGCGTCAGCACCTTCCTCGGCGAGTCGCAGCTCGGTTCCAACTTCGTGGTGATCGCCAACGTCAAGGAAGGCGTCGAGCCCGCCACGGTCGAGGCGATCATCGAGGAGGAAGTGCGCAAGCTGGTGGCCGAAGGCCCGACGGCCGAGGAACTCGAGCAGGCCAAGACCGTGATCCGCGCCGGCTTCATCCGCGGCATCGAGCGGATCGGCGGGTTCGGCGGCAAGGCCGACGTGCTGGCCGCGTGCGAGGTGTTCGCCGGCGATCCCGGCTGCTTCCGCGACACGCTCGACAACATCGAGGCGACCACCGCCGCCGACATCCAGGCGATGGGCCGCAAGTGGCTCGGCGATGGCGACCACACCCTGGTCGTGGTCCCGGGCGAGCGCACCCCGCTGGTCGAGGACGTCGCCGTCACCCCGGCGCCGTTCGAGCTGCCACCGGTGGACGAGAAGTACAGCGCGAGCGAGTCGACCGTCGACC
>DASTUL010000151.1:0-3353 GCA_035759645.1 Lysobacteraceae bacterium | reverse complement strand
CCGATGCCGGCGCCGCCGGACAGGTGGCAGTGCTTGCCGACCTGCGCGCACGAGCCGACCGTCGCCCAGGTGTCGACCATGGTGCCGGCACCCACGTACGCGCCGATGTTCACGAAGCTGGGCATCAGCACCACGTCCTTGCCGATGTGCGCGCCGCTGCGCACCAGCGAGCCGGGCACCACGCGCGCGCCCAGCTTGCGGAATTTCGATTCGTCGAAGTCCGCGAAACGCGCCGGCACCTTGTCCCAGAACGGCGCCGGGTAGCTCTCGACGAGTTCCATCTCGTTGACGCGGAAATACAGCAGCACGGCCTTCTTCAGCCACTCGTTGACCTGCCAGCCGCCCTTGCCGTCCGGCTCCGCCACGCGCATGGCGCCCGATTCCAGGCCTTCGATCGCCTGGTCGATCGCCGGCCGGGTGGAGCCTTCGACTTCTTCCATCGTCAGCGACGTGCGCCGTGCCCAGGCGCTGTCGATGACGAAACGCAGCTCGGCATGCGGGTCGGGCGATGCGGCCGGCTTCGATGCAGCAGCGGTCTTCTTCGCCGCCGGCTTCGCAGCCTTCTTCGTCGCGGCCTTCGTTGTCTTCTTCTTCGGCGGGGAACTCATGCGCGGTCTTCTCCATCGATGCTGGCGAGCAGCGCGTCGCGCAGCGCCTGTTGCCTGGTTTCGTCGAGTACCTGGTCGTGCTCGTCGGTGATCTGGAACACGTCCTCCGCGCGCTCGCCGAACGTGGCGATGCGCGCGTCGTGCACGCGCAGCCCCTGGGTGCGCAGGGCCTGGGCGATGTCGGCCAGCAGGCCGGGCCGGTCGGTGCACACCACGCTCAGCAGCGTGCGCCGCCCGTCGCCCACCTGCGAGAACGCCACCTGCGGCACGATCCTGAAGTGGCGAAGGTGCCGCGGCTGGGTACGGCGCGCCGGGCGCACGCGCTCGAGCGAACCGGCCAGCGCATCGCGCAGCCGCTGTTCGACCCGCGCCGGCTCCGGTGCGTCATGGCCCTCGGGCGGCAGGACCTCGAACGTGTCGAAGATCGTACCGCGCCCATCTTCGGCCTTCGGCCCGTCGAGGACGCGTGCATGCTGGATCGCCAGGCCCATGCGGTCGAGCGTCGCCACGATCGAGGCGAACAACCCGTCGCGGTCCGGCGAATGCACGAACACCTCGAGCGCGCCCGAGTGCTGCACCAGCGGCCGGACCTGTACCACCGTCTCGCCCGGTGCGGCGGCACGCAGCGCCGAGGCCTGCCAGGCGACCTGGTCGGCGCGTCCGCGCAGGAAGCTCGTGCGCGGCATGCGCGCGAACAGCGCGTCGATCGCCGTCGAGGCGAGTCCGAACGCGGTGAGCATCGCGCGCGCCGCGTCCCGGGTTTCCTCCACGCGCTCGCCCGCTGCCAGCGGGTACTCCAGCCCGCGCCGCAGCGCGAGCCGGGTGGCGGTGTACAGGTCGGCGAGCAGCCGGTCCTTCCAGCCATTCCAGAGCTTCGGCGACGTGCCGGCGATGTCGGCGCACGTCAACAGGTACAGCAGGTCCAGCCGCTCGCGGTCCACGATCTTGGTGGAAAAGCGGTGGATCACGTCCGGATCGGCGATGTCCTGCTTCTGCGCCGTCATCGACATCAGCAGGTGGTGGCGCACCAGCCACTCGACTTGGACGGCATCGCCTTCGGTCAGGCCGTGCGCGACGCAGAATGCGCGCGCATCCTCCGCGCCGAGCTCGGAGTGGTCGCCGCCGCGGCCCTTCGCGATGTCGTGGAAAAGACCCGCCAGCAACAGCAGTTCCGGCTTGCGCAGCCGCGGCCAGACCTGGTGGGCGATCGCGAAGCGCTCGTCCGGGTCGCCCGACGCGAACTGCGCCAGGTTGCGCAGCACCGCGAGCGTGTGCTGGTCGACCGTGTACACGTGGAACAGGTCGAACTGCATGCGCCCGGACACACGCGCGAACGCCGGCAGCCAGCGACCGAGCACGCCCAGCCGCGCCATGCGTTCCAGCGAGCGCACGGGCTGCGCGCCCCGCAGCAGCGCCATGAACATCGCGCGCATCCCCGGTGTTGCGTCCTCGTACGACGGAATGCGCGGCAGTGCCTCGGCCAGCGCGCGCGCGGTGAGCGAATGCAACCCGCGCACGCGCACGCCGGTGATCGCCTGGGTGGAGCGCGCGGGCGCTTCGTGTTCGGCCCACACCGCGAACAGCGCGAACACGTCTTCCGGGCCGCGCGGCCAATGGGGGTCGCGCGCGGCCAGATAGCCGCGGTGCAGTTCGAAGCGCTCGTCCACCGGCTCGGGCACCGCGGCGCCATCGAGCTGCTCCTCGAAGCGCTGCAGCAGGCGCTCGCCGATGCGCAACACCAGCGCCGCCGCTCGATAGAAGCCCTGCATCATCTGCTCGACGGCCAGGTTCCCGGTCGCGTCGACATGGCCCAGGCGTTCGGCCAGCGCCTTCTGGTGGTCGAAGCGCAGGCGCTCCTCGCGCCGACCCGCGACCAGGTGCAGGCCCCAGCGCAACCGCGACAACAGGCGCCGCTCACGCTCGAGCGTGGCGTATTCGTCGGCGCCGAACTGTCCCAGCGCGACCAGTGGTTCCAGCCCGCGCTGCCCGAGTACGCGCAGCGCCATCCAGCGCAGCGTCTGCACGTCGCGCAATCCGCCGGGCCCTTCCTTCAGGTTGGGCTCGAGGTTGTCGGACGTGTCGCCGAACCGCGCATGGCGTACCCGCAGTTCCTCTCGCTTGGCGTGGAAGTACTCGCGGGGCGGCCAGACGCGCGCCGGCGCCACCGCGTCGGCCAGCCGCGCCACTTCCGCGGCGTTGGTCTGCAGCGGACGCGCTTCGAGCAGCGCCGTCTGCACGGTGATGTCGGCGGCCGCCGCGGCCGTGCATTCGGTCGTGCTGCGGACCGCGTGCCCGACCGGCAGCCCGGCGTCCCACAGCATCGCGAACAGTCGCGCCAGCGCCTCGTGGGCCCGCGCCTGCGCCTCGTCCCCGGCGAGCACCAGTACGTCGATGTCCGAATGCGGGAACAGTTCGCCCCGCCCGTAGCCGCCGACCGCGAACAGGCCGAGCTCGGTGGAATCGCCGATGCAGCGCTCCCACGCCTGCCGGACCACCGCGTCCACCGCGCGGGTGCGTGCAGCGAGCAACCGGTCGATGTCCTCGCCCGCGTCGAAACGTGCCGCGAACGCCGCGTCGTCCGTCGCCAGGCCGGCGCGCGCGGCAGCCGACCAGCCCGCGTCGTCCTGCAATGCGTTGGCCCCGGCGACGCTCACTGCCCGGCGCTCACAGGTCGTTGTCGTCCCCGGGCAACCGGGTCAGGATCTCCACGCCGTCGGCCGTCACCGCGACCGTGTGTTCCCACTG
>DASTUL010000150.1:0-18073 GCA_035759645.1 Lysobacteraceae bacterium | reverse complement strand
CCGGACAACGCGCTCGGGCGCGCGCTTGCCGACACGCTCGATGTCGTGGTCAGCCGCGAGGTCAACGCCCGCGACCTGCTGCGCCGGCCCGAAATCGACTACGCCGCGCTGATGCGCGTGCCGGCGCTCGGTCCCGGCGTCGACGATGCCGCGGTGTCCGAGCAGGTGGAGATCGGCGTGAAGTACGCCGGCTACCTGGATCGCCAGCGCGAGGAGATCGAACGCGCGCGCCGCAACGAGGACACCGGCATTCCGGACGGCTTCGACTACGCAGGCGTGCGCGGGCTGTCGGCGGAGGTGGCCCAGAAGCTGGCGCGCGTGCGCCCGCAAACCCTCGGCCAGGCGCAGCGGATCCCCGGCATGACCCCGGCGGCGGTGTCGCTGCTGCTGGTGCACCTGGCGCGTGCGCGGCGGAGTGCGGCGTGACGCGCTAGGCTCCGTCCATGCGCATTCCTCTTTCCCTGCTTGCCCTGCTGTCCGCCGTCGTCCTTGCCGGGTGCGAGCCTTCGTCGCAGGCCGCGGTTGCCCCGATCGGCACGACTGCCGCCGAACCTGTCGCCGGACCGGCGATCGAACTCGTCGCCACGCCCTGGCCGTTGCCCGCGCCCGACGGCGCCGCGCAACCCGACCTGGTCGTGGCGCCGGACGGCAGCCTCCTGTTGTCGTGGATCGAGCCGGACGGCGACGGCCATGCGTTGCGCTTCGCGCGCCACGACGACGACGCCTGGTCCGCACCACGCACGATCGCGCGCGGTGACGACTGGTTCGTCAACTGGGCCGATACGCCGCACATCGTCGCCACCGCCGACGGTGCGTTGTGGGCGCACTGGCTGCGGAAGTCGGCGGCGGCCACCTATGCCTACGACGTCGTGCTCGCGCGCTCCGGCGACGGGGGTGCGACGTGGTCTTCGCCGCTGGTGGTGAACGACGACGGCACGCCGACCGAGCACGGCTTCGCCTCGTTATGGGCCGCGGGCCCTGACAGCATCGGCATCGCCTGGCTCGACGGCCGCGAAACCGCGGGTGGGCACGGCGGCCATGGCGGCGGTCACGGCGCGGGCGCGATGACCCTGCGCACGCTGCGGCTGGATGCGACGCTTGCGCGCCACGACGAAACCCGGCTGGACGCGTCGACCTGCGACTGCTGCCAGACCAGCGCGGCGCTGACCGCCGACGGCCTGCTGCTGGCCTATCGCGACCGCACCGCCGAGGAAGTGCGCGACATCGCGGTGGTCCGCCACGATGGCGCGCGGTGGTCCGCGCCGCGCATCGTGCATGCCGACGACTGGACGATGCCGGCCTGCCCGGTCAACGGTCCGGCAGTTGCCGCGCGGGACGACGACGCGGTCGTTGCCTGGTACACGGGTGCGGGTGGCACGCCACGCGTGCGGACAGCGCGCAGCGACGATGCCGGGCGCACGTTCACCGCGCCGGTTGAACTGGACGCGGGTGCGGCGGTGCTGGGGCGCGTCGACGTTGCGCTGGACGAGCGCGGCGCGTGGATCGCCTGGCTGCGCGAAGACGCCGCGGGCCAGGCGTTGCGACTCGTCCGGTTGCAGGGCCAGTCCGCCGAACCCGGGGAAGCGTTCGATGTCACGCGCGTGGCGGGCCGCGGGCGCGGCACCGGCATGCCACAACTCGTTTCGGCAGGCGGCCGCGCGCACCTGGTGTGGACCGACGTGGTGGATGGCCAGCCGCGCTTGCGCGGTGCCGTCGTCGCCGCCGACCGCTAGACTCGTGGCGCCGCGACGCCTGCGGCGTCACCCGGAGTCGTGATGCGCCTGTCCCGTCGGTACGCCGCCCTTGCCGCCACTTCGGTGGCTTGTACGTTGCTGCTCGCAACCGGCTGCCATCGAGCACCGGAACCGGATCCCGCGGTCGCGCTGGCTCGTGTCGATCCGATCGCCGCCGTGCGCATCGAGGCCGACGTGCGACACCTCGCCGACGATGCGATGGAAGGCCGCGAGACCGGCACGCGTGGATACCGGCGCGCGTCCGCGTACGTCGCGGAGCGGTTCCGGCAAGCCGGGCTGCAACCCGGCGGGGACGACGGCGGCTGGTTCCAGCGCGTGCCGCTGCTGCGGGCCACCCGTGATGCGGAAGGCGCGCGGCTGGCGATCGTCCGCGACGGCGAGGCGACCGAACTCGCGTTCGGCACGCAGTTCCTGCCGGCGCTGCAGTTCGACGCGCCGTCGCACCACCTCGAGGCGCCCGCGGTGTTCGTCGGCCAGGCGGTGCACGCGCCGGCGCTCGACCACGACGATTTCGAAGGCGTCGACCTCGCCGGCAAGATCGCGGTCGTCTTCCAAGGCGCGCCCGCCAGTTTCGACAACGACCGCCGCGCGTTCCACAGTTCGCGCCGCGAAAAGCTGCGCACGCTCGCCGAGCAGGGCGCCATCGGCGTGTTGTGGGTCAACAGCGCCGCCGACGAGGTCCGCGCGCCCTGGGCGCGGGGCGCCGCGAACTGGGACAAGCCCGGCCTGCGCCTGCGCGATTCGGACGGCTCCCCGATTGGTTCCTTGCCGCAGTTGCAGGCGGTCGCTTCGGTGAGCGCGGCGGCAGCGGACGCCGTCTTCGCCGGCACCGGCAAGACCGCCGCGCAACTGCATGCGGACGTCGTTGCCGGCGAGGCGCGCGCGTTCGCGCTGCCCGGCACGATCGTCATGGCCGGGCGCACCCGCATCGAACCGCTCGACAGCCGCAACGTCGTCGCGCGCATGCCTGCCGCGACCGGCACCGATCCGCAGCGTGCGTCGGAACACATCGTCTACACCGCCCACCTCGACCACGTCGGCATCGGTGCGCCGGTCGACGGCGACGCGATCTACAACGGTGCGCTCGACAACGCGCTCGGCGTGGCGATCATGCTCGAGGCTGCGCGTGCGCTGGTCGCCGCGGACGACCCGCCACGACGCCCCCTGCTGTTCGTCGCACTGACGGCCGAGGAACAGGGCCTGCTCGGCGCCGAATGGTTCGCCGCGCATCCGCCGCTGCCCGCGGGCGGCAGCCTGGTCGCGAACATCAACATGGACATGCCGATCCTGCTGGCCCCGAGCCGCGACGCGGTGCCGATCGGCATCGAGCACTCGACGCTGCAGGCGACGGTCGAACAGGCGGCGGACGAACTCGGGCTCGCGCTGTCGCCCGATCCGTTCCCGGAAGAGGTCGTGTTCGTGCGCAGCGACCAGTACGCCTTCATCCGCGCCGGCGTCCCGGCCGTGTACCTGGACGGCGGGGTGCTTGCCGCGCCCTCGAGCGCCGGCAAGGTCGCCGATGCCACGACCGCGCCGCACCTGGCCGCGCGCGATTTCCTGCGCACCTGCTACCACCAGCCTTGCGATGACGTCGACCAGTCCATCCAGTATGGCGACGCGGCGAAGCTGGCACGCCTGAACGCACGGATCGGGCAGCTGGTCGGGGCCGCGGAGGCGCGCCCGCAGTGGAACCCGGGCGATTTCTTCGGCGACCGGTTCGCCACCCCCGACGCCGCGCGCAACTGAGATCCCAACCAATGGGCCGGGACGCGTGAAACGTGATCGGCGTAACATCCCGGACATGAGCAAGGAACCACGCCGCGTCGAGCACCAGCAGACCGATCGGGGCTACGTCCCGGTCTACACGACCGGCGTCGTCGAGCAACCGTGGGACGGCTACACCCCCACCGACCACCAGGTCTGGGCCACGTTGTTCCGTCGCCAGCGCGACGTGCTGGTCGGCCGCGCCTGCGATGCGTTCCTCGAGGCGCAGGACGCGATGGGCATGACGCCCGACGCCATCCCGAAGTTCAGCGACCTCAACGAAGCATTGGGCGCGGCCACCGGCTGGGAACTGGTGGGTGTGGAAGGCCTGTTGCCGGAGCTGGTGTTCTTCGACCACCTGGCCCACCGCCGATTCCCGGTCACCTGGTGGATCCGCAAGCCCGAGCAGATGGACTACCTGTCCGAGCCGGACCTGTTCCACGACCTGTTCGGCCACGTGCCGCTCCTGATGGACCCGGTGTTCGCGGATTACCTGCAGGCGTTCGGCCACGGCGGCGTCAAGGCGCACGGCATCGGCGAGGACGCACTGATGCTGCTCAGCCGCCTGTACTGGTACACGGTGGAGTTCGGGCTGATCCGGCAGGAAGACGGGCTGCGCATCTACGGCAGCGGCATCGTGTCGAGCAAGGGCGAATCCATCCACTGCCTGGAAAGCGGCGCGCCCAACCGGATCGCGTTCGACCTGGAGCGGATCATGCGAACGCGTTACCGCATCGACACCTACCAGAAGACCTATTTCGTGATCGACAGCTTCGAGCAGCTGATGGCGGCCACGGAGCCGGACTTCGCGCCGATCTACGAGCGCCTGGCCAGGGAGGAATCGGTTCCCGCCGGTACCGTGCTGGCCGAGGACGCGGTCATGCACCGCGGGACGGGCGAAGGCTGGGCGAAGGACGCCGACTTCTAGGGCATCGTCATTCCCGCGAAGGCGGGAAGCCAGCGAAAAAACGGGCCGCAGTTGCGGCCCGTTTCAGTTGGAGCTTTCAGCAGAGTGGGTGACTCAGCGGCCGTCCTTGTCCGCGTCGCCCGGCATCGCACGCTCGATGTGGTGCCAGCCGTCCTTCACCGCACCCTTCGCCTCGTTCCACTCCAGGCGCGAGTCGTTGCGGGTGCTGGTCCAGTTGCGCTCCAGCTGCGGCTCGACATCCTCGAAACGCTGGCCGCGATACTGGCCGTAGGTGTCGTAGCCGTACTTGTAGGCCGGCTCGTAGTCGTTCCACTCGCGGCCACTCTTGAAATACGGGCGCTCGCGGTAGGTGTTCTTGAAGTGGTCCTCGTAGTCCGTCGGGTTGACGGCCTCGGCGATCGAATCGCCGGCCTTCGCGCCGACGACGCCACCGGCCACCGCACCGACGACGGTGCCCACCGGGCCCACCGCCGAACCGACTGCCGCACCGGTGACCGCACCGGCCACCGCGCCAGTACCTGCGCCGAGGTTATGGTCTTTCTTGACGTCGCTCATCTGTCTGCTCCTGGAGTGCTGGGGAAGGCCCGGCACGCTTGTGTACCGGGGTTCCCAAGATGCGCGCCGGGCGGTTGCGCGGCGGTGAAAATCCGCGCAACGCCGTTACGTGCATTCAGGTTCCGTCGAGCAAGCGCCTCGCCAGGCCCGAGACCCGCTGCACCTGGCGGCCCAGCGTTTCGCGCAGGATCGCTTCGGTTGCGCACAGGTGCAGTTCGCGGCGCGCGCGGGTCAGCGCGGTGTAGAGCAATTCCCGCGAAAGCACGCGGTTCGGGTGTCGCGGCAGCAGCAACCAGACGGTGTCGAACTCGGAGCCCTGCGCCTTGTGCACGGTCATCGCGAAGGCGCTTTCATGGGCGGGCAACGACGCGGGGTGGAACGCGCGCACCTCGCCGGCGCCCTGGCCGGGGAACCACGCCAGCATCGCGTCGCCGTCGTCGCGCAGGCAGACCCCGATGTCCCCGTTGAACAGGCGGTGGCGGTAACTGTTTTCCGTGACGAGCAACAGGCGCCCCTGGAAGTACGGATCGCGGTGGCCGCCGGCCAGCGCGTCCTCGATGCGGGCATTGAGCGCCTGCGTTCCCTGGGGCCCCGTGCGCAGCGCCGCGAGCAGCCGCAACTGCCCGGCCAGCGCGAGTGCCTCGGCGGGCGAAGGCGCGGAGGCCAGCATCCGCCAGTGTGCGAGCAACGGCTCCCGGACCTGCGCCCCCAGCGGATCGTCCATGTCCTCGTGGAACTGCACGCCGGCGCCCGGGTGGTCGCGCAGGCTCGCCAGCACGGCGTCCGCGTCGCCGTCGCGCACGGCGGTGGCCAGCGGCGCGAGTTCGAAGCCCTCCGCCTGCCGATAGCCGCGCTGCAGGTGGACGCGGTGACCCGCGAGTGGCCCGCCGTCCGCTGCCGCGACGATGCCCGACAGCACGTCCCCGGCTTCCACCGACGGCAGCTGGTCCGGGTCGCCGAGCAACAGCAGGCGCGCGCCGTCGGCGACCGCCTCGACCAGCTTGCACATCATCGGCAGGTCGACCATCGACGCTTCGTCGACCACGACGACATCGAACGGCAACGGATTGGCGGCGTCATGGCGGAAGCGCGGGCTGTCGGGAATCGTGCCGAGCAGCCGGTGTAGCGTGCTGGCCGCGTGCGGCAGCGCCTCTAGCAACGTCGGGTCGACCCCAGCCTCGTGCAACCGTTCGATCGTGGTGCGGACGCTCTGCGCCATGCGGTCGGCCGCGCGCCCGGTCGGCGCCGCCAGCGCGATGCGTGGCGTGGGCGCCCCCGCGTGGCGCGCCTGCGCCACCAGCAACAACAGCAGGCGGGTGATCGTCGTGGTCTTGCCGGTGCCCGGACCGCCGGTGACCAGCAGCAACGCGCGCCGGAGCGCGAGCGTCGCGGCCTGGGCCTGGCGGTCATCGTCGCCGGCCCCCGGGAACAACGTGTCGAACAAGGTCCGAAGCGCCTCTGCGCCGGCCGATGCCGGTGCCTGCGCGGCCAGCGACCGCAACCGCGTCGCGAGTCGCTGCTCGTACTCGCGATACCGGCGCAGGTAGAGCAGGCCGTTGTCGAACGCGAGCGGCGCCTGGCCGGATTCCTTGCCGTCGAGTGGACGCGCGACCCACGTCGACGACGCCAGCGCCGCGTCCCATTCGGCGGGCGCCGGCCAGGGCAGCGCAGCGTCCAGCAGCAGTTCGGGGCGCGACGGGTCGAAGCCCGCATGGCCTTGCGCCACCGCCAGCGACGCCAGGGCTGCGCCGGCCTGCACCAGGTCGTGCGTGCCGCCGTCCAGGCGACGCAAGGTCGCGGCCAGCGCCTGGTCGAGCGGGCGCAGGTGCCCGCCCTGCAACAAGGCATCGAGCAGGCTCATGCGGCGGCCCCCGAGAACAGTCCGTCGAGCGCGTGCACGAGTTCGGGGGCGAAGCGGGCCGCGTGCACGCCGCCGCCGGCCGCCAGGCCGCGACAGAACAGGTAGCGCACGCCGCCGAAGTCGCGCGCATAGTCGTAGCGTGCGCCCAACCGGAACCGCAGCCAGCGATGCAGCGCCAGCGTGTACACCAGCGCCTGCAGGTCGTACCCGCTGTGTGCCATGGCGGCTTCCAGCGCCGCCTGGTCGTAGGCGGGCAGGCGATTGGACTTGTAGTCGAGCAGGTACCAGCGGCCGCCTGCGGTGTAGGTGAGGTCGATCTTGCCGGTCATCAGGCCTTCGAGCGTGCGCCGCATGCCGAACCCGTCGCGATCGCGCAACACGCCATGCCGGTGCAGCAACGCCATGAGGGCTTCCACGCTGGTCGGCTGCAGCGAGAAGTGGAACTCCATCTCGGCGCGGCGCACGTCTTCCGGCACGTCGCACAACCGGATGCCTTCGGGCAAGGCGGCCACCAGGCCATGGCCCACCAGCGGCAACAGGGCCTGGACACCGTCCTGGATGTCGCGGTCGACATAGCCGCCGCGGCGGAGCGCGGCCACCAACGGCTGGTCCTGGCCGCCTGGCGCGGGGCCGCCGTCCCACGCGCGCCACGCGGCGAAGTCGACGTGCTCGAAGGCGTCGTGCAGCACGTCGCCGAAACGCGCTCCGGCGAAACGCGGATCGAACGGCGTTTCGGTCGAGGCCACGACCTCGGGATTCGCGGGCTCGTCGGCCGCGCCATCCTCGCTGCCGGTTGCATGTGCGCGCACCGTCTGGCGCTCGCCGGCGCCGGCCTTCATCAGCTGGGTGAAGCTGTGCACCCACCAGTCGCGCGACAGCACGCGCGTGGCGATCCGTGCCGCGTCGATCGGCGCGTCGTCCTGCGGGGGCAGTCGCGCAGGCGGGCCCGGGACGGGTCCGTCGATCACGGCGATGTCGGCGCACGCGGCCAGCGCGTCGCTGCCGAGCATCGCGGCGAGCGGCGTCTTTTTCGCGTTGTAGAACGGGCCGGTCGCCAGCCACAGTGCGTGCCGCGCACGCGTCAAACCGACGTACAGCAGCCGCGCGTCCTCGGCGCGCTGCTCACGCTTCCAGGCTTCGCAGGCGTCCTTCCACGCCTTCGCTTCCTTGTCGACCTTCCAGTGCAGCACGCGGCGGACGCCGTCGTGGACGACGCAATGGCGGTCGGGCGCGGCATCGCGCCCGCCGATCCCCGCGAACGGCAGGAACACCAGCGGATACTCGAGGCCCTTGCTCTTGTGCAGGGTCACGACCTGGACCCGCGCCGCATCGGATTCCAGGCGCAACAGCTGCGCGTCGTCGTTCGCGTCGGCATCGGCAATCGCGGAACGCAGCCAGGCGACCTGCGCATGGAGCCCCGGTGCGTGCGCCTGCGCCTCCTGCAGTTGTTCGGCGAGTTGCAGGGTGTTGGTCAGCCGCCGCTCGCCGTCGACCAGGCCGAGCAGCCGCTCGGCAGCCGCCGCGCACAGGTCCGACACGAGGGCGAGCGGGCCGCTGCGCTGCCACCGCTCGCGCCTGAGCTGCGCATCGCGCTGGTAGCCGGCGTGCGCCGCGGCCTCGTCGTCCAGCGCGGCGATCGTCGCGGCGTCCACGCCGAGCAACACGGTTGCCAGTGCGGTCCGCAGCCGCCCGTCGTCGGCGGGTTGCAGCAGCGACTCCAGCAGCGCCAGCAACTCCTGCGCCTGGTCCGTCGCGAACAGGCTCTGCTTGCCGGCAGCGACCGCGGGGATGCCTGCGGCCGCCAATGCGTGCTGGACGAGGGTGGCCTCGCGGTGCGTCCGGACCAGGACCGCGATGTCACCCGGCACCACGCGCCGACCATCGACCAGCGCGTGCGCGTCCAGCAGGACCGAATGGATGGCGTCCACGCAGGCACGCGTGGCCGCCGCTCGGGATCCGTCGGCATTGAATGCCGCTGCGTCCCCGGGCACCAGCTGCCGCACGGTCAATCCGGGCGCCGTCCCCCCGTCGCGCACGAATGTTTCGTCGGCCCGGTCGCCAGGCACCACCGGCATGAACCGGATCCTCCGATCCACGAATGGCGCGCTTTCGCCGGCCGATGCGTTGTCGTACAGGCACTCGATCGCGCGCAGTACCGCCGGTCGCGAACGGAAGTTGCGGGCGAGGGCCGGCGCGCGTTCGGTCGCATCGTGGGCAGCCGCCGCGAGATAGGTCTCCAGGTCGCCGCCGCGGAATCCGTAGATCGCCTGCTTGGGGTCGCCGATCAGGAACAGCGCCGGCGGGTGGTCGCCGTGCGACCGGCCGAACACGCCGGAGAAGATCGCCCATTGCCGCGGATCGGTGTCCTGGAATTCGTCGACCAGCGCGACGCGGTATTGCTCGCGCAGCGCCGTCACCAACGCCTGCGCGCCCGGCGCTTCTAGGGCATCGGCAACGCCTTCGATCATGTCGTCGTAGGTCTGCAGCCGTCGCACCTGCTTGGCCTCGTCCATGCGCGCATGGGCGTCGGCGCGCAGCGCATGCAACATCGCCACTGCCTGCGCATCCCGCCAGGCCTGGTAGTGCGCCTGCTGCGCCAGGAAGTCGTCGATCGCCACGCAGAGTGGCGATTCGGGGGTCTGGCCCTTGCAGCGGACGCTGGTCTTCTCGATCAGCTTCCTGGTGGTCAGCCGGTCGATGTGCGCGTCCAGCGGTGCGTGTGCGTCGCCCGCGGTGGCCCATCGCTCCAGGCCCTGCCAGCACGACGCCACCCAATCCGGCTTGTAGGTGCCGTTGTGCAGCACCTTGGTCGAGATGGCGGCTTCCAGGTCCTCGCGCAACTGGCCGCCGTGCGCGGCGAACGCGGCGCACAGCGCGCGGGCGGCCGTTTGCAGCGCCGGGCCCGGGTCGTCCCCGGGTGGGGCGGGCGCAGGCACCAACGGGTCGCGCGAGAGCAACGCACGCAAGTCCCGGGCGAGCAGGGCCGGACTGCTCCACAGCGAGACCAGTGCCTGGGCCGCCTCCGCGTCCACCGCATGCGCGCGCCAGAGGTCCGCGGCGAGTTCGTCACGCAGTTCCGCGTCGTTGGTGACCACGGTCGGCGCATCGAACGACTGTCCGCACGCCAGTGCGTGGTCGCGCAGCACACGCGCGCAGAAGCCGTGGATGGTGAAGATCGCGGCCAGGTCCGTCTCCAGCGCCGCCTGTCGCAGCCGCCTGACGAGTTGCTCGCGGGTTTCGCCGCCCGTGGCGAGGTGGCGTTCGACGATCGCGCGACTGACGCCGGCCTGTGCGTCATCGATGTCCAGCGTGGCATCGACGGCCAACCGCGCGGCCAGGTCGAGGCGTTCGCGGATGCGACTGCGCAGTTCCTGGGTCGCCGCTTCGGTGTAGGTCACCGCCAGCACCTGGCCGATGCGCAGGCCTCGTTCGACCACCAGCCGGGTGGCCAGCGTTGCAAGGGTGAACGTCTTGCCGGTGCCGGCACTGGCTTCGACCAGGCGCACGCCGTCGAGCGGCAACGCCAGCCAGGGGTCGGGCGCGGTCGGCGCGTTCACGCCGGCTCCCCCTGCAACACGGGCTTCAGGATCGACTCGTTGGTCTCGACGAAGCTGGCGAACAAATCGCCATCGTCGAAGGGGTCGCGACCGCGCAACGCCAGCCGGAACGCGAACGCCTGGCCTTCGCCCCAGCGGCCTTGCGCCGGGTCGCCGCGCCAGCGCTTCCAGGCGGCGTCACGCGCGCGGTCCGGATTCGGCGCGTCATGGAACGCCCACCCGGTGTACGGCCCCCACGGCAACGGTTCCGCGAGGCCGCGCGCGCGCAGGCGCAGCAACCCGGACAGCGCGGCGCGTGCCTGTCCGGTCGAAAGCGCCGCGCGTTCATGCACGGCCGGGCCGGCGCCGGCGTCGTGGAACTGCGCCAAGGTGCACGACGCGTCGGCAGCATTGGCAAGCACCCAGTGCAGTCCGTCGCGGATCATGGACGGACCGCTCGGTTCGCCGACGCGGATGCGGGCAAGTGCCCCGTCGAAGACACCCGGCAGGCGGCCCTGGATGCGGACGCCGTCGAGCTCGAAATCGATTGCGAGCGTCGACTCGGCCCGGCCGGCGCGCCAGCGCTCGAACAGGCCGGCGTACACCTGCGCGTCGTCGACCATGCCGGCGAGTTGCGCCGCGGCCAGTGGCCCGGACGCCAACGACCCCTGCGCCCGCAACGTTGCTTCCAACATCCCGGTTTCGCCGGCCTTCGCGGCCTCGAGTGCTGCCTGTTGCACGCGGTGCCTGTCCAGTCCACCGCCCGGCACCAGCAGTGGCTCGACGTCGTCCGCCCATTCCGGCGCGTCCGGCAGGCGCATGCCCAGGCGGTGCTGCAGGAAGCTGCCCACGGGATCGAGCAGGAAGCGTTGCAGCTCGGCGATCGTCAGGACGTCCGTCCCGGACACCGCGGGCAACGGGGTGTCCACCCAGCGCGAGAGCATCGTGCGCGGCCCTTCCCTGCGACCCGCCGCGGGATGCCATTCGCCCTGGTAGCTGAAACGCCGTGGTTCGTCCGCGCCGCCGAACGCCCCGGGCGCGAACGGTTGCAACGGCTGCCGCACCACCAGCGCCTTGCGCGCAACGACGGGATCCGCATGCAGCGCCGCAGCGGCATCCAGCAGCTCCGCCACCAGCACGGACGGCTCGCGCACGCTGCCGTCGCGCGCATCCGCGCCGAGATAGCTCGCGTAGAACACCTCGGCGGCGGCGGCGAACAGCTGCAGGAACAGGAAGCGGTCGTCCTCGCGCAGGGAGCGGTCGCCCGGCCGTCGGCGCGACGTCCCCAGGTCGGCCGCCAACCGGTTGAGGCCCGTCGCCGGATCGCGCCGCGGGTAGTCCCCGTCGTTGAGGCCGAGCACGCAGATGACGCGGAACGGCAGCAACCGCATCGGCACCATGCGGCCGAAGCTCACGCCGCCGGTGAGCAACGGTGCGCGGGTGTCGGATTCGGCCAACAGCGACGCAAAGTGTGACCGCACGACTTCCGGCGGAACGCGCGCGTCGACGCCGGCTTGCGCGGCGGACTCGGCGAAGGCGCCCAGGAGCTCGCGCAATCGCGCCAAGGTTCGCGCCGCGGCCGGATCCTCGGGTGTGTCCGGCAACAGCACGTCGAGCAACGCGAACAGTCGCTCGCGCCATTGCGCGGGCGAAGCCGGCTCCGCCAGCAACCGCGCGTGCCGCTCGAGCACCTGCACCAGCCGCACCAGGCTGCCCAGTGCTTCGACGTGCCCACCTTCCAGTTCGGGCCACGGCGCGAGCACGCGCCCGTCCTCCAACGACATCAAGGCCTCGTCGCCGCTTGCATGGCCGAGCAGCAGCCGGTCGAGCGCGAAGCGCCAGGTGAAGGCTTCGTCGGCGGGCGCCCCGTGCCGCGCACGGTGGCTCGCATCCAGGCCCCAGCGCGCCCCGGCGGCGTGCAGCCAGTCGTGCAGGCGTTCCAATGCCGGCGCGTCCAGGCCTGCCGCTTCGGCGATCGGCGCGCACGCCAGCAGGTCCAGCGTCTCGCCCAGCCCGAACCGGGACAGTGGCAGGCCGAGCAGGCGCAGGAAGGCCTCGGCCAGCGGATCGCCGGCCAGCGTGCTGGCGTCGGCCAGCGCGTGCGGGATGAAATCCGGCCGGCCCGCGCGTCCGCCGAACACCGCCTCGATGTGCGGCACGTAGGGGTCGATGTCCGGCGCCAGCACCGCGATCTCGCGCGGCTGCAGCGGCGGATCGAAGCGATCGTCCTCCAGCAGGCCGCGCAACTGATCGTGCAACACCTGCACCTCGCGCAGGCGCGTGTGGCAGGCATGGACCTGCAGGCTCCGGTCCTTCCGGTCCACGACGCCACGCCACGCCACCGGTGCACGGCGGTGCAGCAAATCGCGCTGCAGGCGTTGCAACAGGGTGTCGTCCGCAGGCGTGTCGCCGGCGCGCTCCTCCGGATCGTCGAACGCGTCGACCTCGCCGGTGGGATGCACGACTTCGTGCGCACCCAGCACCGCCATGAAGTCGCGCCCCGCCGCGCCCCACGCCTCGAGCAAGGGGTTGTCCGGGGCAGCGAAGGCCTCCGCGTCGTCGGCACGCAGTTGCTCGGCGCGGGTCCTCAGGTCGCCCCAGTTCTGCTTCGCCGGCGTGGGCAGGTAGAAATGCAACGTCCCCACGCGCGCCTGCGTGGCGATGACGCGCAGCACGTCGGGCGAGACATTGAGCGTCGCGAACGCGAACAGCCGCGAGGGCAACGCCGACGGCAACCCGGCTTCGTGCCCGTCTCCGGGCCCACCATGCGCCCGCAGGTACTCGTCGATGCGCCGCGCGCGGTGCGCCCGGCCCTTCGCGACCTTGCGCCACAGCGCCGCCTGCGCGTCCCTGGGGTCCTCGCCGCGCTCCCAGCCCAGCAGCCAGTCGCGGCGCCAGGCCTGGTACTTCTCGAACGACGCGGCCAACTCGCCCGCCAGCGACCACGGCTTGAGCGGGTCGCCGTCGGCCAGGTACCCGCGCAAGGTCGCCAGCGCGGGATCGCGCAGGGCATCGGGGTCGACCAGCACCGCATACAGGCGCCACCGCAGCGCCTCCGCGTCGAGCTCCTCGCCGGCGCCCGGGACGTTGGCGTCCAGCGCGCGCCGCACGAACTCGCCCGGGGTCAGGAATTCCAGGTTCGCCGCGATGCCGTGCGCCTGTGCCAGGCACGCCTGCAACCAGCGCCGCATCGCGGCCTGGGGGATGAGGATGGTGTCGGGCACCAGTAACGCCTGGCCGGACGCCGGATGCCGCAATGCCTCCGCCAGCAAGCCGGCCAGCACTTCGAGGCTGTTGGACTGGTAGAGCCGGAAATCCGGTGGCGAGCTGGGCGTGGCGACCATCGACGCCAGTGTGCCGCAGCGCCGTCCCACCGGGTGAGACCTTTCAGCGCGCGGCGTCGGCCAGGATCGCCAGGTACGCGCGCACGGTCGCATCGAGGCCGGCGTGCAGTGCCTCGCCGACCAGCGCATGGCCGATCGAGACTTCCAGCAGCCCGGGCACGGCGCGCGCGAACGCGCCGAGGTTGGCCTGGTCCAGGTCATGCCCCGCATTGACACCGAGGCCCACCGTGCGCGCGAGGCGCGCGGTGTCGACGCACGCGGCGAGCGCCTCGACGCAGTCGCCCGCGGCATGCGCGGCCGCGTACGGACCCGTGTACACCTCGACGCGGTCGGCGCCGACTTCGGCTGCGCGCTCGATGCGCGGATCCCCCGCGTCGACGAACAGGCTGACCCGGCAATCCAGCGCCTTCAACGCGGCGACCAGCTCGCGCAGCCGCCCCAGGTCGCCGCGGAAATCGAAGCCGTGGTCCGACGTCAGCTGTGCGTCGCCGTCCGGTACCAGCGTCGCCTGCGCCGGCCGCGCGGCCTCGCACAACGCCAGGAAACCGGGGTAGCCGGCGCGTGGCGGCGCGAACGGATTGCCCTCGAGGTTGAACTCGACCCCGCGCGCGCGCGTCAGCGCCGCGAGCGCATGCACGTCGTCCGCGCGGATGTGCCGCGCGTCCGGCCGCGGATGCACGGTGATCCCGTGCCCTCCCGCGTCGAGGCACGCAGTGGCGGCGCGAACGACATCCGGCGTCGCGCCGCCGCGCGAATTGCGCAGCACCGCGACCTTGTTGACGTTGACGCTGAGCAGGGTCACCGGGCGCGAGGATCCTGCAGGCGCGGGTCGCGTGGCAGCGGCACGTCGTTGCGGCGCGTGCCCACCCGCTTCGCATAGAGGCCCATCGCCCAGGCCACCAGCAGGCCCAGCGCCGCCAGCAGGCAGGCGACCATCAGCAGCATCGACGGCGTCGTGAGCGCCACCGTGAACGCAACCAGCGCCAGCAAGAAATACAACCAGGCCATGGGCCACCTCCCGATCACGGAATTCTACGTCGCGCCCTACAGCAGCGGCGACACCAGGCGCGCCAATGCCTCCGGCAACCGGTCCCGCCACAGCGGCCGGTGCCGCTCCGCGCGGACGCGTGGCGCCTGTGCCAGGTCGTGCTCCACCAGCCGCGCCAGCGACGCGGCAATGCCCGCATCGCGGAACAGCACCTGCACCTCGAAGTTGAGCCGGAAGCTGCGGTGGTCGAAGTTCGCGCTGCCGATCAGCGCCAGGTCGTCGTCGACCAGCAGCGCCTTGCTGTGCATGAGGCGCGGGCCGTATTCGTAGATCTTCACCCCGGCGGCCAGCAACTCGTCGAAGTACGAACGCGCCGCGTAGGTCACCACGCGGCTGTCGCTCATCTTGGGGACAACCAGGCGCACGTCCAGGCCACCGAGCGCGGCGGAGGTCAGTGCCATCATGCCGGCCTCGCCGGGCACGAAGTACGGTGTCACCAGCCAAACGCGCTTGCGCGCGCCATGGATCGCACCGACCAGCAACCGATGGATCGCCTCCCAGCGGTTGTCCGGTCCGGACGTCACGACCTGCGCGGTGACGCTGCCGGGGCCGAGCTCTCCGGGCGCGGGCACCGACGGCACGCGTCGCGTCGCATAGGCCCAGTCGTCCATGAACACCGATTCGAGCACGGAGACGATTTCGCCGGTCAGTCGCAGGTGCAGGTCGCGGTAGGCACAGGGATCAGTGCGGCCGTCCTGCTCGTCGGTGATGTTCATGCCGCCGGTGTAGGCGACCGCGCCATCGATGACCACGATCTTGCGGTGGTTGCGCAGGTTGACCCAGGGCCGCTTCCAGAAACGTATCAGGCGCATCGGGTGGAACCACGCCAGCTCCCCGCCGGCCTCGACCAGCGGCCTGAAGAATGCCTCGTCGCACTTCACGGCACCGACGGCGTCCAGCAGCAGGCGCACCGCGACACCAGCGCGTGCTCGCTCCACAAGCGCGTCGCGCATCCGCGCGCCGATCCGGTCCGGATTCCAGATGTAGTACTCGAGGTGGATGTAGCGGCCGGCCGCGGCGATGTCGTCCAGCAGCGCCTCGAACTTGTCCTCGCCCTGCGAGAGCAGCCGCACGTCCGACGCGGTGGACGGCGCCAGGCCGGTGGTGGCGCGGCCGAGCTCGGCCAGCTCCCGGCACTCGGCCTCGACGGGGTCCGCGGCACCCGGCAGGCGCGCGCGGCTGCGTTCGCGGCGCAGCCGTTGCCGGTGGATCCGCTGCGGCCCCAGGAAGTAATAGACGAGGAAGCCCAGGTACGGCAGCAGCGCCAGCCCGAGCAGCCAGCTGATCGTCGCGGCCGGCTCGCGCTTCTGCAGCACGATCCAGCCGCCCACCCAGAACAGGTACACCAGCCAGGCCAGCACCAGCCACAGGACGAGGTGCTCGGCTTGCAGCAGGGCGTGCCAGGCATCCGTGAACGGGTCGGTCATGGGCTCCTATCTTCCTGCGTCGATCACGCTTTGCATCAGCGCCATTTCAGCGCTACCCGCGCCAAGGTGGCGTGCGCGAGGCTCCCAGCCGCCCACGGCCGCCCGGACCTCGTCGGCGATCGAGCCGAGCGCCTTTTTCGTGAGTCGATAGTAGTCAGCCGTGGTGAACAGCACGGCCGAATCCGGTGAGGAATCCCTGTCGTCGATCGCCAGGACGTGGTGCTCCCGGTCCGGATTCGGGTTGACGTCGAATGCCGGGGAGAGCGTCCAGCCATCCCCGACCCGCATGAAGCCGTGGTTACGCAAGTGGTCGTCCCGGTTGCCGACCAGGATATTGAAGAGCACTCGCCGGAACAGTTGCTCCAGGTCGCGCGCGATCCGTTTCGAGGTGCCGGCGGTTTCGATCACCTGGACCAGGTCCAGGTAGCTGCTCGCTTCGCTGTCGGCAACGTCCAGTCGGGTCATCGCAGAAGAGAACACGCGGCGAGAACCCTGCGTCCGGTCAAACCGTTTGACTGCATAGGTGTGTCCACGGCCCGAGAGCGGCATCAACCGGGCCTCGGGCATGTCGATCCCGGCGGCCAGCGCGAGCTGGTAGGCGAGGTATTCCCACAGGCCCACGTCGTAGCGGTCGTCGTTGGACGGAAACTTGGCCAGCCACAACTGTCCGGCCTGGTCGCGGAAGCTGGCCTTCGGCCGCGCGCCGCCCAGCGACGCGCCTGGCGCCACCAATTGCTTGATCCAGCGAACCGTCTGCGGAGACTCCTCGAGGTCACCTCGCTCCACATGCGCCGCGATCGCTTCGAGCTGTCTCAGCTCGGTGATCGGAGGAGCGCTCAGCGCGCGGTCGTCCACGTATCGGCTGGATTCCGGATCGACCAGGCGGGTCGCTCCCATCCGGGATTCATCGTTGACCCCGACCAAGTAATCCCACGCGCGCAGGGTGCGCGGCCTGCGGCTTTCTTCGCGCGCCTCGATCGCTTCGCGGCGATCCATCAAGCGCTTGCCCCAGCGGTCTGGCGAACAGTCGACAAATGCACCGGTGAGTGCGCTGGCGCCCCCGCGGGCGTAGTGCGCGCCGGCAGCGAGCTGCAGTTCCGGATCCAGCGGGAATGCCGGGATCGGTCCGTCGTTTCCCAGCCACTGCGAGTCGTATTCGAAACTGATCGTGTCCCCCGTCCGGCTGGCCGCCTTGGTCAGGTGGCCAACCAGGGTGGAGCCTCCCAAGGTCTCGTCGTCGATCCAGACGTCGACCCGGTTCATGGCCTGGGTCGCTTGAGGGCGTTGTCCTGCAACTCTCGACCAAGCGCGTCCTGGGCGGCGATCAGGTCGATATCGTCGCCGAGGCCCAGCACCGTCAATGCGCGCAACACCGTCGCGAGACTGAGTGATGCGTCTCCGCTTTCCAGCTTGCCGATGGTGGGAATGCTGACCCCGACGCGTTCCGCCAGCACTTCCTGGGTCATCCGTCGGCGCATCCGTGCTGCGCGCAGGCGCGCGCCCAACGCCTTGATCTGGCGCTGGGCTCGGGGATGGGTGGGGGGCGTTCGTTTCGCCATACGAAATTAAATTACTCTTTCGGCTCGTAAATGCAAGTTAATTTTGTAAATTATGCGCGACCATTCAGGAAGTTCAGTTACCTGAGGGAGCAGGCCAGGCGCTTGAATTAGTATTAATACTAATGACACAGGCATTCGACGATGCACGCAAGGCTCGCGCGCCCATCAAGGGCCGCGGCAGCGCCTCGCACGTGCCCGGCCGATTCGAGAAGACCGCCAGCATCGGCGAGGACGACGGCTGGGGCTCGGTGTTCGACGTCGCCGTGGTGCCCGGCGAAGAGGCGCTCCCGCCACGCC
>DASTUL010000149.1:0-4231 GCA_035759645.1 Lysobacteraceae bacterium | reverse complement strand
AGCGGCATGCGCAAGGTGCCTGCGATCGCGGGTACGAACGGCCGCACGGCGCCCACGAACCGCGCGATCAGGAGCGCCTTCGCCCCGTGCCGGCGGAAGAGTTGCTCGCCCCGCAGGATCAGTCGCGGGAAGCGGCTGAAGGGCCACTGGTCCCGCATGTGCGGACCCCAGCGATTGCCGACCCAATAGCTCAGGCCGTCGCCGGCGAGCGCGCCCAGTGCCGCGCACGCCACGGCGTATGGCCCGTCGATGTGGCCCAGCCCGACCAGCGCGCCCACCCCGAACAACAGCGGCAGCGCCGGCACGACGATCCCCACGACCACCAGCGCATCGCAGAACGCGACGAGGAAAATCAGCAAGCCCGCCGCGTGGGGATGCGCGCCGATCCAGGCGACGGTGCTGTCCAGCCAGGCGGGATTCATTGCGGGCGATTATAGGAAGCGCACCGGAGGAAACTACAATCGGCCAATGGAACAGGCGATCGACCAGGCACCCGGCACCCTTCGTGGCAAGACCGTGTTCGTCACCGGTGCCTCGCGCGGGATCGGCCGCGAGATCGCATTGCGTGCCGCGCGGGACGGCGCCAACGTCGCCATCGCCTCCAAGTCGTCCGTAGCGAACCCCAAGCTGCCAGGGACCATCCATTCGGTGGCCGCGGAAGTCGAGGCCGCGGGCGGACGCGGGCTGGCGCTGCGATGCGACATCCGTGACGAGGCGCAGGTGCATGCGGCAGTCGCCGCGACGGTCGAGGCGTTCGGCGGGATCGACATCCTGGTCAACAACGCCAGCGCGATCTGGCTGCGCGGCACCCTCGACACGCCGATGAAGCGCTTCGACCTCATGCACGAGGTCAACGCGCGCGGCAACTTCCTGTGCACGCAGGCCTGCCTGCCCCACCTGCTGGAGGCCGACAACCCGCATGTGCTTACGCTGGCGCCGCCGCCGACGCTGGACCCGCGCTGGTGGGGCCCGCATGCGGCGTACACGCTGGCGAAGATGGGCATGAGCTTCGTGACCCTGGGGCTGGCGGCCGAATTCGCGTCGCAAGGCGTGGCGATCAACGCGCTGTGGCCGCGCACCATCATCGCGACCGATGCGCTCAACATGATTCCCGGCATCGATCCCGCGCGCTGCCGGACGCCCGCCATCGTGGCCGACGCCGCGCACGCGGTCCTGGTGCGGCCGTCGCGCGAGCGCACCGGCGCGTTCCTGGTCGACGAGGACGTCCTGCGCGAAGCGGGCGTGCGGGACTTCGACGCGTATGCCGTCGAACCCGGACAGCCGCTGCTGCCGGACCTGTTCCTGTAGGAGCCGCTATAGCGGCGAGCTCTTCGCGAACAGCTCGCCGCTATAGCGGCTCCTACAAGGGCTCGAGCGCCTGGCGCAGGTCCGCGACCAGGTCGTCCGCGTGTTCGAGTCCCACCGACAGGCGCAGGAGGTTCTGCGGCGAAGTCGGGTGCTGCCCCTCGACCGAGGCGCGATGCTCGACCAGCGACTCGCAACCACCCAGCGAGGTGGCGTTGTGGAACAACCGCAGGCGCCCGGCAACCGCCAGGGCAGCGTCGCGTCCGCCCGCGAGCTCGAAGCTGAGCATCGCGCCGAAGCCGGACATCTGCCGCGCGGCAACGGCATGCCCGGGATGCGAGGGGAGGCCCGGGAAGTTCACGCGCTCGACCGCCGGATGCTCGGCGAGGAACGCGGCGACGCGCTGCGCGTTGGCGCAATGCATCGCCATGCGCGCGGCCAGCGAGCGGCAGCCGCGCAGCGTCAGCCAGGCGTTGAACGGCGCCATGACGCTGCCGGTCACGTGGCGGCGATGCGCCACGCGGCCGAAGTCGCCGTCGCGACGCGCGAACACCAGTGCGCCGCCCAGGACGTCGCTGTGGCCGCCGAAGTACTTGGTGGTCGAATGCATCGACACGTCCGCGCCTAGGGCGAGCGGGCGTTGCAGCAACGGTGTGGCAAACGTGTTGTCGCAGGCCAGCAACGCACCTGCGCCGTGCGCCGCCTCGGCCAGGGCGGCGATGTCGCTCACCTTCAGGCGCGGGTTCGAGGGCGTTTCGGCCCAGACCAGCGTGGTGGGAATTTCCAGCGCCTGCCGCACCGCGTCGAGGTCGCCCATGTCGAGGGTCACCACCGCGACGCCGCGCTGCGGCAGGAACTCGCGTGCGAGCGTCCGCAAACCGGTGTAGCAGTCGTCCGGCACCAGCACGCGCGCGCCATCGGGCAGGGATTCGAGCAGCGCGGACATCGCCGCCATGCCGGATGCGAAGGCGAGCGCCGCCGCGCCACCCTCGAGGGCGGTCAGCGCCGTCTCCAGGCGATCCTGGGTCGGGTTGCCCTCGCGCTGGTACTGGTAGCCGGCGATGCGCTCGCCGGCCGGCCCGTGCAGGAACGTCGTCGCCAGGTGCAAGGGTGGGGACATTGCACCGGTGGCTGCGTCCGGCTCGGCGCCTGCGTGGACGGCGAGGGTCTGCAGGTGGAGGGCAATGTCGTGGTCAGCCATCGTCGCCTCCGCGTCGGGTGTCGCCATCGCCGGCGGTCGCCGTCGCTCCCGCATCGGGCAGCGTCCAGCCGCACTTGCGGCAACGCCATGCGTCGCTCTCGTGGTCCGGCAGCCCGCACTCGACGCAGCGCACTTGGCGCCGTTGCGGGCGGAGCGTGCGCGCCAGCTCGGCGGTGTAGATGCCGGTCGGCACCGCGATGATGCTGTAACCGATCAGCACCAGCACCGACGCCACGAACCGGCCGGCGGGCGTGAGCGGGACGATGTCCCCGAACCCGACCGTGGACAACGTGACGATCGCCCAGTACATGCTGATGGGGATGCTGGTGAAGCCCGCGTCCGCCCCTTCGACCAGGTACATCAGAGCGCCGAAGATGCAGACGATGGTCAGCATCGTGAACAGGAACACGAGGATCTTGTGGCGGCTTCGGGTGAGCGCCCCGAGCAGCACGCCGGCTTCGCTCGAATATTCGACCAGTTTCAGCACCCGGAAGATGCGCAGGACCCTGAGCACGCGCACGATCAAGAGGAACTGGCTTCCGGCGAACAGCAGCGACAAGTAGGTCGGCAGGATCGAGACCAGGTCGATGACGCCGAAGAAACTGGTCGCGTAACGCCTTGGTCGACGCACCAGCGACAGGCGCAGCAGGTACTCGGCCGTGAACAGCAGGGTGAAGGCCCACTCCAGTGCGTAGAAGGTGTCCGACCAGCGCGCCTGCAGGCCAGCCTCGCTGTCGAGGATCACCACGATGACGCTGGCGATGATCGCGATGATCAGCAGGACGTCGAAATCGCGCGCCTGCTTGCTCTCGTGGTGGAACACGATGTCGAACCAGCGCCCACGCCACCCATCGGCGACACGGGGCTCGAACTCCGGCTCGAAGAACCGGGAGCGCGGCTCGTTCATGGGGCGGCGGCCACTTCGCGGAATGCGGCGCGCGCGGCCTCGAGGGTGCGGTCGACCTCGGCCGCGCCGTGCGCGCTGGAGGTGAAGCCGGCCTCGAACGCACTCGGCGCCAGGAACACGCCGCGCTGCAGCATCGCGTGGAAGAAGCGGTTGAAGGCGGCGGTGTCGCAGGCGATCGCGCCCGCATAGGTATCGACCGGCACCTCGCTGAAGAACAGGCCGAACATCCCGCCCACGCGATTGGTGGCCAGCGGCACGCCTGCGTCGCGCGCGGCCGCCTCGAAGCCGTCGCACAAGGTGTTGGTGGTGCGTTCGAGCGCTTCATGGAAGCCGGGCGCCTGGACCAGCTGCAGCATCGCGAGGCCTGCGGCCATCGCGACCGGATTCCCGCTGAGCGTGCCGGCCTGGTACACCGGCCCGGCCGGCGAGACCTGCTGCATCAGGTCGCGGCGACCGCCGTACGCGCCGACGGGCATGCCGCCGCCGATGACCTTGCCGAAGGTGGTCAGGTCCGGCTTGACGCCGTAGCGCGCCTGCGCACCGCCGAGCGCGACCCGGAACCCGGTCATCACCTCGTCGAAGACCAGCAGCGCGCCGTGCGCCGTGCACAACGCCCGGAGGTGCTGCAGGTAGCCCTCGCGCGGCGGCAGGCAATTGGCGTTGCCGACGACCGGCTCGATGATCAGGCAGGCGATGTCGCCGCCGCATTCGTCGAACAATGCGGTGGCCGAATCGAAGTCGTTGTAGGGCAGGGTGAGGGTGAGATCGGCGAGCGCCTTCGGCACGCCCGGCGAGGTCGGCACGCCGAAGGTGAGCGC
>DASTUL010000148.1:0-12514 GCA_035759645.1 Lysobacteraceae bacterium | reverse complement strand
GCGGCATCTCCAACGCCGTGATCGGTGCCGAGTACCGCGAGGACTTCTTCGTCGACCAGTACGACTCGCTGTCCGAAGCGGGCGTCGTGATCGGTTCGGCCGGCAACTCGTCGGGTGGCGATCGCACCGTCGGTGCGGCGTACTTCGAGTGGCTGTTCCCGTTCACCACCACGTTCGACGTGACCGTGGCCGGCCGCTACGACCGCTACAGCGACTACGGCAGCGATTTCTCGCCGAAGGTCTCGGCCCGCTGGCAGCCGCTGGATTCGCTGACCTTCCGTGCCTCCTACGGCCAGGGCTTCCGCGCACCGCCGCTGGACATCCTGTCGCAGAAGACCACGTTCTCGGCCGAGCCTGTGTTCGACCCGCCGTCCTGCCTGGCCGTCGGTTCGCCGGCGGACTGCGAGATCCAGGTCAACACCTTCATCATCGCCAACCCGGACCTGTCCTCCGAGCAGTCGGAGCAGTTCAGCGTGGGCGCGGTGTGGGCCCCGGTCGACTGGCTTGACCTGAGTGCGGATTACTACAACATCGAGATCGAGGACCTGATCAGCTTCATCGGTCCGCAGACGCTCATCAACCGCACCAACGATCCGAGCCTGGGTTCCATCCCGCCGGGCCTGAGCGTGACCCGCAATCCGAACAACCAGCGCATCACCGAGGTGATCGCCGGCTTCGCGAACGAGGGCCTGCTCGAGACCGACGGCATCGACTTCCGTGCCAACACGGACTTCGACCTGGGTGCGATGGGTCGCCTGCAGAACCGCCTGACGGTGTCGTGGATCAACAAGTACGACATCACCAACGCGGCCGGCATCAAGACCGAGTTCATCGGCCAGCTGGGCCAGCCGGAAGAGCGCGCCAATCTCATGAACATCTGGGAGAAGGGCGACTGGACGGTGGTCTTCAACACCAACTACATCGCCGGCCAGGAAGACTCGACCGGCCAGGTGGGTGGCTACGCGACCAACGACCTGCAGGTCTCGTGGGAAGCCCCGTGGAACGCCACCGTCGCGGTGGGCGCCACCAACGTCGGCAACCGTTACCCGGAACTGGTCGACTTCAACGGCCGCCCGTGGAACTTCGCGCTGTACGACGCCTACGGCCGTACCACGTACTTCCGCTACACTCAGCGCTTCTGATCGAAACGCTGTTGCTGCACTCGAAGGGCCCCGAAAGGGGCCCTTCTTTTTTGCAGGCGCCAGCACCGCTTGAACGGGGTCGGCGCGGCGTCTACGCTCGATGCAATGCCTACCTCCCTGATCGTCGTCGACGACTTCCTCGACGACCCGCATTCGCTGCGGGAGGCCGCTCTGCGGCTGACCTATCCCCCGGGCGAACACATGTTCCCCGGCCGCAACTCGGTGGAGCGGATCAACCTCGAGGGCCTGTCCGGCCAGGTGTCGCGGCTGGTCGGCGAGCCGGTGCAGCCGATGCCGCCCACCGAGGCGCATGGCAAGTGCCGGATCACGCTGGCGGGCGACATCGGAAAGGCGAAGGTCCATGTCGACCGGGCGCACTGGTCCGGGATCCTGTACCTCAGCCGCCCGGAGGACTGCCGCGGTGGCACCGAGTTCTTCCGCCACCTGCCTACCGACAGCGACCGCGCGCCCTACAACGACGCTGAAGCACAAGCGAGGGGCTACCCGTCGGCCAGGGAAATGACCGCCGCGATCCTGGAAGGCACCACGGACGACAGCCAGTGGGAAATGACCATGCGCCTGCCGATGCGGTTCAACCGGTTGTTGCTGCTGCGGCCCTGGTTGTGGCACACCGCCGGCGAGGCGTTCGGCGACACGATGGAGAACGGGCGACTGGTGTACCTGATGTTCTTCGCGGGGCGATGAGCGGCGCCGACGACAAGGACGCGCGCCGGCGGGCGTGGTCCACGTACTGGGCCCAGGGGGCGCTGCATTCGTGCGTCGGCAGTTTCGACGACCGCTACAGCGGCGCGATCGGTGCGTTCTGGGACGACATCGTGGCCGGGATCGGCCCAGGTGCCCGCGTGCTGGACCTGGCGACGGGCAACGGCGCGTTGCCCATGCGCATCTGGAAGCGCCATGGCGCCGATGTCCAGGTCGACGCGGTGGACCTGGCGACGTTGGCGCCGTCGTGGTACCGGCCCGATGCGCACCCGTCGATCACGTTCCATCCCGGCGTGTCCATGGAAGCGCTCCCCTTCGCGGACGGCCACCACGACTGGGTGGTGAGCCAGTACGGCTTCGAATACGCCGATCGCGAGGCAGCGTTGTCGGAATGCCTGCGGGTGCTGGCGCCGCATGGCCGGCTGGCGTTCGTCATGCACCACGCCGAGTCGGTGCTGGTCGCGGTGGGACGGCAGGAACTGGCCAACGTCCAGCGCCTGCTGGCACCCGACGGATTGCTCCACGCTGCCCGGGCCGCGATTCCCTGGGTCGCGCTTGCGCGAAACGGTTCGGCCGATGTCGCACGACACCCGGACGCGCTGGCAGCCCGCGCGGCATACAACGACGCCATGGTCCGCCTGGCCGACGCCATCGTCGCGAGCAAATTGCCGGATGCGCTCGTCGAGGGACGGCAATGGGTCCATGGCCTGTTGTCCGGTCCGCAGGCCGGCGATGCGGACGCCGCGTTGCGGGCGCTGGATGCCTATGGCGACACCCTCGGCGGCGCAGCGCTGCGCACCGGGGAAATGCTCGACCACGCGCTGGACGCCGCACATGTCGCGGCGATGGCCAGGCGCTTGCAGTCGGCGCGTCCCGACGCCACGGTCGAGGCTCGACCGCTGCGGCAAGCCGAGGGCGTGCTCGGCTGGGCGCTTACTTGCCGATGACGTCGTTGCCGATGACCTCGAACAATGGGCCGAGGTGCGTCTCGTAGTTCCGCCAGCGACCGACCGATCGTGAATGCACAGGCTCACGCACCTGCCAGCGGCTCGGCGATTGCACGGCGCGCGCCGTTTCGTGGAATGCCAGGCAGGCCGGGTCCCACGGCAATCCGGTGAATTCGATGAGGCGCCGCGCCTGCGTTTCCGGCGCGGCGACCAGCGCCTCGTAGCTCGATTCGAGGATCGGCAGCGGCAGCACCGATTGCCAATGCCGCATCAACCGTTCCTGCTGGAGGATGTAATGGCCGATGCCGCCCAGGTCGGTGGCCAGGGTCTCGTCCAGCGCGAAGTTTTCGCCGTAGATGGAGATCGCGATGTCGCGGGGATCGCGACGGCACCAGACGACCCGTGCGCGCGGGAACATCAGCGCGACCAGCCCCAGGTGCAGGAAGTTCAAGGGCTCCTTGTCCACGAGGCGCGCAGCGCCAGGCGGTGCGTGCCGGGTCGCGGCCTCGACGTAGCGCGCGGCCCCGGCACGCAGGGCATCCGCGTCCGGCAGCCCCGGAAAATCGGTCGCGGCGTCGATGCCATGGAGCAGGCGACGCGCGACCATCGTGAGATCGGGCAACTCCCCACACCCGTGGACCGCCGGATGGCTGGCGAGGATCTGCTCGGTCAGCGTCGTGCCGCTGCGCGGCATGCCCACGACGAACACGAAACGGTCGTCCGACGCGTGCGCTGCGGCGGGCCGGTCGTCGGTGAACACCTGGCCCGGAAATGCCTCGACGATGCGGTCGACCCTGCGCGTCCATCCAGCAGGGTCGGGAGGGCCGGCCACGCGGCGACGCGCGGCGTTCGCCTCATTCCAGTGCGCCATCGCGGTGTCGTACCGGCCCCGTGCATCGCAAGCCTTGCCCAGCGCATAGCCGACCAGGGCCCGGTCGCCATCGTCCAGCGCCGGCTCGTCCAGCAGTGTCGTGGCTTGCTGCAGCAGTGCCTCCGGTGCCCGGCCACGGAGCATGCCGATCAGGGAAGCGAGCGCGAAAGGCCAGCCCGGCTTCAATGCCAGCGCCCGTTCGTAGGCGTCCCGCGCCGCCGCTTCGTCGCCGTTGTCTTCTTCGGCCTGCGCCAGCGCCAGCCACAGGGCGTGCGATGCAGGATGCAGCCGCAAGCCGTCGCGGAACACGTCGACAGCGCGGGCCTGATCGCCCAGCCGGCTCAGCGTTTCCCCGGTGCGCAGGCGTGCATGGAGGTCGTCGGGTTGCCGGTCCAGCATGCCCTGCCACAACGGCAGCGCATCGGCCGGCCAGCCCTGCAGGAACTCCGCCTCGGCCAGCGTGTCCAGCATCCGCGGATCCTCCGGCGCCAGGCGCCGGGCCTCGCGGAACGACGCGATCGCCTCGTCGTGGCGCGCCAGCCGCGACAACACGCGCCCCTGGAACAGCCACGCGTCGGCATGCCCGGGCAGCTTCGCGGTGGCGCGACGGAAGGCGTCCAGCGCCGCGTCGTGGCGGCCGACATGCGCGAGCAGGCAGGCCAGCTGGAAGTGCAGCTCGCCACGCCCGGGCGCGAGGCGGCAGGCTTCCGCCATGTGCAGGGCGGCCGCGTCGAAGTCACCGCGCCGCGAGGCGTCCAGCGCCCGCGCCCGCGCCGCGTCGGGTGGCGTGTGTCGGTCGTCGCCGAAGTCGGTGCCGGTCGGGTCGGACATGCCCGTGGCTACAGTTCGCCCAACTCGGCCGCGTCGTCGTAGAACTCGGCCAGCCCCTCGACCGTCTGCGTGACCAGTTCCCGCTCGAGCGCGGTCAGCATCGGGTGCCAGATGTCGAAGATGAGCACGACGCGTCGCGAATCGCTGCGGTTCCAGGCTTCGTGCAGGATCGTGTCGTCGAAGATGAAGAGCTCGCCGGGGATCCAGGGCCGGGTGTCGTCGCCGACGCGGAAGGCGCAGCCGTCCGGAACGATCAACGGCAGGTGCACCGTCAGGCGGGTGTTGGTCGCGCCGTTGTGCGGGGGGATGTGCGTGTGCGGCTGCAATTCCGAGAAGAATACGGCGGGCGCGCGTGCGCGCACGTGCACCATCGGCGCCTGTTCGACGGCGGCGACCGTCGCGGGGCAGGCGGCGCAGTGGGCATCGATGCGGCGACCATGCTTCCACAGGAAGTAGGCGCCCCACGACAGGTTGCGGTCGAGTTCCGAAAACTGGCCCGCGGGATCGCCGGGCCGGGTCTGCACGTACGGTTCGAAACCCGCGCGGTCGCCGCCGGAAACCGCCTCGAGTTCCGCCAGGATCCGCGGCGTCGCCGCTTCGACCGCAGGCGCCCAGTCGAAGTCCTCGCGATGGAAGAACTGGATCGCCGGCAGTTGCGGCATCGGCAGGTTGATCGGGTTGGCGGTCACGAACCTGCGCTTGCCGGTGACGATGTCCAGGCAATGTTCGAAGCGCTCCAGATCGCGCCGGTTCTCCTGCTGCCGCAGCCCGCTGGTGCGGGCCTCCAGGAAGTCGCGCAATTCCCGTTGGTTGGCGGTCGACGCGGCGCGCGCGGAGGCGATGGTGTCCTGCAACTGCGGCGCGCGCGCGGCGTCGGCGGGCAACAACTGCAGGCCGGTGCTCCAGCACAATGCCGCCTCGCGCTTGCGTCCGGCGGCTTCCAGCAGCCGTGCTTTTTCGAACAGGGCGCCCCATGCGAACGCGTCGTGGCGGATGGCCCGGTCCAGCGCCTCGATCGCGCGGTCGGGCTGCCCATCGGCGACATGCACGCGCGCCATCAGCGCATGGGCCATCGCGAGGTCAGGTTTCAGGGCGACGACTTCCTCCAGCACCCCACGCGCGCTGCCGATGTCGCCCAAGGCCAGGTGGCATTGCGCCAACCGCGCCATGGCCTGCGGTTGCCCGGGCGAGAGCGCCAGGAGTCGTTGCCAGCATCGTGCGGCGTGCGCGGGGTTGCCGCTCGCGGTGGCCTGGTCCGCCTCGCGGGCCAGCGCGCCGATGCGCTGGGCCAGCGCGTCCGGGGAAAGCGTCGTCATGCGTCAATGATAAGACGCAACGCAGTCGGTGCTCGCCGGGGACTACAGGTCCTGCTCGTAGCGCACGTACGGAATGGTGCCTTCTTCCTCGTCGCCCTGGTAAGCGGGCGAGAAGGGATTGCGGCCGCGGGTGACCACGTTTTCCGCGCCGACCGTGAGCTTGCCGCTCCACGGCGTGCGCCAGGTCAAGCCCACGCCGAGGCCCTGCCACTGTTCCGGCTGGCCGGGCACGTCGACCACGCGGCCGACGATGCTGGCGCCGAAATCGCCGATGCCGCCGCCGATGCTCAGGCTCTTGCTGCTCCAGCGATCGGCGAGCGCGGGCACCTGGTCGGCGGGGACCAGGCGCGCATGCGCGACGGTGCCGCCGATCGACACCACGGCCTCGCTGCCGAAGCTCTTCTGCGCGAACACGGTGAGGTCGTTCTGCTCGTAACGCGCGCCGCGCGGCGCGAGCCACGAAGGCAGCATGTCGCGACCGGTGCCGAAGGTCAGGCCGAGCCGGTTGCCGGCGCGCGCGACGCTGGCCGTGGCACTGGCGCGCCTGCCGCCGACAGCGGCGACACTGCAATTCTCGGCGAGGTTGCCGATGGCCCCGGCGATGCCGCTCTTTCGATCGCACAGCAGGCCGAGCGAATCGCCGTCCTGCAACCCGAACGCCGCATCCAGCGAGGTGCGCCCGAACTTCCAGCGCGCACCGGCGCTGCTGGCGGCGGGCTCGAGCAGGAGCACGGCTTCGAGCTTGTCGTTGTTCCAGACGGGGAGCGCGGCCTGGTCGTCGGTCGCGCCGGTCGATCCCGATTGCGCGTGGACGCCTCCCGCAAACGCCAACGCGGCGGCGAGGATCAGGGCACTCAGCGGTGGCGACAGGCGCATTGGCATCGCTGGATATCGACCGGTGGAGCGCCGGCAAGTTCCCCATTCAAGGCTCATCCGTAGCCTACCCGATTTATGTTTCCTTAACAATCCGCCGGACGGCGTCGCAACGCCGTGAAGGCGCCTTATTGGAGGCTCGGCGGGGGCTCCAGGGCCGTGGAGCCGGCCGCGAAGAGCGCCCCGATGGCATCCGCGTCGAAATGGTAGCGCTGGCCGCAGAATTCGCAACGGATCTCGGCCATGCCCTCCGCGGCGGCCGCCCTGGCCTCTTCCTCGCCGAGCGACCGCAGCACGTCGGCCACCCGCTCGCGGGAGCACGAGCAGTGGAACCGCAGCGGCCGCTGGTCCATCAGGCGCGCGCCGTCCTCGTGGTACAGGCGGTGGAGCAGCGTGGCGACCGGCCAGTCCAGCAGTTCCTGGGGCGCCAGGGTGTCGAGCAGGGCGCTGGCGCGGGTCCAGCCGTCGTCATCGCCGGCATCCCCCGGCAGCTTCTGCAACATGATCCCGGCGGCCCTGGCGGCGTCGGCGACCAGCAGCAGCCGCGTCGGGAGCTGCTCGGACTGGCGGAAATAGTCCTCGAGCGCGCCGGCGAGCGTCGGGGCCTCCAGCGGCACCAGTCCCTGGTAGCGCATGGGTTCGCGCCCGGACGGTGAAGGGTTCTCGATGGTGATCGCCAGGATCGCCCCCGGGCCGAAGTCGCGCAGGTCGGTGCCCGGGGGGCTGGCCGGGCCGGGCGCGCCGTTGCCGTCCTCGATCGCCTCGTCCTCGTCCAGCCTCGCGATGCCACGCAGCGTGCCGGCGGCGGTGCACTCGGCGAACAGCAGCCGCAGCGGCCCCTGTTCGCCGCGCAACTGCAGCGACAGGCGCCCCTCGACCTTCGCGTGCGCGGTGAGCAACGCGGTGGCGACGACCGCCTGTCCCAGCAGCAGCGACACCTCGCGCGGATATTCGGCGCGGGACGCGATCTCGCGCCACGCCTCGTCCAGGTGCACGCGCACGCCCCGCACGCCTGCGGCCTCCAGCAGGAAGCGGGTCAGCCGGTCGGGATCGTGCGAAGCGTCGTCCATGGGGGCAGTACCATTGCGCGCTGTCGAATGCGCCCTGGAATTGTATGGCCCCTCCCGTGAAGCGACGCCCAGGCCGGGCGCGGCGCTGGCTGCGTCGCCTGGCATGGCTGTGCATCGCGCTGGTCGCGTTCACGGTGCTGCAGGTCGTGGTGCTGCGGTTCGTCGACCCGCCGTTCAGCGCGTTCATGGCCGCGCGTCAGTTCGAGGCGTGGGGGAACGGCCAATGGGACTTCCGCGTCGCGCACGACTGGCGCGATCTCGACGAGATCTCGCCGCACGTCGCGGTGGCGGTGATCGCCGCGGAGGACCAGCGTTTCGCGGAGCACGGCGGTTTCGACTTCGTGGCGATCGAGAAGGCGCGCGAGGAACACGCGCGCGGGGAAAAGCTGCGCGGCGCCAGCACGATCAGCCAGCAGGTCGCCAAGAACCTGTTCCTGTGGAGCGGCGGCGGCTGGGTGCGCAAGGGCATCGAGGCCTGGTACACGCTCCTGGTGGAGGCGCTGTGGCCCAAGGCGCGGATCATCGAGGTGTACGTCAACGTCGCGGAATTCGGGGACGGCGTGTACGGGGCGCAGGCCGCCGCGCGGACGTGGTACGGCAAGGATGCGGCCGCCCTGGCGCCTGCCGAGGCCGCGCGGCTGGCGGCCGTGCTGCCCAGCCCGAAGCGCTACAGCGTGCCCAATCCGGGCCCCTACGTGCGCGGCCGCACGTCGGCCATCCAGCGCCAGATGCGGCAGATCGGCGGCACGGGCTACCTGGACGCGCTGGACTAGTACCATCGCCTCCATGTCGCGCGACCAGCTGACCATCGTCATCGCCGCCTGCAACGAGGCGGAGTCCCTGCCGCTGCTGCAACCGCGGCTGGCGGCCGTGTGCGACCAGCTCTCCGCGCGCGATGGCGTGGATGCCCGCGTCCTGTACGTGGACGACGGCAGCCACGACGGCACCTGGGGCCTGCTGCAGGCCTTCGCCGAAGCGGACCCGCGCGTCGGCGTCCTGCGACTGTCGCGCAACTTCGGCAAGGAAGCGGCGCTCACCGCCGGGCTGGACCACGTCCACGAAGGTGCCGCGCTGATCCTCGACGCCGACGGCCAGGATCCGCCCGAGCTGATCCCGCGCTTCGTCGAGCTGTGGCGCGAGGGGCACGACGACGTGTTCGGCACGCGCCTGGAACGCGATGGCGAGGGGTGGCTCAAGCGCGCCACCGCGCATGCGTTCTATCGCTTGATCGGACGGTTGTCGAAGACGCCGATCCCCCGCGATACCGGCGATTTCCGCCTGCTGTCCCCGCGCGCGCTGGCCGCGCTGTCGCAGTTGCGCGAGCGACACCGCTTCATGAAGGGCCTGTTCGGTTGGGTGGGCTACAACCGCATCGCGGTGCCCTACCAGCGCGACGCGCGCATGGCGGGCGAGAGCAAGTTCAACTTCTGGAAGCTGTGGAATTTCGCGCTGGAGGGCATCACCAGCTTCAGCACCGCGCCGCTGCGGGTGGCGACCTACCTGGGCGTGGCGACCGCGTTGCTGGCCTTTGGCTACGGGCTATGGATCGTGTTGAAGGCGCTCTTCTGGGGCGACCCGGTCGCCGGCTGGCCGACCATGATGGCCGTCATCCTGTTCCTGGGCGGCACCCAGCTCGTCGCGCTGGGGTTGATCGGCGAATACCTGGGTCGCCTGTACGAAGAAGCCAAGCAGCGGCCGCTTTACCTGGTGGATGCCTGGCGCCCGCCCACGGGAGTATCCTCGTGGCAGGTCCATCCGGGGCAAGGAGGGAGCCATGCGCAAGGTACGGCACCTGCTCGAGGCCAAGGCGCCTGAGGTCTTCGCGATCGGTCCGGATGCCCCGGTCATCGACGCCATCCGGCTGATGGCGGAAAAGGGCATCGGCGCGGTGGTGGTGATGCAGGCGGGGCGCCTGGCCGGCATCCTGTCCGAACGCGATTACGCGCGGAAGATCGTGCTGCAGGGGCGCTCGTCGCACGACACGCCGGTGCGCGACATCATGACCGCGAAGGTCGTCACCGTCCGGCTGGACGACAGCATCGAGCACTGCATGCAACTGGTCACCGACCGGCGCATCCGCCACTTGCCGGTGCTCGAGCGCGACGCGGTGCTGGGCGTCGTGTCGATCGGCGACCTGGTGCGCGCGGTGATCGAGGACCAGCAGGTCGAGATCGACCAGTTGCAGCGTTACATCGCGTACGGCTAGGCGAGCGCCTGCCGGAGCTTGAGCTCGCGCAGCGTGGAAGTGGCGAGTTCGGTCATCACCTCGACGTCGAGGTCGCTCCAGTCACGCGGTTCGAAGTCGATGGCGCAGAAGCTCCCGATCGCCTGGCCTTCGATGATGAGCGGAATGCCGAGATAGGCACGCACGCCCAGGGTCCTGACGGTCGGGACGTCCCGATACACCGGGTCCCGCTCGGTGTTGCCGATCACGAGCGGTCGCGATGAACTCACGGCGTAGTGGCAGAAGGTCCGGCCTTCGAGCTGCCGGACGGAGGCCAGCGGTTCGCCGAACCCGAAGTGGCTCTTGTAGAAGTCGCGCTCGCGCTCGACCAGGGCGATGAACGTCGCCGGCACGCCCAGCACCCTGGCGGCCAGCCGCGTCAGCCGGTCGAATTCCTCTTCGGGTGGCGAATCCGCCCAGCCGGTCCGTGCGACTTCGGCCAGTCGCCTGGCGTCCCCGAGCCGCTCGAGAATCTGGTCGTCCTTCATTCCCGAAAGTATAGGAGGACGCACCCGACCGACCTGAACGACCGGATCACCCGTTCGCCAGCGCTTGCGCGTGCTCGCGCGTCGCATCGAACCGCAGGCCCGGCCAGCGTTCCTGCGCCAGCTGCAGGTTGACTCGGGTCGGCGCCAGGTAGACCAGTTGGCCGGCGGCGTCCTCGCCGAGGTTCATCGCGTTCTTGTCGCGGAATTCCTCGAGCTTGCGCGCGTCGTCGCCCTTCACCCAGCGCGCGGTCGTGACCTGGACGGGTTCGAACGCCGCGTCCACGCCGTACTCGTCCTTCAGGCGGTAGGCGACGACCTCGAACTGCAGCACGCCGACCGCGCCCAGGATCAGGTCGTTGCTCATCAGCGGCTTGAAGAACTGCGTGGCGCCTTCCTCGCTCAACTGCGCGAGCCCCTTCTGCAACTGCTTGAGCTTGAGCGGGTCGCGCAGGCGCGCGCGGCGGAACAGTTCCGGCGCGAAGTTGGGGATGCCGGTGAACGCCAGCACCTCGCCCTCGCTGAAGCTGTCGCCGATCGAGATGGTGCCGTGGTTGTGGATGCCGATCACGTCGCCCGGGTACGCGGTCTCCACGATCTCGCGGTCGGACGCCATGAAGGTCAGCGCATTGGCCAGCTTCATGTCCTTGCCGGTGCGCACGTGGAAGGCCTTCATGCCGGCGGTGAACTTGCCGGAGCAGATGCGCATGAACGCCACGCGGTCACGGTGCTGCGGGTCCATGTTGGCCTGGATCTTGAACACGAAACCGGTGAGATGCGGCTCGTACGGCGCGACCTCGCGCGCGGTGGTCGCCCGCGGCTGCGGCGATGGCGCGTGCTCGACGAAGAAGTCGAGCAGCGGCTGCACGCCGAAGTTGTTGACGGCCGAGCCGAAGAACACCGGCGTCTGCTCGCCCGCCAGGTACCGGCCCAGGTCGAAGGGATGCGACGCGCCCTGCACGAGTTCGAGCTCGTCCCGCAGCTCGGCCAGCATCGCCTCGCCGATGCGCTCGGCCAGGCGCGGGTCGTCGATCGACGGGAAGATGGTCGAGTCCTGCCGGGTGAAGTTGCGGCCCTGCTCGTACAGGTGCACCTCGCCCGAGACCAGGTGCACGACACCCCTCAGGCGCTGGCCCATGCCGATCGGCCAGGTCACCGGCGCGCACTGGATGCCCAGCACCGACTCGACCTCGTCCAGCAGGTCGATCGGCGACTTGCCCTCGCGGTCGAGCTTGTTGATGAAGGTCATGATCGGCGTGTCGCGCAGCCGGCAGACTTCCATCAGCTTGATCGTGCGTTCCTCGACGCCCTTCGCCACGTCGATGACCATCAGCGCGGAATCCACCGCGGTGAGCACGCGGTAGGTGTCCTCGCCGAAGTCCGCGTGGCCGGGCGTGTCGAGCAGGTTGACGATGCGGCCAGCGTACGGGAACTGCATCACCGACGACGTCACCGAGATGCCGCGCTCCTGCTCGAGCGCCATCCAGTCGGAGGTCGCGTGGCGCGCCGCCTTGCGGCCCTTCACCGAGCCGGCCATCTGGATCGCGCCCCCGAACAGCAGCAGCTTTTCGGTCAGCGTGGTCTTGCCCGCGTCCGGGTGCGAGATGATCGCGAACGTGCGACGGCGCGCGGCTTCGGTGGAAACATCGGACATGGCGGGGTGTTGCGAAGGGGGGCGGCGATTATAGGCCGCTAGCGCAGGCAGGCCCCGCCGAGTCCCAGTGCGCGCGCGACGTCGCCGAGGTCGAACGCGGCCACCGAGCGGTCGTCGTGCACCGCGAACAGCGCGCCGTGCGGGAAGCCCGGCGCCGCGGCGGCGTGCAACGCGATGCCGTCGGTCCACGCCACGGTCTCGCCGCTGAAGGAACCGACCGGCGCCAGGGTGGCGCGCTCGAACACGTGGAACCTGGTCGTGGGCTGCAGCTGGTCGGCGGCGATCCAGAACCCCGCCGGCGCGCCATCGTCGGCCAGCCCGCAATCCCAAAGCGCAACGCCCTCGGCTTCCGCGCCGAACGCGGTGGCCACGTCGTGC
>DASTUL010000147.1:0-10744 GCA_035759645.1 Lysobacteraceae bacterium | reverse complement strand
CTCCCAGGCACAGGGCGCCACGTAGACGAAGCACTTCATCACGCCGCCCCCGGCCTGCCGAACTGCGCCGCACGGCCCATTTCGGACGTGGGTATGTTCCTATCATGCTGGCGAATCGAACCTTCCAGGGGGAAGTCGATGATCTGTCCCGCCGGCGCGGACACCGGCTGATGCAGCGCGAACGTCGCCAGCTGCCGAGCCTCATCTATCGCCTGCGCCTGCTCGGCATGGCGCTGGGCGGCATCGCCATTGCCGCGGTGCTGCACGAACAGGGAGCGCCCTGGCCGGAATGGGCATGGCTCGGATTCACGGCCGTGGCCTGGCCGCACCTCGCGTACTTCGTCGCCTCGCGCAGCCGCGATCCGTATCGCGCCGAGTTGCGCAACCTGCTGCTGGACTCGGCGCTGGCCGGCGCGTGGGTGCCACTGCTTCATTTCAACCTGCTCCCCTGCGTGTTGCTCGTCACGCTGACCACCGTCGACAAGATCAGCTCCGGCGTACCGCGCCTGTGGTTGCGCTCGGTGCCGGGCATGGTCGCCGGCCTGCTCGCCACCGGCCTGGCGACGGGATTCGTGTTCGAGCCCGCCACCAGCATGACGGTGCTCGTGGCCTGCCTGCCGATCATCCTGATCCATACCGTCGCGGTGAGCCTGGCGAGCTACCGGCTGATCCGCCAGGTGACACGCCAGAACCACCTGCTGGACCAGTTGCGCCGCACCGACACGCTCACGGGGCTGTTCGGCCGCGGCTACTGGCGCGAACAGGCGGCCCTCGCGCTTTCGCGGCACCACGCCCGGGGGGAAGCCGCCGGGCTGGTGCTGATCGACGTCGACCATTTCAAGGACATCAACGACAGCCACGGCCACGGGGTCGGCGACGAAGTGCTGCGCGCCATGGCCGCGGCGATCCGCCGGAACATCCGCACGCACGATTTCGCGGGGCGGCTGGGCGGCGACGAGTTCGCGGTGCTGCTGCCGGGCGCGTCGCGGGACGACGCCTCGCGCACGGCCGACCGGATCCGCGACGCGGTGGCGGCGATGCGCATCTACGAGCAACCGCTGGTGCGGCCGACCATCAGCGTCGGGGTGGCGGACGCCGACGGGCACACCGACCTCCAGGACTGGCTGGATGCCGCTGATGCGGCGCTGTACCGGGCCAAGCGCGACGGCCGCAACCAGGTGTCGATCGCGATGGCCCGGCCGTCGGGCGTCCCCGCCTAGCGCAACTGGCTGTCCTTGCTGCCGCGGCGGTTGTAGCCGCTGGCGATCCCGTTATCGCGGTCCTCGGCTTCCTGGCAGGCGATGCACAGGCGCACGCCCGGCACGGCCTTGCGGCGCGCCTCCGGGATGTCGGCGTCGCATTCCTCGCATCGACTCAGGCCCGGTCCCGCGCGCAACTGGCTGCGGGCGCGCTTGATCCCGTCCTTCACCGTCGCGTCGATCTGGTCCTGCACGGCGCCGTCGCCTGCCCACCCGGTTGCCATGTCGCCTCCACGAATCCACCTGCCGAACCAGCGGAAATGATAGCCCCGCGAAGGTGAACCACCGGCCGCCGCGAACGCTGTATGCGTTGTTACACATCTCGTGGACGCAGCATCGACCACAGTGTCCGGATGAATGCGGCCATTCGCGCCAACACGGCCATGCCCTGGTGGACCCTGCAACGCGGCGACGACTGCATCGTCGCCACGGCGATCCACGACGGCACCCTGCTGCGACCGGAAGTGGAGGCCGCGATGTCGCTCGACGCGGCCACCCGTTTGCGCGAGGAGGATCCCTTCACCGGCCAGGCGGTGTCGGGCGTGCCCACGCACGTCGTCCCGCTGCGGTCGCGCTTCGAAGTGGACCTCAACCGCGCCGAAGACGATGCCGTCTACCTGCGGCCCGAACAGAGCTGGGGCCTGCAGGTGTGGCGCGCATCGCCGCCCGCGGACCTGGTGGAAGCGTCGCTACGGATGCACCGGGCCTTCTACGCGATGCTGGCGCAGCTGCTCGACGACGTGGTGGCCGCGCACGGGCGCTTCCTGCTGCTGGACGTGCACAGCTACAACCATCGCCGCGACGGGCCGGAAGGTGCCGCAATGGCGGCGAAAGACGCGCCGGAGATCAACCTGGGCACGTTCTCGATGCCGCGCGACCGGTGGGCGTTCCTGGTCGACCCGCTAACCGAAGCAATGCGCGGATTCGACTTCCTGGGCCGCCACCTCGACGTGCGCGAGAACGTCGCGTTCCAGGGCCGCGGCCAGCTCGCGCGCTTCGTCCACGAACGATACCCGGGCACCGGCTGCGCCCTCGCGGTCGAGTTCAAGAAGTTCTACATGGACGAGTGGACCGGCGAACCGGACGCGTGCGCGTTGCCGGCGATGCGCGGCTTCATCACCCACGCCGCGGACGCGGGCCGGGCGATCCTGCATGGCTAGCGCCACCGACATCGGCACGCATCGCTACCTCGCCAGCGATGGCGCCTACCGGCGTCCGCTGGACGCCGGCGGCCGGATCCACATCGACCGTCCGCTGCCCTTCCTCGTCGTCAACCGTCATCCGGACGTGTCCTTCAGCCTGGCCCAGCGCGTGGCGGCCATCAGCCCCGCCAACCTGGTCTGGCCCGAGGGCGACGATGCGGACCAGGACGCGCTGGCGTGCGTGCGCACGGTGCTCGCGCACCACCGCGGCGGACCCTCCGCCATTGATGGGCGCTTCCTGCTCGTGTCGCTGCACGACCTGCCCGCGGACCCGAACCTGGACGACGAGAGCGCGCGCCTGGAGCATTACCGCTTCGCCGTCGGCGCCTCTGCGGATGCACCGGCCAAGGCGGTCGCGGCATGCCTATCGCAGTCACTGGCCGGGCTGTGCCTGGACCTGCGCGAACCGGAAATCGACTCGGTGCCGTTGGCGTTCCCCGAGCCGGGACTCGCCGACCTGGTGGAGTCGTTCGACGGCCTGTCCTGCCTGTCGCTCGGCGTGCCGCAGGTCTATCGCATCCCCGGCGACGAACGCATCTACCCGCAGGTCTTCCATGCGCTGGAAGCCGGCGTGTTCGATGTCCTGCTGCGCGCGTTTTCCGCCTTCCTCGCGGCCACCGGGCGCCAGGCGCCGAAACACCACCGCGCGCTGGGCCGGAGCAGCTTCGTCGATGCCGCGCTGAAGGTGGATCGCGAACTGCACCGCATCAGCGGCACCTTCGACTTCCTGCTCAGCGTCTCGCCCATCAACACCGGCGAGGCGTACGAGGCGTACCGCGCGACGCGCGGCGCCAAGCCGCCGGAGTTCCGCTACCGGCCGCTCACCGTCAGCCCCGAACGCTCCAAGCGTGCGCTGTACGCGATCGACATGGGCAGCGTCGAGGACCCGGTGCTCGAGACGCTGTTCCGCGAGAAGCAGCTGGAGATCGACCAGCAGCTGCTGATGCTGCAGTTCCGCAACACACCGAAGTTCAGCCACGCGTCGGTGCTGCAGTACGGGCCGGTATCGGTCGAGTTGCTCGAACAGGCGAGGTCGATCCTGGCCGAGGTACCTCCCGGCGGCGAGAGCTGCGGCGGCACCGGCGACGACGCGCCGGTCGACTGCCACGCCGTCAAGGCCGCGGCCGAGGCGCTGATTGCGCGTTACCGGCAGGACGTGCCCGGCTTCGAGGCCACCGTCAGCCTGCGCGAGGACATCGGACCCGGGCTGATGGTCACCGGCAACGAGCTGCTCGTCTCGACCGACACCCGCATGCGCCGCGGCCGCCTCGACGCGTTGCTGCAGCACGAAGTGAGCGTGCACGTGCTCACCTGCATCAATGGCCGTGCGCAGGGCCTGGGCATCTTCGGCGATGGTCTGGCGGGCTACGAAGGCATCCAGGAAGGACTGGGCGTCTTCGCCGAATTCGCCGTCGACGGGCTGACCGATGCGCGCCTGCGGCTGCTGGCCGCGCGGGTGGTCGCCGTCGACGCGATGCTCGCCGGCGCCACGTTCACCGAGTGCCACCGGCTGCTCGCCGACGGGCACGGCTTCAGCCACCGCGGCGCGTTCAACATCGCCGCGCGCGTCTATCGATCCGGTGGCCTCGCCAAGGACGCCATCTACCTGCGCGGCCTGCGGGCGGTGTTCGCCTTCCTGGCCACCGGTCGCGACCTGGACCCGTTCTGGTTCGGGAAGATCGCCGCGCACCACGTTCCCGTCGTCGACGAACTGCTCGCGCGCGGCATGTTGCGTGCGCCGGCGGCACTTCCCGAGTTCCTGTCCCGCCCCTCCGCGCGCCGCCACGTGGCGCGCATCCGCGAAGGCTGCTCCTTCATCGACCTGATCCGAGGCAACCCATGCTGATCGCCTTCTTCGTCAACGCCATGGAAGACGAGTACCAGGGCTACACCACCACCCTGCTCGCCCACGAGGCATCCCGCCGCGGGCACGACGTCTGCTACATCACCCCGGAGGACTTCGTGTTCGACGTCGACGACCGGATGCGCGCCCACGCGCGCTTCGTGCCGGGGAGCCGCCAACCGCGGCGTCGCTCGCTGGCACGCTTCTTCAAGGACCTGCAATCGGTCGCGAAACACACGCGGCTGGTGGAGGTCACCGACATCGACGTGCTGATGCTGCGCAACGACCCGTCCAACGACGCGGCCGAGCGACCGTGGGCGGAGGACGTGGGCATCCAGTTCGGGCGCCGCGCGGCGCGCCAGGGCGTGCTCGTGCTCAACGACCCGGGGGCGCTGTCGCAGGCGACCAACAAGCTGTACTTCCAGTCCTTCCCGCGCGAGGTTCGCGCCGAGACGCTGATCACGCGCTTCCCGAGCGACATCAAGGCATTCGCGAAGAAGCACGGCGGCAAGGTCGTGCTCAAGCCGCTGCAGGGCTCTGGCGGGCAAGGCGTGTTCCTCGTGAACCGCAAGTCCGGCGACAACCTCAACCAGATCATCGAGGCCGTGAGCCGCGACGGTTACGTCATCGCCCAGGCCTACGTGCAGGGCGCGGACAAGGGCGACATCCGCCTGTTCCTGATGAACGGCTTGCCGCTCCAGGTCGACGGCAAGTACGCGGCGATGCGGCGCGTGGCCGGCGAAGGCGACATCCGCAGCAACATCCACGCCGGCGGCAAGGCGGCCCCCGTGCGCATCACCGAGCGCGAACTGATGGTGGCCGAGCGTATTCGGCCGAAGCTGCTGGAAGACGGTATGTTCCTGGTCGGCATCGACATCATCGGCGACACGATCCTGGAGGTGAACGTGTTCAGTCCCGGGAACCTCGGCTCGTGCAGCGCGATGGCCGGCGTCAACTTCGCCGAGGTGATCCTGGGATCGATCGAACGCAAGGTGCAGATCTCCCGCGAGTTCCCGTGGCATTTCGGCAATCGCCGCCTGGCGGTGATGTAGCCCGTTGACAGCCGGCCGTTGACAGCCGGGCCGTCGACCCGCCGATCACGCCCGGTCGGGGATCGTGTGCGCACCTCGCACCAGGAGCAAGCCCATGCGCGTCACCGGGATGCACTTCGCCACCACCCTCGCCCTGTCGGCTGCCCTGGCGCTTGCCGTTGGTTGCGACGCCGACCGCGACGCGGGCGCCGCCGACTCCGATGCGGAACCCGACGCGGCGCTCCCTGCCACGGATGGGCCCGTCGACCTGCCACCGCCAGTGGTCGAACCAGGCCCGACGCCCGGACCCGGCGGCGATGCGGACCCGCCCACGGACGTGGACCCCGCCCCCGACGCGTCGGCCCCGACGCGATTCCAGGGAACCTATGCCGCCGACCCGGCCGCGTGCGACACGACCGGCCACGTATCGCACCTGATCATCGGCAGCGACACGATCACGTTCCACGAAAGCAGCGGGCCGATCACCGAAGTGGCCAGCGGACCGTCCGACGTAACCATCACGGCCGAGCTCACCGGCGAAGGCGAGACGCGCCAGGCGACGTATCGCTTCCGCCTGTCGGACGACGGCCGCACGTTGACCGACCTGGGTGGCGGGATGGAGCGCGTGCGCTGCGACTGAGCGGTCGCGTCAGTCGTCCAGGAACTTGGGCACGCCGATGCGCAGGCCCTTGCCCGGCAGCGCCATCAGCGTCGAGGTGCCGTGGGCGACCAGGCCACCGGCCTCGTCCAGCACGGACGCCTCCGCGTAGCTCACCTGCCGGCCTGCGCGCAGGCAATGGCCCTCGGTGCGCAGGCGCCCGGTGCGCACGGGCTTGAGGTAATTCAGTTTCAGGTCGACGTTCACCAGCCCGTCGTCCTCCGGCAGGCGCAGGAACACCGCCCAGAAGGTCGCCGTGTCGATGAGGCTGGCCAGGACTCCGCCATGAACGATTCCGAACGGCTGCAGGTGACGTTCAGCGAGGACGAGGTCGATCCTGCAGGTGTCGAAGTCGATTTCCGCGAGCTCGAGCCCGAGGAGTTGCGGAAAAGGCGCCTTTCCGACCCCGGAACGGAGCCTCGCGAGGTATTCGGGGTTCGGCGTCATCGGGCGAGTATGCCCCCGATGGCGTAGGATGGTCCCTTGACAATGCCCGGTTATTCCACCCGCATGCTCGCCATGCACGTCGGCGGCGATGCATGGCGCCTGCGCGTGCTCAGCGACACCCAGCAATTCCATGATCCGGACGGCCACGGCGACGCGCTTGGCATCTCGTCCGCGCAATGGAGCCTGTTCGGGCAGTTGTGGCCGGCGGGGCAGCTCCTGGCCCAGGCGATGCACGGCTTCGACATCGCCGGCAAGCGCATCCTGGAGCTGGGCTGCGGCATCGGGCTGGCGAGCCTGGTCCTGCAGCGCCGCGGCGCGCGCGTCACCGCGTCGGACGTGCACCCGCTGGCCGAGCCGTTCCTCGCCTACAACGCGGCGCTCAACGCGCTGGACGCGGTGGTCTACCGGCAACTGCGCTGGGACGTGCCCCTGCCGACGCTCGGGCGCTTCGACCTGATCATCGCCAGCGACGTGTTGTACGAACCTGCGCAGGTGGCGTTGCTCGGCGGCGTCATCGAACGCCACGCCAACGTCACCGCCGAGGTCCTGGTCACCGACCCGGGCCGCGGCAACAGTTCGCGATTCAGCCGCGCCCTGGCCACCCAGGGGTTCTCGGTCGCTTCGACGCGCTGCCCGCGCGACGACCAGGACCCCGCGCCGTACCGCGGCCGCCTGCTGCACTACCGCCGCGAACCCGTCATCGCCTAACCCAAGGAGTCACCATGGCCACCCCAGCACCCCCGACCCGCTACGTCGCCAAGCGCAAGGAATCCGATTCCGGGCGCCGCATGACCCACGAGCGCATCGCGGCCGACCTGGACGCGTTCCACAAGGCCGGCGGCCGCATCGAAGTGCTCGGCACCACCCGCGTGCTCACCAAGATCGACAGCCCCGGCCCGGCACCGACCTCCTCGCCCCCCCGCAACCGCAAGAAAGCCGCGACGTAAATTCATACGCGTAGCCCGGATGCAGCCGTAGGCCGGATGCAGCGAAGCGAAATCCGGGACCCTCACCCGTCCCGAAGCACCTCCCCATCCCGCTCCCGCAACCAGTTGTGCGCGCGCGTCGCCGCGACCGCGCCATGGCCCATCGCCACGCTGATCTGGTCCAGTCCATCGACGATGTCGCCGGCGCAATAGAGTCCCGGCACGTCGGTCCCGAGTGGCGAACGCGCGTCGACGGCGCCTGCCTCGTCCAGCGCCAACCCGAGCATCGCGGCCAGTTCCGTCCGCTGGCGGCTGCCCAGCGCGGGGTAAACGACATCGAACACCAGCGGCAAGGCCTCGCCTTCCAGGCGGATCTCGAACCGGTCCTCGAATGGGTCCAGACCGGCCACCGGCCGCGACTCCACGGTAATGCCCGCTGACTCCAGTTCGCCGCGCTGTGCGGCGGTCAGCTCCGGCATGTCCATCGGCAGCAGGGTCACGTCTTCGCTGTACTGGCACAGGAACAGCGCTTCGGCCGCGCCCGACGAGTCGCAGCCGAGCACGCCGATGCGCTCGCCCGTGTGCTCGAAACCGTCGCAGATCGGGCAATAGCGCAGCACCCCGTCGCGGATCGCGGCCTCGTGTCGCGCGTGGGGTAGCGGCGGTTCGTTGAGTCGCAGGCCGGTGGCGAGCACCAGCGAATCGGCACGCAACGTTTCGCCGTCGGCCAGTTCCAGCACGAAGGCTGCGCCATCCCTGTGCGCGGCCACCGCTTCCGCCTCCCGTATCTCCGCGCCATGGCGCCGCGCGTGCTCGCCCATGCGCGCGATGAGCGCCGGCCCTTCGATGCCGTCCGGGAACCCGGGCACGTTGTGCGTCTCCGGGATGCGCGCCGCCCGGGTCCTGCCGTCGTGGACGACCAGGACGCGGCGCCGGAAGCGCGCCATGTAGAGCGCGGCGGACAATCCGGCCGGGCCGGCGCCCACCACGATGCATTCCCACGGATCCGTCATGCGTTGTCCTTGGTGCCCAGCCGCTCATGGTCGCGGCCGCGCATGTGGGAATCGCGTGAGGCTGCGCGACTAGTCGCGGGTCGTCCCGCGCGGGCGCACGCGAAACGCCAGGCTGATCCGCGGTCCCACCGGGCCGCGGACCTTGGGCACGCCGTGGTCGTAGTGGAATTGCGAGGCGTGGCTCATCACCAGCAGGCTGCCCGGCTCCAGGTCGATGTGCATGGCCGGGCGCGGCGGCTGCTTCCTGCGGATGGTCATGCGTCGCGTGGCGCCGAGCGACAACACCGCGATCGCATGGCCCGGCACCAGCGTGTGCAGCTTGTCGTTGTGCGGCGCCACGCTATCGCGGCCATCGCGATAGTGGTTGAGCCCGACCGTATTGAAGGGCTGGGCCAGCTCGGCGGACACACGCGCGGCGATGTCGCCGATGGGCTCGGGGACGCCCGGATCCTCCAGCCGGTACGCGCAGACCAGCCGCGGCACGTCCACGACCCGGTCGTACATCGGGCGGCGCATCGCCTGCCAACCGACGCGCTCGCGCACGAGGTCGAACCAGGCCTGCGCCAGCGCCGGATCCACCACCCCGGGCAGGTACCGGATGCCGCCTTCCGCATCGCCCGCCAGCTGCTGCGGACCGATGTCGAAAAAACCAGGCTGGACGGCGAGCGCGGACATTGGGAAATGATGCCGACGCCGCGTCTCAACCGGTGATCCGTCGCAGGCAACAGGCTGAATCGTTCAGTTCCTGCGTGCTTTGACGGGACAAAGACCCCGCTGCGCGCACGCTGGACCGCCACGCAACGATCGGAGGCAGCCATGAGCAATCGCGACCGCGAACACAATCCCGACAAGGGCGAGAACTTCGGCCAGGGCCTGGCCGGCATTTCGGACAAGGACCGCCGTGACCTCGCCCGCGCGAACGTGACCGAGGACGATCACGGACAGCAGCGCGCCGACGACAGCCGCCCCGAGGGCGACGTCAGGAAGAGTCAGTCGCCCAGTTCGGACCAGCGCGAGTAGGCGACATCCAGTTCGGCCTGGGCCGCGGCCAATGCGGCGACGTCGGTCGCGATCGCGTCGCCCGCGCGCTGGTGCCAGGCCGGATCCTCCATCGCCGCGGTCATCGCGGCGATGCGCGTCTCCAGCGCCTCGATGCGCGCCGGCAGTTCCTCCAGTTCCCGCGTCTCCTTGAAGCTGCGCTTGCGCTTCGGCGCAGGCGGTGCGGGTGCAGGGGTTTCGCGCACGGGTGCGGGGGATCGGACCAGCGCCGCACCTCCGGCCGGAGCCGCGCCCGACCGCTGCCGTTCCCAGTCGGTGTACCCACCCACGTATTCCCCCACCACCCCGTCGCCTTCCATCACCAGCGTGGACGTCACCACGTTGTCCAGGAAGTCGCGGTCGTGGCTGACCAGCAGCAGCGTGCCCGGGTATTCGGCCAGCAGGTCCTCCAGCAGCTCCAGCGTCTCGACATCCAGGTCGTTGGTCGGCTCGTCCATCACCAGCAGGTTCGACGGTTGCGCGAACAGGCGCGCGAGCAGCAGGCGATTACGCTCGCCACCCGACAGCCGGGTGATCGGCGCACGCGCGCGCTCGGGCGTGAACAGGAAGTCCTGCAGGTAGCCGATCACGTGCTTCTGCCGGCCGTTGATCGTGACGCTCTCGCGCCCCTCGGCCACGTTCTCGATCGCGTTCCAGTCCTCGCGCAGCGTGGCGCGGTACTGGTCGAAATAGGCCGCCTGCAGGTTGCTGCCGAGCCGCACGCTACCGACGTCCGGTGCCAGCTCGCCCAGCAACAGCTTGAGCAGCGTCGTCTTGCCGCTACCGTTGGGGCCGATGAGGCCAATGCGGTCGCCCCGCATCACGAGCGTCGAGAAATCGCGCACGACCTGTCGCGCGCCGTAGCCGAAGGACACGTCCTTCGCCTCGATCACCTTGCGCCCGGACGCCCCGCCCTGCGCGACCTCCATGCGCACGTTGCCCGACAGGTCGCGGCGCTGCGCCCGCTCGGCCCGCATCGCCTGCAGCCGCCGCACACGGCCCTCGTCGCGCGTGCGCCTCGCCTTGATGCCCTGCCGGATCCAGACTTCCTCGTCCGCCAGGCGCTTGTCGAACAATGCCTGCGCCTGCGATTCGGCATGCAGGCGTTCCTCGCGCCGACGCAAATAGTTGTCGTAATCGCCCGGCCAGCTCGTCACCTGGCCGCGGTCGATCTCGAGGATGCGAGTCGCCAACGCGCGCAGGAAGCGCCGATCGTGGGTGACGAACACCACGCTGCCGCGCCAGCCGCGCAGGAACTCCTCCAGCCAGGCGATCGCCTCGATATCCAGATGATTGGTCGGCTCGTCCAGCAGCAGCAGATCGGGTT
>DASTUL010000146.1:0-9695 GCA_035759645.1 Lysobacteraceae bacterium | reverse complement strand
CCACGTTAGCTTCATGTACAGCTACCCGAACGGCGTGCCGATGCGCAGCAGCGACGTGCGCGCGATGCGCGAACGCCTGCAAGGCCTCGCGTTCGAGGACGTGTACGGCTATAGCCTGGGCCGCAACATCCTCGGCGGCGGACGCGCCGCGGTCGACGCCTCGTTCGAACGGCACCTGCAGCAGGCCACGGCGTGAACGCGATGCCTGGTGCGCGCGTCAGGGCGTGGCGACGGTCGATATCACCGGGTAGCGGCGCCTGCCAAAAAGAAACCCGCCTCTCGGCGGGTTCCTTTCGGGATCATGCAAGGCGACGCCTTACTTGATCTTGCCTTCCTTGTAGATCACGTGCTTCCGGACGACGGGATCGTACTTCTTGATCTCCATCTTGTTCGGCGTGTTCTTCTTGTTCTTGTCGGTCGTGTAGAAGTGACCGGTGTTGGCCGAGGAGATCAGCCGGATCTTGTCGCGCTTGGTTGCCATGGTGTGATCCTCCTCAGATCTTCTCGCCGCGGGCACGCAGGTCGGCGAGGACGGTGTCGATGCCGTTCTTGTCGATGGTGCGCAGGGCGGCGGTGGAAACGCGCAGCTTGACCCAACGGTTCTCCGAGGCGACCCAGAAGCGGCGCTCGTGGAGGTTGGGGAGGAAGCGGCGGCGGGTCTTGTTGTTGGCGTGCGAGACGTTGTTGCCGGTCTGCACGCGCTTGCCGGTTACTTGGCAGACGCGGGACATGGTCGACTCCTGGAGCGGGACCCTCGAAGGTCCGTGGGCGGCCCCCGTTGCCCGGGGACCTTCGGCCTCGTTGCAGGCCCTAAGGACGGGCAAGGCGCAGCGAGCCGGGCATTATGCCCGGCCGGGCGGCTCCGGGCAAGGTCGCGGGCGGATGTCGAGCCACAGGCTGTAGGCCGCCGTGAAGGCCGGGAACAGGTTCTGCACGATCCCCACCGCGTCCTGCTTGGCCGAGAACAGGAAGTAGGACAGCGTCATGACGCTGCCCACCAGGCTCATCACCCAGAACAGCCGGGGGATCACCGGGCGCCCGGCCCGGCGCGTGGCCAGGAACTGGACCACCCAGCGCGTGCCGAACATCAGGGCGCCGGTCAGGCCGATCAGTTTCCAGGGGCTCATGTGGATGCCGGTCCACTCGAGCCAAGGGAGCGCGGTGTTCATGAAGTCGGTGGTCATCAGAGTTCCTCGGCGCGGGTCACGTGGCTGCGCCGGACCAGCCAGGCCACGCCGCGCAGGTCTCGCAGGCCGACGATCGCGCGTGACAGGTTGCGGTACTTGGACACGCCGCTGCCACGCGCGCGGTGGTGCACCGGCAGGCTGAGCGTGCGCCAGCCCGCGCGTTGCATGAGCGCGGGCAGGTAGCGATGCATGTGGTCGAAGTACGGCAAGTCGAGGAACGCCTCGCGCTCGAACAGCTTGGTGCCGCAGCCGGTGTCGGGCGTGTCGTCGTGCAACAGCCGGCGCCGGATGGCATTGGCGGCGCGCGAGGCCCAGCGTTTCGCCGCGGTGTCCTTGCGCGAGACGCGCCAGCCGGTGAGCAACTTCACCTCGGGCGCAGCGGCCTCGCGCGCGGCCAGCAGCTTCGGCAAATCCGCCGGATCGTTCTGGCCGTCGCCGTCGAGCGTCGCGATCCACGCCGAGCGCGCGGCCTTCACCCCGTTGCGGATCGCCGTGCTCTGCCCGGCGCGGACTGCGTGCCGCAGCACGCGCAACTCAGGCACTTCGACCTTCAGCGCCAGCAACTCGGAAAGGGTCGCATCGCACGACGCGTCGTCGACATAGACGAGCTCGAACGCGACGACGCCGCGCAGCGCGCCCACCACTTCCCGCACCAGCGGCCCGATGTTGCCGGCCTCGTCATGCACCGGCACCACCACCGTCAGCTGCGGCGCCCCGGTCATGTGCGGAGGCTCAGGCCTTGGTGCGCAGCCGGTCCAGCACGCCGTCGAGCGATTCGAGGTCGGCGTAATGGATCACGAGCCGCCCCTTGCCACCGCGCCCGTGCAGCACGTTCACCCGCGAACCGAGCGTCTCCGACAGCTCGCGCTCGAGCGCGGCGATGTCGGCCTGCGGCCGTCCCGGCGCGGCCTTGCGCGTGCGGTTGGGCGTGACCTTCCCGGCGGACAGCTGCTGGACGCGATGCTCGACTTCGCGCACCGACCAGCCATGCTCGACCGCCTGCCGCGCCAGCGCGATCGCCGCGGGCGGCGCGACGGTCAGCAACGCGCGCGCATGCCCCATCTCCAGCGAGCGCGTCTCGACCAGCATCCGGATCTCGTCCGGTAGCTCCAGCAGGCGCAACAGGTTGGACACCGCGGCGCGCGACCGGCCGACCGCGTCGGCGGCCTGGGCATGCGTCAGGTGGAATTCGTCGATCAGCCGCTGCAGCGCGGACGCCTCTTCCAGCGGGTTGAGGTCCTCGCGCTGGATGTTCTCGATCAACGCCATCGCGACCACGGCGTGGTCGTCGACCACGCGCACGACCGCGGGAATCTCGTCCAGCCCTGCGAGTTGCGATGCACGCCAGCGGCGCTCGCCCGCGATGATCTCGTAGCGATCCTGCCCGACCTGCCGGACGACGATGGGCTGGATCACGCCCTGCGCGCGGATCGACTCGGCCAGCTCCTCGAGCTTGGCCTGGTCCATCGACTTGCGTGGCTGGTACTGGCCCGGCTGCAGGCGCGAGACGGGCAGGCGCAGCAACGCCTCGCCCGGCTGCGGTTCCAGCGCAGCGGCTTCCGCCGCGGCCTTCGGTCCCAGCAACGCCTCGAGCCCGCGGCCCAAGCCGCGCTTCTTCGGCGCCGCCTTCTTCACCACACTCATTCCACCGTCTCCGTATTCCGTTGCGGCGCAGGCGCAGTGTCGCGCGTGGCGCGTTCGCGTGTGCGCCGCATCACTTCGCCGGCCAGTCCCAGGTAGGCCACGCCGCCGCGGCTGGCCGCGTCGTAGCCCACGATGCTGCGGCCGTGGCTCGGTGCCTCGGCCAGGCGCACGTTGCGCGGCACCACGGTGCGGAACACCTTGTCGCCGAAGTGCTGCACCAGCTCCGCGGACACCGCGTTGGCCAGGTTGTTGCGTACGTCGAACATGGTCCGCAGCACGCCCTCGACCTCGAGTTTCGGGTTGAGCTTCGTGGTCAGCGCGTCGATCGTTTCCAGCAGCGCGGTCAGGCCTTCCAGCGCGTAGTACTCGCACTGCATCGGCACCAGCACCGAGTCCGATGCCGTCAGCGCGTTGAGCGTCAGCAGGCCGAGCGCCGGCGGGCAGTCGATCAGGATGAAGTCGTAGCGCTCGCGCAGCGGTTCGAGCGCGCGGCGCAGGCGCAGTTCGCGCCCCTCCTCGTCCATCAGCTCGAATTCGGCGGCGGTCAGGTCGATGTTGCCCGGCAGCAGGTCGTAGCCTTCGGGCGCGCGCACGATCGCGTCGGTCGCGTGCATCTCCTCGAGCAGCACGTCGGTCGACGAGGCCTGCAGGCCGCGCTTCTCCACGCCGCTGCCCATGGTCGCGTTGCCCTGCGGGTCCAGGTCGACCAGCAGCACCCGCTGCGGCGTGCGCGCGAGCGCCGCGGCCAGGTTGACGGCGGTCGTGGTCTTTCCGACCCCGCCCTTCTGGTTGGCGACAGCAATGATGCGGGCCATGCGGCTCGGCGCCCCTCGTGCGACTGGGAGGCCGGATGGTGCCGGCCGAGCGGTCGATTATGCCGCCTGCCGCCACGCCACGCCGGACCGCTGTCCCAGTCGGCGTTTTCCCGTCAGGCGCGTGCGACCACCACCAGGTGCCGCTCGCCCTCCAGGCCGGGCACGGCCAGCGGCTCGATCCGCTCCACTCGCCAGCCAGGGGGCAGCGCGGCGATTTCCTCCTCCGGCACCACGCCCTTCATCGCGAGCAGCCGCCCCGCGGGTGCCAGCAGGTGGCCTCCCAGCTCGAGGATCTTCGGCAACGTGGCCAGCGCCCGCGCGGTGATCGCGTCGAACGTGCCGGGGCTGTCGACCGCCTCGATCCGCGCCTCGACCACCGACACGTTGCCCAGCCGCAGCGTGCGCACCGCCTCGCGGAGGAAGCGCGCCTTCTTGCCGTTGCTCTCCACCAGCGTGACCCGGAGCCCGGGCAGCGCGATCGCCAGCGGGATGCCCGGCAGGCCCGGACCGGTGCCCAGGTCGGCGAGCGCACCGCCGCGCGCGGCCAGCGGCGCGACTGCCGAATGCATCGCCAGCGAATCGAGCAGGTGGCGCGCGACCATCGCCTGCGGTTCGCGCACCGCAGTCAGGTTGTACGCACGGTTCCAGCGCGCCAGCAGTGCCAGGTAGTCGAGCAGGGGTGTCGCCAATGCTTCGTCGAGGACGAGGGCGCGCAACCCGGCCTGCAATTCACTTCGCAGCGCATCGGTCATGCAGCCATTGCATCACGCCACGCAAGCGCCGCGCGATATCCCGGCCGCGGACTCCACTCGTGCAGCTTCCAGTCGCCCGGCACGCCCAACGCGGGGTCGCACTCGGCCAGCACCAGGGCGCCACCGCGTTCCGCGAACGCCAGTTTGGCCAGGCCGAACGACAGCCCGCGCCCGTGCGCCTTCAGCAACGCCTCCTTCGCGCACCACAGCCGCAGGAACGATTGCTCGCGCGCCGGGTCCGGGATGCCTTCCAGCCAGTCCGCCTCGGACGCCGCGAAGAACCGCCGCGCCAGCGCGAGCACGCGGGGCCGCGGACGCATGCGCTCCAGGTCGATGCCGAGCACCAGCCCGCGGCCGAACGCGATCACCAGCCCCTCTCCGCTGTGGCTCCATCCCGTGTCGCATCCGTCGGCGGGGCATTCCAGCCGTGGCCGCCCGTGCACATCCCGCCGCAATGGCAATGCGTCCGGCGCCAGCCGCAGCAACGGGCCGAGCCAGGCGCGCGCCGCGTCTTCGGCGGGGGTGCCCGGGACGTGGTCGCGCCAGGTCCAGCGCAGGGTCGGCGGCAGGATGGGTTGCGGCGACATGGCGACGCGTGGCCGGTGGCGAAGTGGCCAGCGTAAAGTACGCGCCAGGGAAGCAGACGCCCGTGAGGGCGCGCAAGAGGGGTCGCCAGCGCATGTCGGCAGTCATCGAAGCGGAAGTCGCCCGCCGCCGCCATGCCGCGGAGCCGCGCGGGGACGCCGACCGGATCATCGCCTTCGACGGCACCGGTGCGGTGACCCTCGCCACCTTCCTGCGCCACGTCCACGGCGTGGCTGCGCAACTGCCCACTGGCACCCATGTCGTCAACCTTTGCGAGGACCGCTACCGGTTCCTGGTCGCCCTGGCCGCGGTCGCGGTGCGCGGGCAGGCGACGCTGCTGCCGCCCTCGCGCGCGCCGGCTGCGGTGGACGAGGTGCTGTCCACGCACCCGGACGGCTGGACCATCGGCGATACCGAACTCGGCTTTCCGCCGCCGCGCTACTGGTGCCTGCCGGCGCAACTCCCGGAAGCCGATGGCGCGGCGTTCGCACCGGGCGACGATGCGCTTGCCGTGGTCGGCTTCACCTCGGGCAGCACGGGCCACCCGCAACCGCAGCACAAGACCTGGGGCAGCTTCCGCACCAGTACCGCGCAGAACCTTGTCGCATTGCAGGACCTATGGCCGGGCGCATCGCCGTCCGTGGTCGCCACCGTGCCGCCACAGCACATGTACGGGATGGAGTTGTCGGTGCTGCTGCCCCTGCTCGGCGGCGCGTCCGTGCATGCGGCGCGCCCGCTGTTCCCCGCCGACGTTGCGCGCGCGCTGCACGAGGCGCCCGCACCGCGCCTGCTCGTGACCACGCCGGTGCACTTGAGGGCGCTGGTCGGCGCCTCCATCGCGTTGCCGCCGCTGGTCGGCATCGTGTCGGCCACCGCACCGCTGCCGTCCGAGCTCGCCGCGCAGGCGGAAGCACGCTTCGGCTGCCAGGTGCGGGAGTTCTTCGGTTCGACCGAGACCTGCATCCTCGCCAGCCGACGAACCGCCGTCGAAGGCGCGTGGACCCCGTTCCCGGGGGTTCGCCTCCAGCCCAGGCCGGACGGCACGCTGGTCACTGCGGCGCACCTGGCCAAGGCCACGGGCCTCGCTGACCTGGTCGAGCTCCAGGCCGACGGGCGGTTCGTGCTGCGGGGCCGCAACGCGGACCTGCTGGAGATCGCCGGCAAGCGCGCCTCGCTGGCCGACCTCACCCGCCGGCTACTCGCGATCCCGGGCGTCGACGACGGCGTGGTGTTCCAACTGGACTCCGAAGGCGCCGACGGGGTGCGCCGGATCGCGGCCCTCGTGGTGGCACCGGCCCTGGACGAGGCCGCCATCCTGTCCGCCCTGCGGATCGGGATCGACCCGGTGTTCCTGCCCCGCCCGCTGCGCCGCGTCGCCCGCCTGCCGCGCAACGAAACCGGCAAGCTGCCGCGGGCCGCGCTGCTGGAACTGCTCGGCTGAACAGGCTGGCTGAGGCCCGAAGCCCCGTCACCGCGCTGAATTGGCGCTGACGCAGTCGTCACATGGCGCTAAGGAAACTGGCTGCCAGCCCCCTGTCGGGGTGCTCGGGTCCCCCCATCCATACAAGGAGTGCTGTCATGTTGGATTTTATTATCTGGTTGATCGTGGGCGGCATCATCGGTTGGCTCGCCAGCCTGATCATGAAGACCGACGCACAGCAGGGCATCCTGCTGAACGTGGTGGTCGGCATCATCGGCGCATTCATCGGCGGCTGGCTGATCGCACCGCTCATCGGCGGTAGCACCGGTTCCGGCGGGTTCGACATCATGGGGCTCATCGCCGCCCTGATCGGCGCGATCATCCTGCTGGCGATCGTCAACCTGTTCCGTCGCGGCCGCGTGCGCTAAGACGCACCCAAGGTTCGCGGCACCAAAGGCCCGGCTACCAAGCCGGGCCTTTGTCGTTCAGGTCAGGCGACTTCCACCCACACCGGTGTGTGGTCGCTCGGCCGTTCCCAGGTGCGCGGCGCCGTGTCGATGCCCGCGGCCGTACAGGCGCCCCGCATAGCCTCGCTGACCAGCACCAGGTCGATCCGGAGGCCCAGGCCGCGGTCGTAGCCGCCCAGGCGGTAGTCCCACCAGCTGTGATGCCCGGCGTCGGCTTCGAATAGCCGGAAGCTGTCGTGGAAGCCCAAGGCCAGGATGTCCCGCAGCGCCTCGCGTTCCGGGGTCGAGCACAGGATCTTTTCGTGCCAGCGCTTGGGGTCGTGCACGTCGCGGTCGTCGGGCGCGATGTTGAAGTCGCCGAGGAGCACCATCCTCGGGAAACGCGTCAGCTCGTCCGCCAGCCACGCGCGCACCGCCGCCAGCCAGCGCAGCTTGTACTCGAACTTCGCGCTGCCGACGGACTGCCCGTTGACCACGTAGAGGTTCACCACGCGGATCGCCTCGGGCGAGCCGGGGTCGCCGACGGTGGCCGCGAGCACGCGCTTCTGCGGATCGTCGAACCCCGGGATGGCCATCACGCAGTCGGCGGCGAACGGCGTCTTCGCCAGCAGCGCCACGCCGTTGTAGGTCTTCTGGCCGCAGAACACGCTGCGATAGCCGAGGGTCGCCAGCTCGGTGTCGGGGAAGCGCATGTCCTCGAGCTTGGTCTCCTGCAGCGCCACCACGTCCGGCGCGGCGTCGAGCAGCCACTGGCGCAGGTGCGGCATGCGCACGTTGAGCGAGTTGACGTTCCAGCTGGCGATCTTCATGTGATCGATCTTATTGGCGCGCCCGCCGCATTACCATGCGGCGCATGGACTGGATCGACCTGCGCAGCGACACCGTCACCCGCCCGACCCCCGCCATGCGCGCGGTCATGGCAGCGGCCCCGGTGGGCGACGACGTCTACGGGGACGACCCGACGGTCAACGCGCTGCAGGCGCGGCTGGCCGGCGACCTGGGTTTCGAGGCCGGGCTGTTCCTGCCCAGCGGCACGCAGTCGAACCTGGTCGCGCTGCTGGCGCATTGCGAACGCGGCGACGAGTACGTCGTCGGCATGGAGGCGCACACCTACAAGTACGAGGGCGGCGGCGCGGCGGTGCTGGGCTCGATCCAGCCGCAGCCGATCGTGCAGGCCGGCGACGGCACGCTGCCTCTGGACGCGGTGGAGCGCGCGATCAAGCCGGACGACCCGCATTTCGCACGCACCCGGCTGCTGTGCCTGGAAACGACGTGGCATGGCCGACCGCTGCCGCTGGAGTACCTGGCGCAGGCGCGCGCGTTGTGCGATCTCCGCGGCCTCGGCCTGCACCTGGACGGCGCGCGCCTCTACAACGCCGCCGTGGCCTGCGACGTGCCGGCGCGCGGGATCGCGCGGCATTTCGACAGCGTGTCGGTGTGCCTGTCGAAGGGCCTCGGCGCGCCGGTCGGCTCGGTCCTCGTCGGCACGCATGCACTGGTCGAGCGCGCGCGCCGCTGGCGGAAGATGACCGGCGGCGGGATGCGCCAGGCCGGCATCCTGGCCGCCGCGGGCCTGCATGCGCTGGACCACCACGTCGAACGACTGGCGGAAGACGATGCACGCGCAGCACGGTTGGCCGACGCATTGCGCGGACGCGACGGTGTCACCGCGGTCGAGCAGCACACCAACATGGTGTTCGTCGACGTCGAACCTTCGCGGCTGCAGCGCCTGCGCGATGCCATGGCGGAGCGGCGCGTGCGCCTGTCCATCGGCGATGCGCCGAGCCTGCGCCTGGTGCTGCACCTGGACGTCGACGATGCCGGCGTCGAACGCGTCGTCGACGGCTTCGCGGCACTCGCCTGACCCACTTCATCCCGGACATCCCGATGCACCTGCGCCCCTACCGCGACAAGCTTCCCACCGTCGGCGAACGCGTCTACGTCGACCCGGCCGCCACCTGCATCGGCGACGTGGTGCTCGGCGACGACGTGTCGCTCTGGCCGGGCACGGTCGTGCGCGGCGACGTCAACTTCGTCCGCATCGGCGCGCGCACCAACGTGCAGGACGGCACGGTGGTGCACGTCAGCCACGACGGTCCGCACGCGAAGCTCGGCGGCTTCGCGACGCACATCGGCGCGGACGTCACGATCGGGCACAAGGCGATCATCCACGCGTGCCGGATCGAGGATGCGGTGCTGATCGGCATGGGCGCGATGTTGCTGGACGGCGTGGTGGTCCGGAAGCACGCATTCGTCGGCGCCGGCGCACTCGTCACGCCCGGCAAGGAAGTCGGCCCCGGCGAGCTCTGGCTGGGCAACCCCGCGCGCAAGGCCCGCATGCTCACCGACGCCGAAATCGAGGCCCTCTATTACAGTGCCCAGCACTACGTCCGCCTGAAGGACGCGTACCTCGCAGCTGGGTGACGGGCCTGTTCTTGTGGGAGCCGCCATGGCGGCGAAGCTTTTCGCCAAGAGCCGGCGCGCACTGGTTTGTGCCTCGGGCCGCCGTCATGCGTGGGAGTGGTTTGTCCGTCGTGACGGCTGTCCTGCCTCTAACGCCGGCCGCAGGCCATCCATGGCCTGCTCAAACCACTCCCACGCACGCCGACGGCCTCCGGAGCTAGCGGGCGCGTCGAGGCAACTGCGTTGCCTTTGGCCTTCCCCAAGCGCCGGCGATGTTGCAGGGCGCGGTCGTGGTGCCTCGACGGGACAATACGCGCCATGGATGGCGCGGATTAGCCTTATCTGTTCGCAATCTGCGACGTTAGGCGCCGAGAGCCGACGTGGGCGACCGTCTTAGCCTTGGTCTTTCGACCGTCATGTAG
>DASTUL010000145.1:0-5890 GCA_035759645.1 Lysobacteraceae bacterium | reverse complement strand
TCCTTCAGGTGCATCTTCGTGTGGAAGATGTTTTCCTGGTAGACGTTGACGTCGAGCATCTCGTAGCGCGAGCGCACGTTCTTGGCCAGGTAGTCCTGGATCGAGTTGATCTTGTGGTCGATGTAGTGCTTCTTGCCCTTGATGTCGCGGGTGAAGCCGCGCACCCGGTAATCCATGATGACGATGTCGGATTCCAGGCTCTCGATCAGGTAGTTCAACGCCTTCAGCGGCGAGATCACGCCGCAGGTCGCCACGTCGATGTCTGCCCGGAAGGTCGCGATGCCCGCGTGCGGGTGCGTCTCCGGATAGGTGTGCACCGTGATGTGCGACTTGTCCATGTGCGCGACCACGGCGTCGGAGATCACGCCCTTGGCCGCGGACTTCTCGATCACCGGCTGCTCGCTGATGAGGATCGTCACCGACGCGCCCTGCGGGTCGTAGTCCTGGCGCGCGATGTTGAGGATGTTGGCGCCGATGATGTCCGCCACGTCCGTCAGGATCTGGGTCAGGCGGTCGGCGTTGTATTCCTCGTCGATGTACTCGATGTAGCGCTGGCGCTCGTCCTTGGACACCGCATAGCAGACGTCGTAGATGTTGAACGACAGCGCCTTGGTCAGGTTGTTGAAACCCTGGAGCTTGAGTCGCGGCAGGGGCTTGACCACGGCGGGCCTCCGGGCAGGGGTTCGGGGGAAGGGCGCGAGTATAAGGCCCGCACGTTGCCGCCCGCCGCGATTTGCGCCTAAGCTGAGGCAATTCGCCCGGACGATGCCCCGCATGAACTCGACGATCGCAGCGCACCTGCCCGCCCTGCGCAGGAGCTTCAGCCCGCTGGCCCCGGATGCCGCCGTCATCGAGCGGTTCCTGGCCCACTGCCACCGACGCCGCTATCCCACGCGTGCCGACGTGTTCCGGCCCGGCGATCCGGCGGGAACGCTCTACTACATCATCAGCGGCTCGACCAGCATCATCACCGAGGAAGACGACGGCCGCGAACTGGTGCTCGGCTACCTCGGCTCCGGCGAGTTCGTCGGCGAGATGGGACTGTTCATCGAGACCGAGCGGCGCGAGGTCGCGCTGCGCACCCGCACCGCGTGCGAACTCGCCGAGATCAGCTACGAGCGGCTGTACCAGCTGCTCACCGGCTCGCTGGCCAGCGACGCGCCGAAGATCATGTGGTCGATCGGGTCGCAGCTCTCGCGCCGGCTGCTCGACACCAGCCGCAAGGCCGGGCGCCTGGCGTTCCTGGACGTGACCGACCGGATCCTGCGCACGCTGCACGACCTGGCGCGCGAACCCGAGTCGATGAGCCACCCGCAGGGCACGCAGTTGCGCGTGTCGCGGCAGGAACTGTCCCGCCTGGTCGGCTGCTCGCGCGAGATGGCTGGCCGCGTCCTGAAGAAGCTCCAGGCGGACGGCGTGCTGCACGCCCGCGGCAAGACCGTCGTCCTGTTCGGCACCCGCTAGGGTGGCGCGGCAGGCCGCGCCCGCGCCCGCCGGCCCGGACGCCTGGGTCCGCCAGGCGGGCACCGGCGATGCCAGCGACGTGGCCGCGTTGCTCGATGCCCTGGGTTACCCCTGCACCCGCGACGAAGCCGCCGAACGCATAGCCCTGGTCCAGGCCGACCGCAGGCAGGTGCTGCTGCTGGCCGAGTCCGGCGGACAGGTCGAAGGCCTGGTCGCGCTCGAGACGTTGTACTCCATCGCACACGGCAGCGAACTGGCGCGGATCACCGCGCTGGTGGTCGCGCCCGGTTGCGAGCGCCGCGGCGTGGGACGCCGCCTGCTGCGCGAGGTCGAACAACGCGCGCGGCAGACCGGCATCGCCCGCATCGAGGTGACCAGCAATGCGCGCCGCGACACCGCGCACGCGTTCTACCGCGCCTGCGGCTACGCCGACGGGTCGCTGCGGTTCGTGAAGCTGCTGGGCGACTGAGCCGGCGGCGGAACCGGCTCGCCGCCGCGGCCCGCGCACCCCCAGTTGAGGATCGGCGTTCCCGGCGGCAGCACGCGCCGGAACATGTCCACGCTTTCCGCCTTGGGATTGACGACCACCGGGCGCGCTGCTGCCTCCAGCAGGGGCAGGTCCGCCGACGAATCCGAATAGGCGATCGCGATCGGCCGGTCGAATCCCGCCTCGCGCAGCATGCGCACCTTCATCTCGTGGTGGCAGTGTCGGGTGGCGACCACGCCCCAGAAGCGCGGACCGACCTCGGTGCCGACCACCGGCACGTCCTCGTGCGCGACGAACGCCAGGATCGCGCGCGCCAGTTCCGGTGGCGCCCCGGTCGCGATGACGACGTGGTCCCCCGCCTCCCGGTGGCGATGCAGGACGGCCAGCGCCGTCGGCAGCAGGCGCGCGCGCAGGCGGTCGGCATGGCCCGCGACATAACGGTCGATCAACGCATCGAGGTCGCGGCGGCGGTGGAATCCGACGGTCCCCACCCACACGAACGCGCCGATGCCGTGGCGCCGCGTCGGCAGGAACGCGATCAGCGGCGCCGCGACCGGCGCCACCAGCAGCGCGAGCAGGCGCCGCCACCAGGTCCGCGTGGCCATCCAGCGGAAGAGGTGCCCGCCCGAGTCGCCCCGATAGAGCGTGTGGTCGAAGTCGAACACGACCAGCGGCGCGTCCGGGGCAACACCGTCGTCGCGGCCGGCGAGGCTCACGCGAACAGCTCCCGCAACGCCGTGCCCGGGTCCGGCGCACGCATGAACGCCTCGCCCACCAGGAACGCGGGTACGCCGGCGTCGCGCAGGCACGCCACGTCGGCCCGCGTGCGGATGCCGCTTTCGGCCACCAGCAGCCGATCCTCGGGGACCTGGCCGCGCAGGCGCAGCGTGGTGTCGAGCGATACCGCGAAGCTGCGCAGGTCACGGTTGTTGACGCCGAGCAACGGCACGCGCCCGTGCGCCGCCGGCAGCCGCAACGCGCGCGCCAGCTCAGCGGCATCGTGCGATTCGACCAGCACGTCCATGCCCAGGGCCATCGCGGTGTCGGCCAGCGATGCCAGCCGCGCGTCGTCCAGCGCGGCGACGATCAGCAGGATGCAGTCGGCGCCGAGCGCGCGGGCCTCGTGGACCTGCCACGGATCGATGGTGAAGTCCTTGCGCAGCACCGGCAGCGCGCACGCCTCGCGCGCGGCGACGAGGTGCTCGTCCCGCCCTTCGAATGCCGCGTCGGTGAGCACCGACAGGCAGGCTGCGCCGGCAGCCGCGTAACTGCGGGCGTTCGCCGCGGCATCGTAGTCCGCGCGGATGAGACCCTGCGAGGGACTGGCGCGTTTCGACTCGGCGATGACGGCCGGTCGCCCGGCGGCCACCGCCTCGGCCAGCGCACCGACGAAGGGCCGCGCGGGTGGCATGGCCGCCGCTTGTTCCCGCAACGCGTCCAGCGGACGACGTGCACTGCGCTCCGCGACTTCCGCGTGCTTGCGCACCAGGATCCGTCGCAGCACGTCGGGCCCGGCATCGCTGGCAATCGAAGGCTGCATCAGGCACCTGTCTCCGCCATGCCGTAGGCGCGTTCCACCCGCGCCACGCGCACCTCGAACTGCCGGTACCAGAGCCACCGCCCGCGTTCGCGGATGACCGCATGCTCGGCGTGCGTCTTCCAGCGCGCGATCGACGCCTCGTCCGCCCAGTAGCTGATGGTGATCCCGAAGCCGGCCGGGTCGCGGGCGGATTCCACGCCCAGGAAGCCCGGCATGCCGGAGGCGAGTTCGACCATGCGCGCGCTGGCGTCGGCATAGCCGGCGGGGTCCTGCTCGTTGCGACGCGAGCTGAAGATCACGGCGTAGTAAGGGGGCTGCGGCGTCGCGGCGAACGGTGTCGTGTCCATGCTGTCCTCGAGCCCTCCGTGGGCGCGCAATGTTAGGCGGTCGCGGCCGCCCGTGTCTCCGCGACGAACGCATCCAGCTTCGCCCTTGCGGCGCCGGACGCGATCGCCTCCCGCGCCAGCGCGATCCCGGCGCCGATGTCGCCCGCCACGCCCGCCACGTACAGCGCGGCGCCTGCGTTGAACGCGACGATCTCGCGTGGCAAGCCTTCCCGTCCGGACAGCGCCTCCAGCACCATGTCCCGCGACTGCGCGGCATCCTCGACCCGCAGGTTGCGGCTGGCAGCCATCGCGATGCCGAAGTCCTCCGGATGCACCTCGTACTCGCGCACCTGGCCGTCGCGGAGTTCACCGACCAGCGTCGCCGCGCCGAGCGAGAGCTCGTCCATCCCGTCCCGGCCCCACACCACCAGCGCGCGCGTGGCGCCCAGTTCCTGCAGCACCCGCACCTGGATGCCGACCAGGTCCGGGTGGAACACGCCCATCAGGATCGACGGCGCGCCCGCCGGGTTGGTCAGCGGCCCGAGGATGTTGAACAGGGTGCGCACGCCCATCTCGGCGCGGACTGGTGCCACGGCCTTCATCGCCGGGTGGTGCACGGGCGCGAACATGAAGCCCACGCCGGTGCGGTCGATGCAGCGCGCGACGTCCGCGGGTTCCAGCCCGATGCGCGCGCCCAGCGCCTCCAGCACGTCCGCGCTGCCGCTCTTCGACGACACGCTGCGGTTGCCGTGCTTGGCCACCCGCGCCCCGGCGGCAGCCGCGACGAAGGCGCTCGCTGTCGAGATGTTGAAGGTATGCGCGCCATCGCCACCGGTCCCGACGATGTCGACCAGATGGGTGCGGTCCGCGACCTCGACCGGCCGCGCCAGTTCGCGCATCACCTGCGCGGCACCGGCGATCTCCCCGACGGTCTCCTTCTTGACCCGCAGGCCGGCCAGGATCGCGGCGGTCATCGCCGGCGACACCTCGCCGCGCATGACCTGCCGCATCAGGTCGACCATCTCGTCGCGGAAGATCTCGCGATGCTCGATGGCGCGCTGCAGCGCCTCGCGTGGCGTGATGGGCATGGTCATCGTTCCAGGAAATTCTGCAACAGCGCGTGCCCGTGCTCGCTGAGGATCGACTCCGGATGGAACTGCACGCCCTCCACCGGATGCTCCCGGTGGCGCAGCCCCATCACCTCGTCGAACCCGCCATCGGCATCCTCCGTCCACGCCGTCACTTCCAGGCAGTCCGGCACCGATTCGCGCGACACGACGAGCGAGTGGTAGCGCGTGGCCTCGTAGCGATCCGGCAACCCGGAGAACACCCCTGTCCCGTGGTGCCGGATGCGCGAGGTCTTGCCGTGCATGATCGACTTCGCCCGGACGACGTCGCCGCCATACGCCTGCCCGATCGCCTGGTGTCCAAGGCAGACGCCCAGGATTGGGACCGCCGGCCCCAGCCGGCGCACGACTTCCAGCGACACGCCCGCCTGGTCGGGCGTACACGGCCCCGGCGAGATCACGATGCGTTCGGGCGCCATGCGCTCGATGTCCTCGACCGACACCGCGTCGTTGCGCACCACCTCCACCTCGGCCCCCAGTGCCTGCAGGTACTGCACGAGGTTGAAGGTGAAGCTGTCGTAGTTGTCGATCATCAGCAGCATGCCGCGACCCCCGCGCCGGGGGCGACGACTGCCGCGAGTGTCAGGCGACGCTGGCGCTCCGCCTTTTGATCGGCACGGGCGCCGAGGCGATGCGCGCCTTGAGGTCGGCCATGGTGCCGGGCATCACCACCAGGTAGGCGATCAACTGCTCGGTCAGCTCCAGCAGGTGCTGGGCGGTGTCCTGGTCGATGGTGGTCGCGTCCGTGAACTGCCGGCCGAACACGCCGTCGGGCGCCAGCATGTCCGCGATGTCGTCCAGCGGCGCCGACAGCTCCACGCCCTTGGACAGGATCTCCAGCTGCGCCGTCAGCGCCACGCCCTCGTGGGTGTCCGTCAGCAGGCGCGTCGCCAGGCCCTCCAGCAGGTAGCGCGTGGTCAGCGCGGCCGTGCCCCAGTCGCCGGCG
>DASTUL010000144.1:0-3747 GCA_035759645.1 Lysobacteraceae bacterium | reverse complement strand
CGGTGCTGATGCTGGCCGACGAGGACGACCGCGTGTTCGCCCAGTTCCCGACCACCACCGGCAGCGAGCACGATCCGCTGCCCATCGGCGAGTGGAAGGTCAACGGCGTCGCCCGCGACCCGACGTTCAACTACAACCCGGACCTGTTCTGGGATGCAGACCCTTCGCATTCCAAGGCCACGATTCCGCCCGGGCCGAACAATCCCGTCGGCGTCGTGTGGATCGACCTGTCGAAGGAGCATTACGGCATCCACGGCACGCCCGTGCCCTCCACCATCGGCAAGACCCAGTCGCACGGCTGCATTCGGTTGACCAACTGGAGCGCGCAATTGGTGGCGTCGTCGGTCTCGCCCGGCACTCCGGTCCTGTTGCGCGAATGACCCGGGGCAGCGCGATGCGGGGCGTCCTGCTGTTCCTCACCGGCGTGCTGGTCGGTGCCAACGCGGTCTACTTCCTGCTGGCGGGCTCGCAGGATTGCGACTGCGGCGTGCCGCCGCCTCCGGCCAGCGAGGTCAGGGTCGAGCCCACGCCGGTCGATGCACCGAAGTCCGAATCGGATACAGGCGCACCAGCAGTCGACCGGCCACCCACGGGAACGGCGCCGCCGCGCGAGCCGGCGCCTGCCCTCGAGCCATTGACCGACCGGCCCTCACCGACGCCACGCCCATCAGCGGTTTCGTCTGCGGGCCTGATCGTCCCCGTCGCAGGGCTGGATGCGTCCGACTTCTCCGACACCTACGACGACCCCCGTGGCGGCGGCCGCGTGCACGAGGCCCTCGACATCATGGCGCCCGCCGGCACGCCGGTGCTCGCCACCGCCGACGGCGTCATCGAGAAACTGTTCGACAGCGACAACGGCGGGCTGACCATCTACCAGTTCGACCCGACCGAGGAGTGGTCCTACTACTACGCCCACCTCCAGCGCTATGCGCCCGGGCTGGCGGAAGGCGACCACGTGAAGCGCGGCGAAGTGATCGGCTACGTCGGCAGCACCGGCAACGCCAGCGCCGACGCACCGCACCTGCACTTCGGCATCTACCGCCTGGGCGAGGAAAAGCACTGGTGGAAGGGCAAGCCGGTCAATCCGTACCCGCTGCTGACGGGAGCCGGCAGATAAAAAAAGGCGGCCCGGGGTGCGGGCCGCCTTGATCCGGTATCGCGCGACAGGGGATGGCACGCGCCGCCGGGGACTCGCCGCAGGATCAGTCCTGCGCCACCTGGTACTGCGTCATGAAGCGGCCCGCCGCCACCGACCAAGCCGCGCGCGTCACGCGCTCGGTGGGCTCGAAGCGCGCGTGGAGCGTCGGCTCGAGGTCGAACGGTCCCTGCGTCAGGCTGAAGTACGCATTGATCAGCCCCATGTCCAGGGCCAGTTGCACGTACCCGCGCAGTGCCGCGGGGACCTGTGCCGCGTCATCCAGCGGGATCCGCTCGCCGTCGTGGAAGACCGTGAGGTCGCCGGAGAACGCCAGGGCCTCGTCCTGCAAGGCCAGTGCCTGCACCAGCGAGTAGGCCAGGCTGGCGCGGGTCACCGGATCCTTCGGGCGGAACTGGCCGTTGTACAGGCCCATCACCCCGGCCTGGTCCTGCTCCAGGTCGCGCAACGCGCTGCCGGTCGCCACCGCCGACTCGGCGTAGGCGTAGTACGGGCTGGCCGTGTCCAGGTCGCTGAAGCTCACCGTCCCGTCGAGCGGCAGCTGCTGGCGAATGGTGCTGCCCATCACCAGGTACTGCGCCATTTCCTGGCGGCGGATGAACTGATCGGGGCGGAACTTGCGGTCCGAATACCCATCGACCAGCCGGTACCCGACCGCGAACTCGATGGCCTTCTGCGCAGCGTGGCCCTGGATGTCGTCCATGGCGGTGTAGCCGTTGCTGTCGATGAAGAAGACTTCGCCATCGACGAAGCCCGGTGCGGCGTAGCCGTTCGTGACCGACAGCGGATCGACGTCGGTGCCCGACACGGAGCCGATGCCGCGCACGGTGACGGTCCACGTGCCTGCCTTGCCCGGCCCGCCCGCCACGATCCGGTTGCCGATCTCGGGCAGCGCGATGGCGGACCCGTACTGGATGCCGTCCGGGTCGGTCAGCACGATCGCGACGGTGTTGTCGACGATCGCTTCCGCCGCGACCCACGCGGTGTCCGCCGCGACCTCGAACGCCTTGCTCTCGACCGGGCCGACCGGCGCGAACAGGATCGAGAACGGGACGACGTGATCGCCGGGCTCGAGCAACGCGTTGGCGTTGAACGCCTGCAGCATGTTGACCGTGCCACCGAAATCGTTCCGCATCCCACTGGCCTCGGCGAGCGCCGCATATGCGTTGACGTGGCCAGCGCCGGCCTCCCAGTCCAGGCGGCCCGTCATGTTGGTGGCGGTCCGCTCCAGGATGTCCCGGACCTGCGCCGGGTTGAGGTGCGGGTTGGCCTCCAGCATCAGCGCGACGATGCCCGCCACGTGCGGCGTGGCCATCGAGGTGCCGCTCATGTGCGTGTAGAACGGCAGGTGCGCCGGTTCCAGGTTGGCGGCGTCGAACTCCGCGGCCAGCGGCGGCAGCGCGCCGGTCAGTGTGCGGGTGGACACGATGTCCACGCCATTGGCCACGATCGTGGGCTGGTTGAAGTAGGTCCACTCGCGGCCGTCGGGCATGGTGAAGGTGCCGGACTCGAAGCGCTTGCCACGCGAGGAGAACGAGGTGAGCACCGCATCCTTCTCGCTCGCGCCGACCGAGATCACCCACGGCGCCTGCGCGTACGGGTTGTGCGTGTCCTCGCCCGGGCCGTCGTTGCCCGCGGCGAACACGCTGACGATGCCGCGCTTGTACAGCTCGTAGGTGGCGATGTTGACGGGGTTCATCGGGTCGAACGGACCCGAGCTGCCCCACGAGTTGCTGGTGACGCGGATCGGGTTGTCGTAGCTGAACTGGTTGGTCGCGGCGTAATCCAGGCCGCCGACCGCATCGAGGATCAGCAGCACCGCGCCCGAGCCGTAACCGACCAGGTCGGCGCCCGGCGCGACGCCGCGATACAGGCCGTTCGACTTCGCGCCCGTGCCGCCGATCGTGCCGGCGCAATGGGTGCCGTGGCCCGAACCCCAGTCGGTATTGATCACGCCTTCGACATAGGTGATCGGCAGCATCGCGTCGACCGCGTGCAGGTTGGTCACGCCCTGCGTGTTCTGCACCAGGTGGTCGCCGAACTTGATGTCGTCGTGCGTTCCGTCCACGCCCGAGTCGTTCACCAGCACGGTGACGCCGGCGCCGCTGAACGGGATCGCGCGGTTGAAGTCGCCGGGGTTGTCGACGGCGCGTTCGGCACCGGACATCTGGCGCGCTTCCTTGTTGAGGTAGCGCAGCGGGGCGTTGAAGTAGATCGACGCGATGTCGTCGCGCTGGGCGAGCGCGCGGATCTCGGCCGGGGTCGCCAGCGCGCCTGCGATCGGCAGCGTGCGCATGGTGATGCCGCGGTCGATGCCGAGCGCCTGCAGCGCACTGCGTTGCGAGGCGGTCACCGGGCCGGACTGTTCGAAGCTGACCACGACCTGCAGTTCGTCGGTGGGCAGCGCCGCCGTCATCTTGGTGAGCAGCGCGGGATCGAGGTGGGCATCGGCGAGCGTGACCCCGCTGGCCAGCAGGCCGGCGGCGATGGCGCAGACGCGGAAGGAGCGGGAGTGCAGGCGGGAGGTCGTGCGGGACATTGGGGAGCTCCGGGATGCCCGACGCAGGAATGGATGCGGGCTTGCATCGATG
>DASTUL010000143.1:0-25112 GCA_035759645.1 Lysobacteraceae bacterium | reverse complement strand
CCAGACCATGTAGACGTCGGCGCGCGCGTAGTGCGACCCCGGGCGCGGGGCGCGTCGGTGCTCGAAGCCGACGCTCTCGTACAGGGCGAGCGCCGTCGTCAGCTTGCTGCTGGATTCCAGGAACAGTTCGCGCCCGCCGAGCGCGTGGAAGCGCGCCAGCGCCGACACCATCAGCGCACGCCCCAGCCCCTGTCCGCGTGCTTCCGGGGCCACGGCCATCTTCGTCAACTCGTAGACGCCACCGCCTTCGTGCTTGAGCGCCACCGTGCCGAACGCGCGCCCGGCCGCGTCGACTGCGAACAGCACCTGCCCGCCGTCCGCCAGGATGTGGGCCTCCGGATTCGCGAGGATCTCCCGATCGACCGGCTCGACCGTGAACCAGCGCTCGAGCCATTCCACGTTGAGACGCTCGAAGTCCGCGCGCCAGCGCGGCTCGAAGTCCGCGATCCGTGCACCCAGGACCAGACTGGCGGGCGGCGCGTCCTCAGTCATCGGCCAGCACGACGGGTTCCGGCACGGGGCGGCCCCACCGGGTGTAACTGGCCTCGATGCCTTCGGCGATCCGGCGGAAATCGGGCGAATCGGTCGGCACGCCGAGCCGTGCCGCGACCGGGCCCCAGCCCGTCGCATGCGCCGCGCGCCACAGGTCGAGCACGTGGCGGCACGGGCGTCCGACGGCCCGGGCCAGCGCGCAGGCGTAGTAGATGTCGCCGGGCGCCCAGTGCTCGTCGGCGAGCAACGCGCCGACCAGCGTGCGCGGGGCCGCGTGGTAGCGCACCAGCTCGTCGACGAAGGCCGCGCGGTACCGATCACCGTACTGGTTGATGTCGGCCAGCCGCGCATCCATGGTCGGGTCGCCCGTGCGCGGATCCCACCCGAACGCGAAGTCCTGCGCATGCAAGGGAAGCGCCGCCGCGAACAAGGCCACGGCAAGGGCAACGATCCTCGAAAAACGTCGCGCTGCCGACATCGCCGCCGCCCCCGTGTGCCCTGGAAGGCGAAGGGTAAACCGGATGCGGCCCGGTCCGCAGGATCGCGAAGGCTGAACGAGAGGGAACCGCGACCGCGGCGTTGGCTTTCCCGTCGCCCTTTCGACGCGGCCGTGACGGCCTCTTGCGTAACGTCTTTTCCAGGCGGCCACCCCGACCGCCGCGAAGCGACCAAGAAGAAGACCATGAACGCCATCACCGCCCACGTCCGGCACGCCGCCCGCAGCGACGCGTCCCACTACCCGAAGCATCGCCGCCGCGCGATCTTCGCCGCCATCGGGGCGACGTTCCTCGGTCTCTACGTGCTGGGCGTGAGCTGGATCGCGAACGAGTTGGGGACCGACATGCAGCGCAGCCTGCAGCTCGCGCCCGCCGTGCAGGACGTCGCGCACCGCTGATCCTCAGCCGGCCGCGCGGATCGCTTCGAGCGCGCCGGGCAACTCCCCTGCATTGGCCACTGTCCGCAACCGCGCCGCATCCGGCGCGATTTCGGCTTCGGTCTCGTGCACCCAGGTGGCGTGGTAGGGCATGTGCACGCCCCAGCCGCCGATCGCCAGGACCGGTGCGATGTCCGAGCGCAGCGAGTTGCCGATCATCGCGAACCGCGACGGCGGCAGTTCGAATTCCTGCAGCAGCCGCAGGTAGGTCGCCGGGTCCTTCTCGCTGACGATCTCGATGCGCCGGAACAGGTCGGCCAGTCCCGACTCGCGCACCTTCGCTTCCTGGTGGAACAGGTCGCCCTTGGTGACCAGCACGACCTCGTGCCTGGCGGCGATGGCCTCGACGGCTTCGCGGATGCCGGGTAGCAACTCCACCGGGTGGCGCAGCAACGACTTGCCCAGCTGCACGATCCGGTGCAGGTCCGACGCTGCGATCCGCTCGCCGGTGAGCTCGACCGCCGCCTCGATCATCGACAGCACCATGCCCTTCACACCGTAGCCGAACAGGGCGATGTTGCCTTTCTCGACCGCGTACAGCCGCTCGGTCACCCGCGCATCGCCCAGGTCGATGTAGCCGCCGAGGATCGACTCGAACGTGACCTGCGCCTCGTCGTAGAAATCCTGGCTGCGCCACAGCGTGTCGTCGCCGTCGAAGCCCACCAGTGCGATGTCCTGCGTCGTCGTTTCCATGGCCCCATTGGACCACGTGCTAGGTTGCGGCCACTGCGGCCACGTTCGGGGGAAGGACCGCGATGCAAGGACCATCGATGCCGGGCGGTGCCCCGCCAGCGCCCCCACGGGCCCTGGCGCGCGAGGTCGGCCGCTGGCAACTGGTAGGCCTGTCGATCAACGACGTCGTGGGCAGCGGCATCTACCTGCTGCCCGCCGCGGCCGCCGCACTGCTCGGCCCTGCCAGCGTCTGGGCCGTGCTGGTCGCCGGGGTGGCCGCCACGCTGCTGGTGCTCTGCTATGCCCAGGCCGCGAGCCATTTCGACCAGCCCGGCGGCGGCTACCTCTATGCGCGCGAGGCATTCGGTCCTTTCGTCGGCTTCGAGGTGGGCTGGATGCTGCTGCTCACCCGGGTGGCGACGGCGGCTGCACTGGCCAACGGACTGGCCGCGGCGGTGGGTCATTTCTGGCCGGCGGCCGGGGCTGGCCCAATGCGGGTGGCGATCGTCACGACGGCGATCGGCGGCCTGGCCTGGTTGAACTACCGGGGCGTACGCGGCGCCGCACGGACGGCCGCTATCCTGGCGGTCGCGAAACTGGTGCCGTTGGTGCTGTTCGTGGGCCTCGGTGCGCTGGCCGCGGGTGCGCTGCCCGCGGGCCCATCGCTGGCCACGCTGCCGGCCGGCGACCTGGGGCGCGCAGCCCTGCTGCTGCTGTTCGCGTATGCCGGCTTCGAGAACATGCCCGCCGCCGCGGGCGAATACCGCAATCCGAAACGCGACGTGCCGTTCGCACTCGTGTCAATGATCGCGATCGTGACCGCGGTCTACGTCTCGGTACAGTGGGTCGCGCTGGCGACGCTGCCGGGGCTCGCCACGTCGACCACGCCACTCGCGGACGCCGCTGCGCGCTTCGGTGGCGCGCCGCTCGCCTGGATCCTGACCATAGGTGCGGCCGTATCGATCATCGGCACGGCCAACAACACGTTGCTGCTCGGCCCGCGCTACCTGCACGCAATGGCGGCGGACGGCTTCGGCCCACGCGCGCTGGCCGCGGTGCATCCACGCTTCCAGACACCGGGCGCCGCGATCGCGGTGCTGGCGCTGGTGTCGCTGGTGCTCGCGTGGTCGGGCTCGTTCGTGCAGCTGGCCCTGCTGTCGGTGGTGGCGCGCCTGTGCACCTACATCACGACCGCGGCCGCGGTGCTGGTGCTGCGCCGGACCGGACGGGGACTGTCATTGCCGGGCGGGCCCGCGATCCCGGTCGCGGCCCTGCTGCTGTCGGTGGCCCTGCTGGCCAGCGCCACCCTGCGCAACCTGGTCGCGGCTGGACTGGCCTTGCTCGCCGGGGCCATCGTGTACCGGTTCCGGCGCGCGCCGGAATGAAAAACCGGGGCCGCGCATGCGCGGCCCCGGGCTGGACTCAGGGTTGGTCGATCAGCGCTGCGGCTCGCGGTCGTCCTTCGCCTTGGCGCGGTACTCCTCGTCGCTGACGAACCCGTCGCCATCGGCGTCCATGGCCTCGAACGAAGCGTCGAAGCCCGCGTCGACTTCGGCTTCGAATGCGCTGATGCGGCCGTCGCCGTCGCTGTCCAGTTCGGACCAGACGCCGCGCAGCGCGGCGGTCGAATGCGCGGCCGCCTGGGCGGCGCCCTGCGCGCTCGCGTCGGCGACGTGGCCGGCGTGGGCGTGCGCCCGGTATTCGGCGTCGCTGACGAAGCCGTCGCCATCGACATCCACGGCTTCGAACATGTCGCCGAGCATCTCGTCGGCCTCGGCTTCATCGAGGCTGATGCGGCCGTCGGCATCCACGTCGATCCGTGCCCAGACCTCGCGTTGCGTCACGTCCGCGTGCGCCGCGGCGTTCGTGGTGGCGTCGACTTCGGCTTCGAGCGCGTCCTGGCGCTCGACGCGGTCGCGCATGCGGTCCACCCGGTCGCGGGTCCGCTCCACCGTGCGGTCCACTGCGCGGTCCGCGGCGCGGGTGGGCAGCTGCGCGGCCGCGTTCACGCGCGCGCCGATGTTGTGGTCGACGAGTTGCGCCGACGCCAGCGGCGCGGCGAGCGCTGCACACAGTCCGACGGCGAGCAGGTTGAGGTTGCGTGCTTTCATGGGGTCACTCCGTGTCTGGGGGAAAAATCCCTGTGCAAGGGATTTCGCGGAGCATCGGCGCAACCGCCTGACCCGGCACTGACTTCGCCCAGCCCGAAAACACGCGGTTTTCACACGCGTTCCCGGGCGCCGTCGTCACGCCGAGGCGTAGCGCGCGGCGCTGCCCACCCAACGGTCGATCAGCGCATCGGCGACGCCCGGCGCGCGTTCGAGGAGGACGTTGGCCAGCGCGTGAACCCGGGGCAACAGGTCGGCATCGCGCGCGAGATCCGCGAGCCGGAAAGCGGCGAGGCCAGTCTGGCGCGTGCCCAGCAATTCACCCGGGCCGCGCAATTCCAGGTCCTTCTCGGCGATCACGAATCCGTCGTGGGTCTGGCGCAGGATTTCCAGCCGCTGGCGTGCGAGCGCGGACAAGGGCGGCTGGTAGAGCAGCACGCAGCTCGATGCTTCGCTGCCGCGTCCCACGCGTCCGCGCAGCTGGTGCAACTGCGACAGTCCCAGGCGCTCGGCGTTCTCGATCACCATCAGCGACGCGTTGGCGACGTCGACGCCGACCTCGATCACGGTGGTCGCGACCAGCACGTCGAGCCCGCCTTGCTTGAACGCGCGCATCGTCGCGTCCTTCTCGCGGGTCTTCATGCGCCCGTGCACCAGGCCGACACGCAGTTCCGGGAGCGCTTCCGACAAGGTTTCCCACGTGCGTTGCGCGGCCTGCGCCTCGATCGGCGCGGCGCGCGGTCCAGCTTTCGAGGGCGCATCGTCCGGATCGTCGATCAGCGTACAGACCCAGTAGGCCTGCCGGCCTTCCGCGCAGGCCGTGCGGATGCGTTCGATCAGTTCCGGGCGACGTCCCGCGCCGAGGGCGGCCGTCTGCACCGGCGTGCGACCGGGGGGAAGCTCGTCGATCACCGAGACGTCCAGGTCCGCGTACGCGGTCATCGCCAGCGTGCGCGGGATCGGGGTGGCGGTCATGACCAACTGGTGGGGCACGTTGCCGCCTGCCTGCCCCTTGTCGCGGAGCGCGAGCCGCTGGTGCACGCCGAACCGGTGCTGTTCGTCGACGATCGCCAACGCCAGGTCTGCGAACGCGACGCCCTCCTGCATCAGCGCATGCGTGCCGACCACGACCTGTGCGCTGCCGTCGGCGACGCGCTTCAACGCCTCGGTGCGCGCGCGGCCGGTCACCTTGCCGGCCAGCCAGGTGACTTCGATGCCGAGGGGTTCCAGCCAGTGGCGCAGGTTCGCCAGGTGCTGGGTCGCCAGCAGTTCGGTGGGCGCCATCAGTGCCGCCTGGTGCCCCTGCTCCACCGCCAGCATGGCGGCGAGCGCTGCGACGACGGTCTTGCCGCTGCCGACATCGCCCTGCACCAGGCGCAACATTGGCTGCGGCTTCGCGAGGTCGCTGCGCACCTGCGCGAACACGCGCTGCTGCGCGCCGGTCAGCGCGAACGGCAATGCATCGCGCAGGCGGGCGGCGAGCCTGCCGGGGCCGTCGAGCGGCGCGGCGCGATGTCGCTGCAGCGCGATGCGCTGGCGCCGCAAGCTCAGGTGATGGGCCAGCAGTTCCTCGAGCGCCAACCTGCGTTGTGCCGGATGCGTGCCCGCGAGCAGCGCCCCCACGTCGACGTCGCGTGGCGGGCGATGTACCGCCAGCAACGCCTCGCGCAAGGTCGGCAGCCCGAGCGGCGCCAGCAGCTCGGCGGGCAGCAATTCCAGCCCGGCTTCGTCGGGCAGGCGGTCGAGCGCCAGCCCGATCAGCCGCCGCAACGTGGCCGGGCCGATGCCCTCCACCGCCGGATACACGGGATCGAGTACTTCGCCCAGGTCCTCGTCGGCGTCCAGCACCCGGTAGCTGGGATGCACGATTTCCAGTCCGCGCTGGCCCGGGCGCGGCGTCCCGTAGCAACGCACGTGCGCGCCGGCCGCGAACTGCGCCACCTGTGCCGCGCGGAAGTGGAAGAAGCGCAGCACCAGCGTGCCGCCGGTGTCGTCGCCGATCGCGACCCGCAGCATCGGGCGGAACCGGAACCCCTTGTCGACCGCTTCGACCACCCCTTCCACTTGCGCTGCGACGCCGGGCTGCAGCGCGCGGATCGGCGTGATCCGGGTCCGGTCCTCGTACTGGCGCGGCAACTGCAGCCACAGGTCCTGCAGCGTGGACAGGCCACGCGCGGCGAGTTTCTCCCGCACCTTCGGACCGACCCCCGGCAGCACGCCGATCGAGGTCTCGCCGACCGGCGCCAGCGCGGGAGCGGGTCGGTTGGCGCGGGGCATCAATCGATGGCGAGGACCGCGTCCACCTCGAACGTGGCGCCCTTGGGCAGCGCCGACACGCCGATGGTGGAACGCGCGGGATACGGCGCCTCGAAATATTCGGCCATCACCGCGTTGACCGCCGCGAACTGGCCGAGGTCCACCAGGTACAGCCCGAGCCGCTGCACGTGCGCGAGCGAACCGCCGGCCGCCTCGCAGACGGCGGCGAGGTTGTCGAATGCACGGCGCACCTGCGCCTCGAACGCGCCGGCCACCAGCTCGCCGGTCGCCGGATCAAGCGGGATCTGGCCCGACAGGTAGACGGTGCGGCCGTTGCGCACGGCCTGCGAGTACGGACCGATCGCGGCGGGCGCGTCCTCGGTGTGGATGGCGATGCGGGTCATGGTGGAACGATACCCCGGTGTCAGAGCCGCTGCACGCCGTGCACGGTGCCGAGCCGCCGCACGCGGCGGATCACTTCCGCCAGGTGCTTGCGGTCGCTGACCTCGATCGAGAAGCGCATCACCGCCACGTTGGCGTCGCGTTCGAGGTACTCGACGCCGTCGATGTTGGATTCGGCCTGCGCGACCGACGCGGCGACCTGGGCCAGCACGCCCGGGCGATTGTCGACCTCGATGCGCAGGGCGGCGTGGAAGTCGCCGGACACCTGCCGGTCCCAGCCGATGGCCAGCCAGCGTTCCGGCGACTTGCGATAGTCGGCCACGTTCGGACAGTCCAGGCGGTGCACCACGATGCCCTTGCCGGCGGTGTGGTAGCCCATCACCTCGTCGCCGGGGATCGGCAGGCAGCAGTTGGCGAAGCTGACGACGCCGCGCTCGCTGCCCGTGATCAACAGCTTGTCGCCCGGCAGCGGCACGACGTCCTCCGCCAGCGCGCCCGCCGCCGAGGCCTGGCGCGCCAGCGCCTGCGCCACCTGCGCCGGCATCCGGTTGCCGAGCGCGATCTCCGCCAGCAACGCCTCGAGTCGGGGGAAACGATGCTCGGCCAGGTAGGCGTCCAAACGACCGGCTGGCAGGCGGTCCAGCGAGGTGTCGCGCAGCTCGAGTGCGCGGTCCAGCATCCGGTGGCCGACCTGCACCGCGTCCTCGTGTTCCAGGTTCTTGAGCTGGTGGCGGATCGCGGTGCGCGCCTTGCCGCTCACCACGACTTCCAGCCACTGCGGCTTCGGCGCGGAGGACTTGGCGGTGATGATCTCGACGCGCTGGCCGCTGGCCAGCTTGGTGCGCAGCGGCACCAGCTTCTTGTCCACGCGCGCGGCGACGGCATGGTTGCCGACATCGGTGTGCACGGCGTACGCGAAGTCGATGGCGGTCGCGTTGCGCGGCAACGCGAGGATGTCGCCCTGCGGCGTGAACAGGTAGACCTCGTCCGGGAACAGGTCGACCTTGACGTTCTCCAGGAACTCCAGCGACGAGCCGGTCGCGCGCTGGCTCTCGACCAGGTTGGCGATCCAGGCATGCGCGCGCGCCTGCGCGCTGTTGGGCGCCTCGCCGCCGTGCTTGTACGACCAGTGCGCCGCGATGCCGCGCTCGGCGATCAGGTCCATGCCCTCGGTGCGCACCTGCACTTCGATCGGCGAGCCATACGGCCCGAACAGCACGGTGTGCAGCGACTGGTAGCCGTTGGCTTTCGGGATGGCGATGAAATCTCGGAAGCGCCCGTCGAGCGGCTTGTACACCGAGTGCACGATGCCCAGCGCGTGGTAGCACTCGGCGACGGTCCCGACGACCACCCGGAACCCGAACACGTCCATCACCTGGTCGAAGCTCTTGCCCTCGCCGCGCATCTTTGAATAGATGCTCCACGGCGACTTGATCCGGCCGATCAGCCGGTGGCGCAGGCCTTCCTTGGTCAGCCGCTGCGCCAGTTGCGCCTCGATGCGCGCGAGCGCTTCGCGCCGCACCAGTGGCTGGGTCCGGATGCGCTTTTCCATCACCGCGTGGCGCCACGGATGCAGCGCGCGGAACCCGAGGTCCTGCAGTTCGGCCTTGATCAGGTTCATGCCCAGGCGCTGGGCGATGGGCGCGTAGATCTCCAGGGTCTCGCGGGCGATCCGGCGACGCGTCTCCGGTGCCTGCGCCCCGAGCGTGCGCATGTTGTGCAGGCGGTCGGCCAGCTTGATCAGGATGACGCGCAAGTCGCGCGCCATCGCCAGCAGCATCTTACGGAAGCTTTCGGCCGCGGCTTCCTGGCGGTCGCGGAAGTGCAGCTTGTCCAGCTTGGTGACGCCATCAACCAGCTCGGCCACGGTTTCGCCGAACTCGGCGGCGATGGCCGCCTGGGTGAGCGGCGTGTCCTCGATGGTGTCGTGCAGGATCGCCGCGATCAGCGTTTCGACGTCCAGCCGCATCTCGGCCAGCACGCCGGCGACCGCGACCGGATGGGTGATGTAGGGCTCGCCGGACTTGCGGCTCTGCCCGGCATGCGCGGCCGCGCCGACGGTCCAGGCGCGCCGCAGCAAGGCGCGCTGGTCGTCCGGCAGGTAGCCGGTGGCGGCCTCGAGCGCATGGACGTACTCCGGCAACGCCTGGCCGTCCGCGGCGCCGGCGACGGGCGCATGCGGGGCGGTCTTTTCGGCGGTGCGCGCGGACTTCCGGGGCATTCGACGAGCGTATCAGCCCGCCCTGCCCCAAAACACGAACGGCCCCGTCTCCGGGGCCGTCGTCATCGCTTGCCTGTTGCCGGCGGCGTGCGCCTTACAGGTCGTCGCCCTTGGACATGTCGTCGTCGGCGACCACCTCGGCCGCGGCCCACTCGAGGGCCTCGCGTTCCTTGCGCTCGCGCTCGGACTTGTCGACGGCGTCGATGAACTCCTGGTCGATGACGCGGGCCGCGATCTCGCGCAGGGCCAGCACCGTCGGCTTGTCGTCGTTCTCGCTGTTGTCGAGCTTCGGCTCCACGCCGTTGGCCAGCTGGCGCGCGCGCTTGGCGGCCATCATGACCAGTTCAAAGCGGTTATCGACCACTTCCAGGCAATCTTCGACGGTGATGCGGGCCATGCAGTGCTCCAGGGGCTGCCCGATGGGCGCCGGGGGAAATCGAGGGGAACCGGGGATTGTACCGGCCATCCCTGCCTCCCCGCAAGCTTTCCTTTGGAATCAGTCGCTTGCGGCCGGGCCGGGCTCGGCCAGGAGGGCCTCCAGCAAGGCGGCATGGCGCTGCTGCTGGGGCTCGCGGCGCAGCCGGCTGGCCGCGAAGATCGTGCACAGCTCCCGGACGGCGGTGCCGAAGTCCTCGTTGACCACCAGGTAGTCGAACTCGCCGTGGTGCGACATTTCCTCGCGGGCGGCCGCCAGGCGCCGGGCGATGGTCTCCTCGCTGTCCTGGCCCCGGTTGCGCATGCGTTGCTCGAGCGCTTCGGTCGACGGCGGCAGGATGAACACGCTGACGGCCTCCGGCACCTGCTCGCGCACCTGCCGCGCGCCCTGCCAGTCGATCTCCAGCAGCACGTCCTTGCCGGCGGCCAGTTGCGGCTCGACCGATTGCCGCGCCGTGCCCTTCCAGTCGCCGTGGACCAGCGCGTGCTCGAAGAAATCGCCCGCGGCGACCATCTCCTTGAACGCCTCGGCGTCGATGAAGTGGTAGTGCTCGGCGTGGCGCTCGCCCGGGCGCGGCGCGCGCGAGGTGAACGAGATCGACAGGCAGATGTGCGGGTCGCGCGACAGGCAGGCGTTGACCAGGCTCGACTTGCCCGCGCCCGAGGGTGCCGCGACGATGAAGAGGGTTCCGCGCTTCATTCGATGTTCTGCACCTGTTCGCGGACCTGGTCGACCAGCACCTTCAGCTCGACCGCCGCCGCCGACGTCCGCGCGTCCACGGACTTGGATCCGAGCGTGTTCGCCTCGCGGTTGAACTCCTGCAGCAGGAAGTCGAGGCGCCGGCCGACCGGATCGTCCTGGCGCAGCACGCGCCGCAGCTCGACGAGGTGGCTGTCGAGCCGGTCGAGTTCCTCGTCGACGTCGAGCTTCTGCAACGCGAGCACGAGTTCCTGTTCCAGGCGGCCCCCGTCGACCGGCTGCGCGAGGTCCGCCAGCCGCGCGTCCAGCCGCGCGCGCTGGGCGGTGCGGATCACCGGGACCAGCTCCCGCACCTGCGCCGCGATGGCGGCAATGCCATCCGCGCGCTCGGTGATCGCCGCGGCCAGTTGCGCGCCCTCGCGTTCGCGCGCCTGCACGAACGCGGCAAGCACCGTGTCCAGCAAGGCCATCGCATCGGATTGGAGCGCGGCCGGATCGGCTGCCAGGCCCTGCACCAGGCCGGGCACCTGCAGCAAGGCGCTGAACTCGACGCGCAGCGTGGGAAAGCGCGCATGCAGGTCCCGCGCGAGCCCGGCCAGCTCGTCCGTGCGCACCGGATCCAGGCGCAGGCCCGCGCCGCCCTCCGGTGGCCGCAGGCGCACCACCAGGTCGAGCTTGCCGCGCGCCACGCGCTGCGCGATCCGTTCGCGCATCGCCGGCTCGAGGGAACGCAGCTCCTCCGGCAGCCGGATCGCCACTTCCAGGAAGCGATGGTTGACCGCGCGCAGCTCGCACCCGAGCAGGCCGCCCTCGGTCGCCCGTTCGCCCGAGGCGTAGGCGGTCATGCTGCGGATGGGCATCGCGTCTCCGGCTCGGATGCGTGCGATCGCGGGCGGCAAGTATGCCACCGGGCGCCAAAACCGGGCCGGGACCGGGCCCCGCCGGTGGCAAGCGGATAAACTCGCCGACCCCCGCCGGATGCCTGCCCGATGACCGAACTCCTCCGTCCCAGCGGCCGCGCGCCGGACCAGTTGCGCCCGGTCACGATCACCCGCGGTTACACGAAGCATGCGGAGGGCTCGGTGCTCGTGGCCTTCGGCGACACCCGGGTGCTGTGCACCGCCAGCGTCGACAACCGCGTGCCGCCGTTCCTGCGCGGCAAGGGCGAGGGCTGGGTCACCGCCGAGTACGGCATGCTCCCGCGCGCCACCAACACCCGCAACGACCGAGAGGCCGCACGTGGCAAGCAGGGCGGCCGCACGCTCGAGATCCAGCGCCTCATCGGCCGCGCGCTGCGCGCCTGCGTCAACCGCAGCGCGCTCGGCGAACGCACGATCACCCTCGACTGCGACGTGCTGCAGGCCGACGGCGGCACGCGCACCGCCGCGATCACCGGCGCGTACGTCGCGCTGGTCGACGCGGTGCGCTGGCTGCAGGCGCGCAAGGAACTGTCGCGCGACCCGATCCACGGCGCCGTCGCGGCGGTATCGGTCGGCATCTTCCGCGGGGTGCCGGTGCTGGACCTCGACTACGCCGAGGACAGCGCCTGCGACACCGACATGAACGTGGTGATGAACGACGGCGGCGGCTTCATCGAACTGCAGGGCACCGCCGAAGGCCACGCCTTCCGCCGCGAGGAGCTCGACGCGATGACCTCGCTCGCCGAGGCCGGCATCGCCGAGCTGGTCGGGAAGCAGCGCGAGGCACTGGCGGGGTGAACGACCGGTCGGGCCGCTTGCCGGCGCGCATCGTCGTTGCCAGCGGCAACCGGGGCAAGCTGGCGGAGTTCGAACGCCTGCTCGGCGGCACCGGCGTCGCGTTCATCGCGCAAGGCGAGCTGGGCGTCGAGGACATCGAGGAAACCGGCCTGACCTTCGTCGAGAACGCGCTGCTCAAGGCGCGCCACGCCGCGCGCGCCACCGGCCTGCCCGCCCTCGCGGACGATTCCGGCCTCTGCGTCGATGCATTGGACGGCGCGCCCGGCCTCTATTCCGCGCGCTATGCCGGCGCACACGGCGACGCTACCGCCAACATCGCACGCCTGCTGCGCGAACTCCAGGGTGTCGCCGACCCCGACCGCACCGCGCGCTTCCACTGCACGCTCGCGTTGCTCCGGCATCCGGAAGATCCCCGTCCGCTGCTGGCGCAGGGCGAATGGCACGGCCGCATCCTCCATGCCCCGCGGGGCGGCGCCGGATTCGGTTACGACCCCGTCTTCCTCGATCCGGCGACCGGGCTGACCGCCGCCGAACTCGACCCGGACACCAAGCACCGGACCAGCCACCGCGGCCAGGCGCTGTCGAAGCTGCGCGATGCCTGGTCCGGCGCCTGACGCACCCATGCTGTCGCTCCCGCCCCTGTCGCTGTACGTCCACCTCCCGTGGTGCGTCCGCAAGTGCCCGTACTGCGACTTCAATTCGCACGAAGCCCGCGGCGCCCTGCCCTTCGATGGCTATATCGACGCGCTAGTCGCCGATCTCGACCAGGACCTGCCGCTGGCGTGGGGCCGCACGGTCCACAGTGTCTTCTTCGGCGGCGGCACGCCCAGTCTCTTCCCGGCCAACGCCATCGACCGCTTCCTGCAGCAGGCCAGCGCACGCCTGCGCTTCGCCCCCGGCTGCGAGATCACCCTCGAGACCAACCCGGGCACCGCCGAACACGGCCGCTTCGAGGATTACCGCGCCGCGGGCGTGAACCGCCTGAGCTTCGGCATCCAGAGCTTCGACGACGGTTGCCTGCGAAAGCTCGGCCGCATCCACGACAGCGCCACCGCCGACAACGCCGTGCGGATGGCCCAGGACGCCGGCTTCGACAACCTCAACCTGGACCTGATGTATGCGCTGCCCGGCCAGGACCTCGCGATGGCCGCGCGCGACATCGAGCGCGCGCTCGCCCTGCAGCCCGCGCACCTGTCGCACTACCAGCTCACCCTCGAGCCGAACACCGTGTTCGCAGCCCGCCCGCCGGAAGGGATTCCCGGGCACGACGCTGCGTGGGACATGCAGGAGCATTGCCAGGCACTGCTCGCGGATGCCGGCTTCGCGCAATACGAGGTGTCCGCGTACGCGCGCCACGGCCGGGAATGCCTCCACAACCTCAACTACTGGCGCTTTGGCGACTACCTCGGCATCGGCGCCGGCGCGCACGGCAAGCTGAGCCTGCCGGCGGGGCACCCCTCGGCGCCCGGCGACACGCGCGACGCGCACGGCGGCGCGATCCTCCGCCGCTGGAAGTCGAAGCATCCCACCGCGTGGCTCGCGACCGCGGGCAGCCCCGCCGCGATCGGCGGCGACGAATGGCTGCCGCCCCCGCGCCGCCCGTTCGACTACATGCTCAACGCATTGCGCCTGGTCGAAGGGTTTTCGCTGGACGCGTTCGAGGCGCGGACCGGCCTGTCGCGCGAGGCCATCGCGCCGCAACTCGCCGACGGCGCCGCGCGCGGATGGCTGGTGGCGGACGGCGACCGCATCCGCCCGACCGAGCTGGGCCGCCGTTTCACCAACGACGTCGTCGCGCTGTTCCTATGACCGCTTGTCGCAGGACGCCAGGCCGTTGCGCTGGAACAGGACCGGTTCCGGCTTGTGCAGCACGTACCCCTGCGCGTAATCCACGCCGATCTCGGCCAGCACGTCGAGCGTCTGCGCGTTCGTCACCCATTCGGCGATGACCTCCAGCCCGCGCTGGTGGCCGATGTCGGTCACCGCGCGCACGATCGCCTGGCTCATCGTGTCGGTGCCCAGGTCGCGGATGAAGCTGCCGTCGATCTTGATGATGTCCACCGGCAGGTTCTTCAGGTAGCCGAACGAGGACATGCCCGAGCCGAAGTCGTCGAGCGCGATCTTGCACCCGGCCTCGCGCAGCTGGCCGATGAAGCGGGTGACCTGGGCGAGGTTGCGCACCGCCACCGTCTCGGTGATCTCGAAGCAGACGCGGTGCGGCGCGATGTCGTGTTCGCGCATCAACTCGAGGATGCGCTCGGCGATCGCGGCCTCCTCGAGGCTGGCCGCCGACAGGTTGATCGTCGCCAGCTCCATGTCCGGGCCGTCGCCGTGCAACGAGTCGAAGTTGGCCAGCGCCGTCTCGATGACCCAGCGATCCACCATCGACATCAACCCGTAGCGCTCCGCCGCCGGGATGAAGGCGCCGGGCATCACCACGCGCCCGTCCTCGTCGCGCAGGCGCAGCAGCAACTCGATGTGCGGGCCGTGATGCGAACCGGCGGCGATCGGCGTCAGTTCCTGGTAGTCCAGCAGCAGCCGGTTCTCCTCCACCGCCCAGCGCAGCCGGTTGGCCCACTCCATCTCGCTGCGGCGCTGCACCGTCTGGTCGTCCTCGGCCGAGTAGAAGTGCACGCGGTTGCGCCCGCTCTCCTTGGCCATGTAGCAGGCGGTGTCGGCCTGCGCGAACAGGTCGCGCAACGTGATGTCCGGCCGCTCGATCATCACCACGCCGATGCTCGCGCTGATGGCGTAGCTGCGCTGCTCCCAGACGAACATGTAGCCGTCGATGCGTTCGCGCAGCCGCTCGGCCACGTGCAGCACCTCGTCGACGTCCTGCACGTTGGCGGCGAGCACGCCGAACTCGTCGCCGCCCAGGCGCGCCAGCACGTCGCCGCCGCGCAGCTGCTCGCGCATCACGCCCGCCAGTTGGGTGAGCAACTGGTCGCCGGCGATGTGGCCGGAGGTGTCGTTGATCAGCTTGAACTGGTCCAGGTCGATGTACAGCAGGGCGCTGGCGGGGGCGCCGGCCGCGAGGTCGACCAGGATGCGTTCGACGCGGCGCTCGAATTCGCGCCGGTTGTACAGCTCGGTGAGCGCGTCGTGGCTGGCCTGGTAGCTGAGCAGCTCGGTGAGCTGGCGCTGCTCGGAGATGTCGGAAGCGACCATCAACAACTTGCCGCGGCCGCCGAACAGCACGGGGCTGATCGACACGCTGGCCCAGAACCGGTCACCGCTCGCGCTGCGCAGCACCGCCTCGACGTTGCTGCATTCGCCCTCGTCGGCACGCAGCCGCGAGCGCAGCGTCGCGTCCTCGAACAGCGAGAAAAGCTCCAGTCCCCCGACCGCATCGCCCAGGCGCGCGCGCGCGGCCTGGTTGGCATAGGTGACCAGTCCCTCGTCGCTGTCGGCCAGCAGCACCAGTGCCGGCAGCAGGTCGTTCAGCGCGCGGAAACGTTCCTCGCTCTCCCGGTAGCGCCGGCTCATGCGCCAGCCCAGGTTGAGCGCGCGCCGCCGCGTGGTGGCGACCGACCACACCAGCAGTGCCAGCAGCGCACTGGCCAGCAACCCCGGCAGCAACAGGCCCCAGGCGAGCCCCGCCGTCGCGGCGCCTTCCAGCGCATGCATCCGCAACAGCCAGGTACGGCCGCCGAACTGCAGCTCGCGCCGGAACTGGTAGCCGCCGGCTGCGTCGGCGTGTTCGCCCGGATGCGAGTCGTACAACGGGGCGATGGCGCCGTCGGTCACGTCCGCCACCGTGACGTGCAGCTGCCCGCGCGCATCCTCGGTCAGGCTCTGCTCGATCAGGTCGCCGGCCCGGAACGACACCGCCAGCGACCCGCGCATGCGTTGCCGGCGTTCCTCGACGTCCGCCGGCGGCGGCCCCGGCGTGTAGACCGGCAGGCGCAGCGTGACGCCGTCGGCCGGCGCGGCCTGCACCGACTGGTCCAGCCGGAACGGCGCGGATACCGCGGCCTGGTCGGTGTCCCGCGAGCGCAGCAACGCGTCCATGTTTCCCGGCTGGGTGTTCACGTCCAGCCCCAGGATGCTGCGGTTGCCTTCGACCGGCGCGACCAGCTCGGTGATGTAGTGGTCGCCATCGGCCATCGGCACGCGGCGCGCGAATGCCACCGCCTGCAGGCTCGGGAACACCTCGCGCGGGCGCAGGTTCTCGTACACGTTGCTGAACTCGCGCGGGCTGACGTCCGTCGAAGCCAGGTACAGGCTCTGCAGTGCGCGCACCATCAGCTCGCAGGCGAGCAGTTCCGAGCGCAGCGCAGCGGGTGCGCCCTCGGCCACGGCGACCAGGGTCTTGTCGTGCTCGGCCTGCATCCGGGCCTGCTGCACGTTCGCGGCCCACAGCGTGCAGCCCACGCCGAAGACGAGCACCAGCACGCTCCAGACCCAGGCAGGAATGCCCAGCGGCGCGTCACCACGCGACTCCGGGTCGGCCTGCGGGTCCGGCCCGAATCCGTCAAAATCCGTAGACGCCCCCAAAGGTAGCCCCGATGACCACGACCGACGTCGCGATCTTATACCGCCAGCACCTGGACATCGTGCGTGGCAGGGCCGACGCGGCGCTGGCCCGTGGCGGGTTCGAGCACCTCCTGGTGCCCGCCGGGACGCGGCACTACCACGTGTTCGACGACCGCGACTATCCCTATGCCGCCAATCCCCAGTTCAAGGCCTGGGCGCCGCTGACCGACATCCCCGGAAGCTGGCTGGCGTACACCCCCGGGCACCGTCCGAAGCTGGTGTTCCTGCAGCCGTTCGACTACTGGCACGTCGTGCCGGCGACGCCGTCCGGTTACTGGACGGAGCACTTCGACATCGTCGTCATGCGCACGCCGGACGAGGCGCTGCAGCATCTGCCGAAGGACGCCACGCGTTGCGCCATCCTCGGCGAGCCGCAGAGCGCGATCGGTGCGTACGGTGCCTACAAGCCCAACAACCCATCCGCGGTCGTGGACTACCTGGAGTACCACCGCGCTTACAAGACGGATTACGAGATCGCGATGATGCGTCGCGCGACGGAGCGCGGCGTGCGCGGCCACCGTGCCGCCGAGCGCGCGTTCCGCGCGGGCGCCAGCGAGTTCGGCATCCACCTGGCGTACTGCCAGGCCGCCGGGCAGGACGCCAACGACCTGCCGTACAGCAACATCGTCGCGCTCAACGAACATGGCGCGGTGCTGCACTACACCGACCGCGACCGGCTGCCGCCGCGGGACAGCCACAGCTTCCTCATCGATGCCGGCGGCAGCCATGCCGGCTATGCCTGCGACATCACCCGCACCCATGCCGCCGACACGGACAGCGAGTTCCAGGCGATGATCGAGGCAGTCGATGCCGCGCAGCTGAAGATGTGCGCGCAGGTGCGCGCGGGCTTCGACTACCGTCAACTGCACCTCGACGCACACCTGGCGCTGGCGGGCGTGCTGGCCGACTTCGGCGTGATCACGGTGCCGCCCGACGTGGCGGTCGAGACCGGCGTGAGCTCGGCGTTCTTCCCGCACGGGATCGGCCATGGCATCGGCCTGCAGGTCCACGACGTCGCCGGCTTCGCCGCATCCGACGCGGGCGGCACGATCGACAAGCCGGAGGGGCATCCCTACCTGCGGCTGACCCGCGTGCTGGAACCGGGCATGGTCGTGACCATCGAGCCGGGTGTGTACTTCATCGACATGCTGCTCGACACGCTGAAGGAAAAGGGCCTGGGGCCAAGCGTCGACTGGGCGCGCGTCGACGCGTTCCGCCCGTACGGCGGCATCCGCATCGAGGACGACGTGGTGTGCACGGACGCGGACCCGGTGAACCTGACCCGCGAGGGTTTCCAGGAAGCGTAGGCGATCCCTTCTCCCGCTCGCGGGAGAAGGTGCCCGAAGGGCGGATGAGGGCCGCCCTTCAGCCGGCCATCAAGGCCTCGATTTCGTCCGCACTGCGCGCCAGCTTGCCGGTGAGCACCTTGTGCCCGTCCTTCGTGACCAGCACGTCGTCCTCGGTCCGGATGCCGATGCCGCGCCACTTCGCGGCAACGCGGGTGTCGTCCGGCGGGACGTAGAGGCCGGGCTCGATCGTGAACACCATGCCCGGCTCGAGCAGCCGCGACTCGCCATCGATCCGGTATTCGCCGACGTCGTGCACGTCCAGCCCGAGCCAGTGCCCGGTCTTGTGCCGGTAGTAGCGCTTGTAGGTTCCGTCGGCGATGTGCTTTTCCAGCTTGCCCTTGAGCAGGCCCAGCCGCAGCAGCCCCTCGGTGAGGACCTCGACCGCGGCGTGGTGGCCGGCCTCGTACGGCACGCCCGGCCGCGCCTGCGCCAGCGCCGCGGCCTGCGCCTCGTCCACGACGTCGTGCAGTTCCCGCTGCGCCTTGCTGAAGCGCCCGTTGGCCGGGAACGTGCGGGTGATGTCGGCCGCGTACCCGCGGTACTCCGCGCCCGCGTCGACCAGCACCAGGTCGCCGTCGCGCACCGCCGCGTCGTTGGCCACGTAGTGCAGGACGCAGGCATTGGCCCCGGCGCCCACGATGCTGCCGTACGCGGGCACCGCGTCGTGCATCCGGAACGTGTATTCGACGGCCGCCTGCAGCTCGTACTCGCGCATGCCGGGCCGCACCGCGCGCATCGCTGCCTGGTGCGCGGCGACGCTGATGTCGGCGGCGCGCTGCATCAACTGCAGCTCGTCGCGCGACTTGAACAGGCGCAGCTCGTCGAGCAGGTGGCCCAGCTCCAGGAACTCGTGCGGCGGCTGCGCGCCCTGCCGCACCTGCGCCCGCACGCGGTTGAGCCAGCCGATGAGCTTCAGGTCGAACTCGGCGTCGCGGCCGAAGTGGTAGTACACCCGCGAGCGGCCCTCCAGCAGGCCGGGCAGGATCTCGTCGAGGTCGGCGATCGGATACGCGTCGTCCATGCCGTGCAGCGCGACGGCGCCCTCGGTGCCGGCGCGCGGGCCGTCCCAGCCTTCTCGGTCGGGATCGCGCTCGCGGCAGAACAGCAGCGCCTCGCCGTGCGCGCGTCCCGGCACCAGCACCAGCACGGCTTCGGGCTCGGGGAATCCGGTCAGGTACCAGAGGTCCGAGTCCTGCCGGTAGGGGTAGTGCGTGTCGCGGCTGCGGATGCGCTCGGGCGCTGCCGGCAGCACCAGGATGGCGTCGTCGCCCGCCATGCGCATGAGTTGCCGGCGCCTGCGCGCATAAGCCGTGGCCGTGATGCCCGGATTGCCTGCCATGTCAGTGCATGCTGCGGCGGTGGCGCCCGGCTAGGACGCAGTCGCCATGCAGCAGCAGGGTGGCGACGCGGACGAATTCCTCGATTTCGGCCAGCGCGGCTTCGTCCTCCTGGTCGCCATCTTCCTGGGGCGTTGCCATCGCCAGCCGGGCGAGGTCTTCCAGGGCTTCGGTGCTCTCGTCCGACAGTTTCGGATCGGCGCCGGACGCCAGGCCGAACGCGCCCAGGAACCCGCGGCACCAGTCGAACAACGCGCCGCTGCGCTCGGCGAGGCTGGCGTCGCCGTCGGGCAGCAGCAGTTCGAACGCGAAGTCGCGGTCTTCCAGTTGCGCCGCGCTCGCGGCCAGCAGCTGGTCGAGCGCGCCGTCCGGCGGAGGCGCGGGCTGCGCGTCGTCGGCCATCACCCGTCCCAGCCAGCCCGGGCCGGTCGCGCCGCCACCGGCGAGCCAGCCGCAGATCGCGCCGTGCAATTCGGGCACCGGCATCGCCAGCGCCAGTTGCGACGCCTCGGCGGCAACGTCGGCGAGCGACGGCAGTTCCTGCGAAGGGGTCCGCTCGGACATCGGCGGGCACGCGTGGCGACGGGGGAGCCAAAGTGTAGCAACGGTCCCGGCCCGGCCGTGCATGCGCGGCTACACTGCGGTGTCGCATCCCGTCCCGCGGTGACCGTGCGCTTCCACGTTTCCCTGACTGCCATCGCCCTGTGGCTGCTGGGCCTGTCGCTGGCGGGCGCTTCGCCTCGCGTCGACGCGACCGTGCGCGATTTCTACTTCAAGCGGCTCGGCACCGAACAGGGGCTGGTGCAGAACACCATCACGGCCCTGGAGGAAGACGCACAGGGCTTCGTCTGGGTCGGCACCCAGGGCGGCCTGCACCGTTACGACGGGGAACGCTTCCGCGCCTACCGGCACGATCCCAACGACCCGTCCAGCCTGCCCGACAGCTTCGTCACCGCGCTGGAGGTCGAGCCGCGCGTCGCGCTGTGGATCGGCACCTATTCCCAATACGTCGTACGCCTGGACCTGCGGACCGGCGAGTTCAGGCGCTACCCGCCCGCGGCCGGCGGCGCATCCCGGCACGTCCGCAGCCTGCTGGTCGCCGACGGGCAGGTCTGGGTCGGCACCGGCGCGGGCCTGGAACGCCTGGATCCGCGTACGGGCAAGCGTGTCCGGGTGGTGCGCCTCGAAGGCGGCGGAGCGCCCGGGCAGGCGCTGGTACGCGATGGCGACGGCATTGTCTGGTTCGGCAGCAGCGCAGGGCTGTACCGCATCGACGGCAACGGCGGCAGCCTGCGCATTGGCCCCGCCCTCCCGGTGACGGCCTTGCTCGTGGACGCGGACGACCGGCTCTGGGTCGGGCGCAGCGACGGCCTGTACCGGCTCGGTACCGATGGCCGCACCCTGCAACGGGCATGGCCGGCGCGCGGCGAACCGGGCTTCGGCGTGCGCGCGCTGGTACAGGCGCCCGACGGCAGGCTCTGGCTGTCGCTGGCGGGCGAGGGCCTGCTGCGGTTCGACCCGCGCGACAGCACCACGCAACGCATCCGGGAGAACGCGGCCGTGCCCGGCAGCCTCCCGGAATCGTCGATCGGCACGCTGCTGGTCGATCGCAGCGGCCAGCTCTGGATCGGCGGCCAGATTCGCGGTGTCGCCGTCACCGATCCGCATGGCGCGCGCTTCAGCTACCTGGTCGACACGGCACCGGTGTCCCCGGTGGCGGCGAGCAGCGTGCGCGCGGTGGTCGAAGGCGACGACGGTGCATTGTGGGTCGGCACGGACGCCGGGCTGCTGCTGCGCCATCCGCTGGGCGGGGGGGGATTCCAGGACCTCGGGGTCCTGCTGCCACCGACCTGGCACGATGCCGAGGGCGCGCTGTCCGCGGCGCGGATCATGGGCTTCGAGCGCGCGAGCCCGCACCGGCTCTGGGTGGCGACCACCCGCGGGTTGCTGCTGCTCGACACCGCCGCCCGCCGCGTCTCCACGTTCGCGCCAGTGAATCGCGCGATGCCGGGCTTGCGCAGCATCGACCGCGACCGCGACGGCATCCTGTGGTTGGGCAGCAATGGCGAAGGCCTGTTCCGCTTTCGTCCCGACACCGGGTTACTGGTGCAGGTCGCGGCGGGCGGGGATGCCGGCGATGGGCTCATCCATGCGGTGGAAGTCGACCGGCACGGACGCGTCTGGTTCGCGACCAGCGACGGCCTCGGCCTGCATGAACCCGCCACGCGCCGCACGCGGCGGTTCCGCCACGGCATCGACGACCCCGCGAGCCTCGCCGGCGACCTGGTGCGCGCGTTGCACGAGGCCGCGGACGGCACGCTCTGGATCGGCAGCCACTCGGGGTTGAGCCGGGTGCGCGAATCGAGCGGCGGCATCGCCTTCGACCACCCGTTGGCACTGGCGCTCGAGGATCGCGCGATGCCGACCGTGTACAGCATCGCCGAATCCCCGACCGGCACGCTGTGGCTCGGCACGGACAACGGCATCCTCAGGTTCGAACCGGGGACAGGCGATGGCCGCGGACGCGTGCGCCACTACGGCCTGTCCGACGGCCTGCAGGACGTCGAGTTCAACGGCGGCGCGACTACCGTCCTCGAGGACGGCCGGGTCGCGATGGGCGGCGTCAACGGCCTGAACCTGTTCGATCCCGCGCGGATCGGCGAGAAGGACTACGACGCCCCGCTGCGCCTGCTCGGCGTGCGCATCGGCGCGGATGCGCCGCGCGACGGCACGGTCCTGTGGCAGCCGGAACAGCTGGTGGTGCCGGGTGAGGCGGGGATCGTGCGGCTGCGCGTCGGGGCGCTCGACTACGCCGCGACTTCACCCATCCGCTATCGCTATCGCATGCACGGGCTGCACGAGGACTGGATCGACAACGGTTCGCGCAACGACATCACCTATACGGGGCTGCCGGCGGGGAACTATGAGTTGCAGGTGCAGGCCACGGGCCGCGACGGTGCCTGGAACCCGGACGGTCTTGCCCTGCCGGTAGTGGTGCAGCCACCCGCGTGGCGGCAACCGTTGTTCCTGGCGGCCTATGTGCTCGGCGTGTTGCTGCTGGCGGGGATCGCGGTGGGCGCGTGGTTGCAGCGGCGCGCGCGGGAGCGCGGCTATTTCCGCCAGATCCGCGAACGCGAGGAGCGCCTGAAGCTCGCGCTGTGGGCCTCCGGCGAGCAGTTCTGGGACTACGACCTGGTGCGTGGGGCACTGCACTGGATGCGTGGCGACGACACGGCTGGTCCGATCCCGGACATCGGCACGCTGACGTCGAGCGCCGACGAGCACCAGATCCATCCCGACGACCTGCCGCAGGTGAAGGAGCGCATGCGCGAGCACCTGCGCGGCCACCAGGGGCTGTTCCTGTCGGAGCACCGCGTGAAGCGGCCCGATGGCGGCTGGACCTGGATCCGGACGCGCGGCCGGGTGGTCGAGCGCGACGAGGAAGGGCGCGCGTTGCGCGTGGCCGGCACTGCGCGCGACATCAGCATCAGCCGCCGCGCCGAACGCGAGCGGCGGATCGCGACCGAGGTCCTGCGCAGCATGACCGAGGCGGTGACGGTGTTCGACCGCGACTTCCGGTTCGTCTCGGTGAACCCGGCCTTTGCGCGGATGACGGGCTACCAGCAGTCCGAAGTCGTGGGGCGACCGACGGACCTGCTCGACAGCGGGCGCCACGATCCCGGGTTCTACGCGACCTGGCGTTCCGAGCTGAAACGGCACGGGCGCTGGTCGGGGGAGATGTGGCAGCGCCGCAAGGACGGCGAGGAGTTCCTGTGCTGGCTGCAGAGCAGCGCGGTGCTCGACGCCAGCGGCCAGCCGGTCCACTACGTGGCGGTGCTCACCGACATCACCGACCAGAAGCGCGCGGAACAGGAGCTGCGCTACCTGGCCAACTACGACACGTTGACCGGCCTTCCCAACCGGGCGCTCCTGTCCGAACGCCTGTCGCGCGCGATCGTGCGCGCGCGCCGCCAGCAGGCGCGCATCGCGGTGCTGTTCCTGGACCTTGACCGGTTCAAGGACATCAACGATTCCCTCGGGCACGCCGCGGGCGACAGGATCCTGCGCGCCGCGGCGGTGCGGCTTCAGGAAATCGTCGGACGCGAACACACCGTCGCCAGGCTGGGTGGCGACGAGTTCACCGTCGTGCTCGAGGGCATCGGCAGCCCGGAAGCCGCCGAGCGCGTGGCACGCGACCTGATCGCCGCGTTCGAGGTGCCGCTGGAAATCGACACCGACCTGGACGTCACCATCTCGCCGTCGATCGGCATCAGCCTGTACCCGGACAACGCGCTGGCGCCGTCGGACCTGCTCAAGCATGCCGACACGGCGATGTACCAGGCGAAGGCGGCGGGACGGCGGACATGCATGCGCTACGCGGAATCGATGGACGTGCACATCCGTCGCCGCGCGACGATGGCGGGCGCGCTGCGCAAGGTGCTGGACCGCAACGAGCTGTCGCTGGTCTTCCAGCCCCGGCTGTCGCTGCCGCAGGCGCGGATCACCGGCGTGGAGGCGCTGCTGCGCTGGGACAGCGCGGAGCTGGGCAGCATCCCGCCGGCGCAGTTCATCCCGCTGGCCGAGGAAAGCGGCCTGATCCTGGAGATCGGCGAGTGGGCGCTTCGCGAGGCGTGCACGACGCTGCAGCGCTGGCGCGCCCAGGGCCTGGACCCGTTGGCGATGTCGGTGAACGTGTCGTCGCTGCAGTTGTTGCGGGGCGACCTGCCGGCCGTGGTCACCCGGATCCTGGCCGAAACCGGGTTGCCGGCCGACGCGCTGGAACTGGAGTTGACCGAAAGCGTGATCATGGCCGGCGGGGAGCACACGATGGCGGCGCTGCAGGCATTCCGGCGGACCGGCGTGTCGCTGGCGATCGACGATTTCGGCACGGGTTACTCGTCGCTCGCCTACCTCAAGCGCTTGCCGATCACGACCTTGAAGATCGACAAGGAGTTCATCGACGACCTGACCCGCGACCCGGACGACGAGGCGATCACCAGCACCGTGATCACCATGGCGCATTCGCTCGGGCTGGTCGTGGTGGCCGAGGGCGTCGAGACCCCGGCGCAGGTCCAGTTCCTGCGCGAGCACGGTTGCGACGAGATCCAGGGTTTCTGGCTGGCGCCGGCGATGCTGCCCGACGAATGCCTGGCGTTCGTCCGGGCCTGGATGCCACCGACTCCGGACGCCGGCGCGCCTTGACTGGCGCGCTCCTTGACCAGCACCTAGGGCGCTGCCTATCTTGCCGCCATGGATGCAGACGACACCAGCGCCCGGTTGCTCGCCCTGGCGGCACGCGTGGAGGCGCTGGCCGCGCACGCGCAACGCCTGGCCGACGAGAACCGGAGCCTGCGCGCGCAACAGGAGCAGCTTGCGGGCGAACGTTCGCAACTGCTCGCCAAGAACGAGCAGGCGCGCACGCGGGTCGAGGCGATGATCGCCAGGCTCAAGTCGCTCGAGCAGAACACGTGAGGCGCGCATGAGCAGCAGCACCAGCGAGCCGGTCATCATCCGCATCCTCGACCGCGAGTACACGGTGGGCTGCGAGCCCGACGAACGCGACAGCCTGTCGGCCGCGGCGCGGCTGCTGGATGCGCGCATGCGCGAGATCCGCGGCGGCAACCGGGTGGCGGCGCTGGACCGCGTCGCGGTGCTGGCGGCACTGAACCTGGCCCACGAGTTGCAACAACTGCGCGACGATGCGCAACGCCGCGACCGCGACCTGCGGCGCACGCTGGATGGCGTCGAGGCGCGGCTGGACGCGTTGCTCGACTGAATCGCCGCCATCGGCACGACGGACGGCCATGCGCTGGCGCGATGTTTCGCTATACTTTTCCTGCGTCCTCTGCTGTGCCCGACGGCGTGTGCAAACATTCGCCTTGGCCCTTAATGACGACCACGGGGATGCAGCGGTTGCCCGGAGTGCAGGTCCGCCTTGTAGCGGGAAGCCCG
>DASTUL010000142.1:0-25413 GCA_035759645.1 Lysobacteraceae bacterium | reverse complement strand
CGAGTCGTCCAGGAAGCCGTCGTAGAGTTCCTGCGTGGCCAGCACCGCGGCCAGCGGCAGGAACCCGCCGGTCAGGCCCTTCGACGTGCAGAGGATGTCCGGGGCGATGCCGGCCTGCTCGCAGGCGAACAGCGTGCCGGTGCGGCCGAAGCCGACCGCGATCTCATCCGCGATCAGCAGCACGCCGTGCGCATCGCACAACGCGCGCGCGCGCCGCAGGTAGGCCGGGTGGTGCATGCGCATGCCGCCGGCGCACTGCACCAGCGGCTCCAGGATCATGGCGCAGACCTCGCCGCCGTGGCGCTCCAGCAGCGCGGCGAGCGCATCGGCGGCGCGCAGCGCGCAGGCCTCGGCCGTTTCGCCAGGGTGCGCTGCATAGGCGTCGGGCGACGGCGCGAACAGCGCCTCGGCCAGCAGTGGCGCATAGATGCGCCGGTAAAGCGGGATGTCGCCCACCGCCAGCGCGCCCAGGGTTTCGCCGTGGTAGCCGTTCTCCAGCGCGATGAACTTCGTGCGCCCGGTGTCGCCGCGATTGCGGAACCAGTGGAACGCCATCTTCAGCGCGACCTCGACGCCGGCCGATCCGTTGTCGGCGTAGAAGACCTTCGCCGGCGGCGCGCGGCCCGGCTGGCGCGGCGCGAGCGCGATCAACCGTTCGGCCAGCTCGACCGCGGGCGCATGCGAGAAGCCGGCGAGGATCACCTGCTCGAGCGTCCCCGCCTGGCGTGCGATGGCGGCGGCGATCCGCGGTTCGGCGTGGCCGTGCAAGTTGGTCCACCAGCTCGAAACGGCATCGAGGTAGCGCCTGCCGTCGCGCCCCACCAGCCATGCGCCTTCGCCACGCTCGATCGGCACCAGCGGCAGGATCGCCGGATGCTCGCGCATCTGCGTGCACGGATGCCAGACCACGGCCAGGTCGCGGTCGCGCCAGCGGTCCGACCCTGCCTCCGCTATCATTTTCGGATCGTGGCCCATGTCTTCCATCCCCGCATTATCGCGCGACGCGCCCGGGTCCCGGCATGAGGGCCATGGCGTGAGCCGGCGCCTGCCGATCATCCACGGCATCACCGAGCACGACGCCGGGCCCTACCGGATGGAACGGATGGACCTGGAGTTCGCCAACGGCGAGCGGCGCAGGTTCGAGCGCCTGCATGGACGCGGTCGCGGCGCGGTGGCGGTAGTCCCGATGCTCGACGACGACACGGTGCTGCTTGTGCGCGAGTACGCCGCCGGCGTGCATCGCTACGAGCTGGGCCTGGTCAAGGGACGGATCGACGCGGGCGAAAGCGCGTTGCAGGCCGCGGACCGTGAGCTGAAGGAGGAAGCGGGGTACGGGGCCCGGTCGCTCACCGAACTGCGCAAGCTCACGCTCGCGCCGACCTACATGAGCCACGAAACCGCGCTGGTGCTGGCGCGCGACCTGTACGAGCAACGGCTGCCTGGCGACGAGCCCGAGCTGCCCGAGGTGGTGCCGTGGCGGCTGGACCGGTTGCACGAACTGATCCTCCGCGAGGATTTCTCGGAAGGCCGCAGCATCGCGGCGCTCTTCATCGCGCGCGAATGGATGCAGAAACAGTGACAGGGACGATCCTCACCGCGGCACTGCGCGAGGACGTCATCGCCATCGCGCGCACCGCGGCTGCGGCGATCCTGGCGGTGTACGACGGCGATTTCGCGGTCGCGCACAAGGACGACCGCTCGCCGCTCACCGCCGCCGACCTCGCTGCGCACCACGCGATCGTCGACGGGCTGGCGCGGGCCACGCCCGACGTGCCGGTCCTGTCGGAGGAATCCGCGCACGAAGTCGAAGCGGCGCAGCGCCTCGGGTGGCCGCGCTTGTGGGTGGTCGATCCGCTGGACGGCACGCGCGAGTTCATCAAGCGCAATGGCGAGTTCACCGTCAACATCGCGCTCGTCGAGGACGGCGTGGCGACGTTCGGCGTGGTCCTCGCGCCGGTGACCGGGGTGGTGTGGCATGGCGGCGCTGCCATCGGTGCATGCAGGCGCACCGCGGAAGGCGAGCGCGAACTGCACGTGCGCGTCCCGGCGACGGCGCCATTGCGCGTCTCGGCCAGCCGGTCGCACCGGGACGCACGCACGGAGGCGTTCCTGGCGGCGATGGGCGACATCCAGGTCATCGGGCTCGGCTCGTCGCTGAAGTTCTGCCTGGTCGCCGAGGGCGGCCTGGACGTCTACCCGCGCTTCGGTCCCACGAGCGAGTGGGACACGGCGGCCGCGCAGGCGGTGCTCGAAGGCGCCGGCGGGCAGGTCATCGACCCGCGCGGACGCCCGTTTCGCTACAACCAGCGCGACACGATCCTCAACGGCGACTTCATCGCCCTCGGCGACCCTTCGCTGCCGTGGCGCACCTGGCTGGAACGCTGAACATGGCAGGCGCGACGGGGATCGAGGATTTGCTGGCAATCATGGCGCGGTTGCGCGATCCCGATGGTGGGTGCCCGTGGGACGTGGCGCAGACGTTCGCGACGATCGCGCCGTACACGATCGAGGAGGCCTACGAGGTCGCCGACGCCATCGACCGGGGCGACCTGGACGGCCTGAAGGACGAACTGGGTGACCTGTTGCTGCAGGTGGTCTTCCATGCGCGGATGGCGGAGGAGGCGGGTGCGTTCGCGTTCCCGGACGTGGTCGCGGCGATCGCCGGCAAGATGACCCGGCGCCATCCGCACGTGTTTCCCGATGCGTCGGGTGCCATGGTCCCGGTCGCCGACGCTGCGGCCCAGACCCGCGCGTGGGACGAACACAAGCGCGCCGAACGCGCGGCCGCCGGCGAGTCGGACGCGTCCGCGCTGGCCGGCATCGCGCGCGGCCTGCCCGAATGGCAGCGGGCGACGAAGCTGCAGCACCGCGCGGCGAAGGTGGGTTTCGACTGGCCGGACCCGGCGCCGGTGATCGCGAAGCTGCACGAGGAAATCGGGGAAGTGCAAGCCGAGTTCGACGCGATCGCCGCGGATCCGGGCGACAGCGCTGCGCGCGACCGCCTGGAGGAAGAACTGGGAGACCTGCTGTTCGTCTGCGCCAACCTGGCGCGCCATGCCAGGGTCGATGTCGGCAGCGCGCTGCGCCGCGCGAACCTCAAGTTCGAACGTCGCTTCAGGGCCATGGAGGCGCTGGCCGCGGCCGACGGGGTCGCACTGGCCTCGCTACCGCTGGAAGCGCAGGATCGCTACTGGGAACGCGCCAAGGCCGCCGAGTAGGAGGACGGAATGCAACGCTTCGCCACCTTCCGCGAGTTCTACCCGTTCTACCTGTCCGAGCACGCCAACCGCACGTCGCGCCGGCTGCATTTCATCGGCAGCCTGGGCGTGCTGCTGCTGTTGGCACTCGCCATCGTCGATCGCAACGCGTGGTGGTTGCTCGCCGCGCTTGCCTGCGGCTATGGCTTCGCCTGGATCGGCCACTTCTTCTTCGAGCACAACCGTCCGGCGACGTTCCGGCACCCGTTCTATTCGTTCGCGGGCGACTGGATGATGTTCGCGGACATCCTGCGCGGCCGCGTCCGGCTCTGACCGCCGGTCTGAACCATCCCTGACCGCGACCGGTGTTCCGGCGCGACCTTCACGGCACCTGCACCCGGCTCCCGGCAGCCTCTTTCACAAAGCTGAAGCTTTCTTTCCCGGCTTTGCCACCTGAATTCGCCGCCAAATCAGCCGCCCGAGGGGACACACCATGAATCTAGAACAGGGAGCCAACATGCGCAGCGCCACGGAGCCCTCCGGGCTGGTCCTCATCGTGGAGGACAACCGCAACATCTCGGAGATGGTCGGCGAGTACCTCGAGGGCCGCGGCTTCGAGGTCGACTTCGCCGCCGACGGCCTGGACGGCTACCGGCTGGCCGCCGAGAACAGCTACGACGTGATCGTGCTCGACCTGATGCTGCCGCGCCTGGACGGCATCGAGGTCTGCAAGCGCCTGCGCGAGGAAGCGCGCAAGTCGACGCCGGTGCTGATGCTGACCGCACGCGACACCCTCGACGAAAAACTCACCGGCCTGTCCGCCGGTGCCGACGACTACCTCACCAAGCCGTTCGCGATCCAGGAGCTTGAGGCGCGCCTGCGCGCACTCATCCGGCGCGAGCGTCGCCAGGTCGGCGCGGAAGTGCTGAAGGTCGCCGACCTGGTGCTCGATCCGGCCAGCCTGCGCGCGACGCGCGGCGGCACCGAGCTGCAGCTCTCGCCGATCGGCCTGAAGCTGCTGACGATCCTGATGCGCGAGTCGCCGCGGGTGGTGAGCCGGCAGGAGATCGAGCGCGAGATCTGGGGCAACGGGCTGCCCGACTCCGACACGCTGCGCAGCCACCTCTACAACCTGCGCAAGACGATCGACAAGCCGTTCGAGAAGCCGCTGCTGCACACGGTGCAGAGCGCGGGTTACCGGATCGCCGACATCGAGCAGCCGCCGGCCTGAACGCCGGCGCCGGGAACACCGGGCCCGTTGCCGTGACGGCACTGCCCAGAAAGATCCGAGTCGCGGTGATCCTCCAGGTCGCGCTGGCGGGCGCGCTCGTCGCGTTCGGCGCGTTCCTCGCGTCCTCCTGGGTGCGCGACCTCGTGGTCGAGAACGCCCTGCAACAGGAGGCGGACTATTACTGGGAGCAGCGCGCGATGGACCCGGCGCACCGGGCGCCGCAGTCGCGGATGATGCGCGCGTATGCCGTCGATCGCGGCGGCTCGGCCAGCATGGTGCCGGAGGTGCTCCGCGGCCTCGCGCCAGGCGTCCACGAGCTCGACTCGTCCGGCGTGGTTGCCTTTGTCGACGACCGGCCCGAAGGCCGGCTCTACGTCACCTATCCCAGCGAGCGCGCGGCCGAGCTGACGCTGGCGATGATCGCCGCGCCGGTGCTGCTGGCGGTGTTGGCGCTGGCGCTGAGCGGATGGCTCACCTATCGCGTCGCGCGGCGCCTGATGGCCCCCATGGGGTGGCTTGCCAGCGAGGTCCGCAACTGGGACCCGCGCAATCCCGACGTGCGCGGCCTGGCGCCCGACCGCTTGCCGCCGGATGCGGACGAGGAAACCCGGGAGCTGGCCGGTGCCCTGCATGCGATGGCCGAACGCGTGCGCGCGTTCGTCGCGCGCGAACGCGACTTCACCCGCGACGCCAGCCATGAACTGCGCACGCCGCTGACCGTGATCCGGGTCGCCAGCGACCTGCTGCTGGGCGATCCCGACATGCCGACCCGGTCGCAACGGTCGCTGTCGCGGATCCAGCGCGCCGGCCGCGACATGGAGGCGGTCATCGACGCGTTCCTGATCCTGGCGCGCGAGGCGGATGTCGCGCCCCAGAGCGAGGACTTCGAAGTGCGCGACGTCGTCCACGAGGAAGTCGAGCGTGCACGCGAGTCGGCGAACTGCCCGCGCGAGGGCGTGTCGCTGGACGTCGTCGAGGAGGGCCGGATCAAGCTGCATGCGCCGCCGCGCGTGCTGGGGCTGATGCTGGGCAACCTGCTGGACAACGCCTGCACGTTCACCGAGCGCGGCAAGATCGAGGTCCGCATCGGCAACGACCGGCTGGAGGTGCGAGACACCGGCATCGGCATGGCGCCGGAGACCATCGAGCGCGCGTTCGAGCCGTTCTACCGCGCCAACCTGGACTCGCCGCAGGGCAAGGGGATGGGGCTGTCGATCGTGCGCCGGCTGGGCGAACGCTTCGGCTGGCCCGTGACCCTGGAGAGCACGCCCGGCCGGGGCACCGTCGCGACGATCCGGTTCGGCTGACGGGTCGGGTTAGAGCGGACTGCGTCGCCGGGTTATCCTCGTCCGGATGCGAACCGGAGACACCCATGCGCCTACTGACCTTGCTGCTTCTCGCCTGCGCCGCCATGGCCGCGCACGCTGAAGCGCCCGCCGCTTCGCCGGCAAACGGAGACGCGGATGGCCCTGTCGCGCTGGTGATCCATGGCGGCGCGGGGGTCATCGAGCGCCGCGCGCTGTCGACGGAAGAAGAAGCAGCGGTCAGGGCCGACCTGGACCGCGCCATCGACGCCGGCCAGGCCGTGCTGGGGCGCGGGGGCAGTGCCCTGGACGCGGTCCAGGCGGCGATCCTGGTGCTGGAGGACTCGCCCCGGTTCAATGCCGGCAAGGGCGCGGTGTTCGACGCGGACGGTGGCCACCAGCTGGACGCGTCGGTGATGGAAGGCCACACCCAGCGGGCAGGTGCCGTCGCTGGTGTGACGACGGTCCGCCATCCGGTGCAGCTGGCGCGCGCGGTGATGGAACACAGCCCGCACGTCATGCTCGCCGGCGAGGGCGCCGAGCGGTTCGCGGACACGCGGCCAGAGATCGAGCGGGTCCCGAACACGTGGTTCGACACCGACCGGCGGCGCGATCAACTCGATGCGGCGCGCAGGCGGGCCAGCGCCGCGGCGGCGGGCGGCGACGCAACGATCCCGCCACAGCAGTATTTCGGCACCGTGGGCGCGGTCGCGCTCGACGCCCACGGCCACATTGCCGCGGCCACGAGCACGGGTGGCATGACCAACAAGCAATGGAACCGGATCGGCGACTCGCCGGTGATCGGCGCCGGGACCTGGGCCGACGCGCGTTGTGGCGTGTCCGGCACCGGCTGGGGCGAGTTCTACATCCGGGCGGCCGTGGCGCACGACATCTGCGCGCGGGTCGCGTATCGCGGCGATACCCTCGCGGCTGCCGCCGAGGCGGTCGTCAACGGCGTCGTGCCGGCCATGGGCGGCGACGGCGGTGCGATCGCGCTGGACGCGGAAGGCAACATCGCGATGCCGTTCAACACGCCGGGCATGTATCGCGCGTGGCTGTCGCCCGACGGCAGCCGCGGCACCGCGATCTTCGCCGACGAGCAATGAGCCCGGTGGACGGACGCGTACACACCCCCTCCCGGGTCGCATGGGACAATCGGGACTGATGGCCGACGAAACCGGCCACCTGCCGCGCCGACCGGCACGGGTGCTCAAGGCTGCGCTGTGGTCGTTGCATGGCTTGCGCGCCGCCTGGCTGCACGAGTCGTCGTTCCGGCTGGAGGTCTACCTGTTCGCCATCCTGGGCCCGCTCGGGATCGTGCTCGGGCAGACCCCCGTGGAACAGGTCCTGCTGGTCGGCAGTTGCCTGCTGGTGCTCGCCCTGGAACTGCTCAATTCGGCGATCGAGGCGGTGATCGAGCGCTACGGGCCGGAATTCCACGCGCTGTCGGGTCGGGCGAAGGACATGGGCTCGGCGGCGGTGTTCTTGGCGATGCTCAACGTGGCGATGGTGTGGGGCCTGCTGGTCGGGCCGCGGTTCTGGTAATGAAACGCATGATGAAAGCGAGCACGAGGAAGACCGCTGCATGAGCTGGATGGAAATGCTGACCGACCCGCAGGTGTGGATCCTGCTGGTCACCTTGAGTTCGATCGAGATCGTGCTGGGCATCGACAACCTGGTGTTCATCTCGATCGCGGTGAGCAAGCTGCCGCACGAGCAGCGCGAGAAGGCACGCAAGTTCGGCATCGCGGTCGCCTGCATCACGCGCATCGCACTGCTGCTCACGCTGGCCTGGCTGGCCGGCCTGACCCACAGCCTGTTCGAACTCTTCGGGCAGGGCATCTCGGTGCGCGACCTGGTGCTGATCCTCGGCGGCGTGTTCCTGGTGGTGAAGGGCGCGATGGAGATCCGCGACCTGGTCGTCGGCGAAGACGAGTCCGAGGACATCGACACCAAGCCGGCCCAGTCGTTCATGGCGGTGATCGCGCAGATCGCGGTCATCGACATCGTGTTCTCGCTCGACTCGGTGATCGCCGCGGTGGGCATGGCGGCCGAATACGTGCCGGTGATGGTCGTGGCCATCCTGATGGCGGTGGCGGTGATGCTGCTGGCGGCCAGGCCGCTGGGGCAGTTCATCGACCGCAACCCGACCATCAAGATGCTGGCGTTGGCCTTCATCGTGCTGATCGGCGTGTACCTGGTTGCCGACGGGTTCGAGCTGCACATCTCGAAGGGTTACATCTACGTCGCCATGGGGTTCTCGGCACTGGTCGAGGGGCTCAACCTCTGGGCCAAGCGGCGCGCCCGCCTGCGCGAGCGGATGGAGTGACGGTCGCATGACCTGGCTGCACCAGATCGACCCCATCGCGTTGCGCCTGCCGGAGTTCGAGTTGTTCGGGCGGGCGTTCGCGCCGAGCGTGCACTGGTACGGCGTGATGTACGCCATCGGCTTCGGCCTGGCCTGGTTCCTGGGGCGCCGGCGGATCGCGCAGGGGCGCCTGCCCGGTGTCGACGCGAACGCATTCGCCGACCTGCTGTTCTACGGGATGCTCGGCGTGGTGCTCGGCGGGCGCTTCGGCTACGTGCTGTTCTACGGGTTCCCGGCGTTCCTGGACGATCCGCTGATGCTGCTGCGCATCTGGGAAGGCGGGATGAGCTTCCACGGCGGGCTGCTCGGCGTGCTGGTCGCGTTGTGGTGGTGGTCGCGGCGCCAGCACCTGCACTTCTTCGACACCGTCGACTTCGTAGCACCATTGGTGCCGGCGGGGCTGGGCCTCGGGCGACTGGGCAACTGGATCGGCGGCGAACTATGGGGAAAGGCGACCGAGGGCGGCTGGGGCGTGGTGTTTCCGCGCGCGCTGCCGGAACGGTTCGCACGGCTCGACCCCGCGGCGCTGCGCGCGCAGTTCGAGACCGGCGCGCTCGACATCTACGCACGCCACCCCTCGCAGCTCTACCAGGTGGCGCTCGAGGGCGTGGCGATGTTCGCCATCCTCTGGTGGTACTCGCGCCGCCCGCGTCCGCGGTACGCGGTGTCCGGGATGTTCGCACTGCTGTATGGCCTGTTCCGGTTCGCGGTCGAGTTCGTGCGCGAGCCGGATGCGCACATCGGCTACCTCGCGTTCGGCTGGCTCACGATGGGCCAGGTGCTGAGCCTGCCGCTGGTCGCGATCGGGCTGGGGTTGTTGCTGGCCTCGCTGCGCGCGCCCACGCTGCAGCCCGCGCCGGTGTCGGCGGAATAGCGATGCAGGCCTACCTCGACCTGCTGTGCCACGTGCTGGAACACGGCACCGAGAAGGCCGACCGCACCGGGACGGGGACGCGCAGCGTGTTCGGCTGGCAGATGCGCTTCGATCTGCGCGAGGGCTTCCCGCTGGTCACCACCAAGAAGTTGCACCTGCGCTCGATCGTCCACGAGCTGCTGTGGTTCCTGCGCGGCGAGACCAACGTGGCCTACCTGCGCGACAACAAGGTCTCGATCTGGGACGAGTGGGCCGACGACGACGGCGAGCTCGGCCCGGTGTACGGCAAGCAGTGGCGGCGCTGGTCGGCCGCCGACGGCAGCGAGATCGACCAGCTGCGCAACGTGATCGACGAGATCCGGCGCAACCCCGATTCGCGCCGCTTGATCGTGTCCGCATGGAACGTCGCGGACCTGCCGGCGATGGCACTGCAACCGTGCCATGCGCTGTTCCAGTTCTATGTCGCCGACGGTCGCCTGAGCTGCCAGCTGTACCAGCGCAGCGGCGACATCTTCCTGGGCGTGCCGTTCAACATCGCCAGCTATGCGCTGCTGACGCACATGGTGGCGCAGGCGTGCGGGCTGGAAGCCGGCGACTTCGTGCACACGCTGGGCGATGCACACCTGTACTCGAACCATTTCGATCAGGCGCGCGAGCAACTGTCGCGCACGCCCCGGGCGCTGCCGACGCTGCGGTTGAACCCGGAGGTGCGCGACGTCTTCGCATTCCGGTTCGAGGACATCGCGATCGAGGGTTACGACCCGCACCCGGCCATCCGCGCGCCGGTCGCCGTCTGACGGTCGACGCCGCGATGACCGACCTCGTGCTCTTCGCCGCGCTCGACCGCTGCAACGCGATCGGCAAGGACAACGCGTTGCCCTGGCACCTTCCGGCGGACCTGAAGCGCTTCAAGGCGCTGACGATGGGCAAGCCGCTACTGATGGGACGGCGGACCGCGGAATCGCTGGGTCGCGCGCTGCCGGGCCGGACCAACCTGGTGCTGACGCGAAGCGGCCGCGCGCCGTTCGACGGCATGCACGCGGTCGCGTCGGTCGACGAGGCCGTGGCGCGCGCGGGCGTCGAGCGCGCCGGCGAGCTCTGCGTGATCGGGGGTGGGGCGTTGTATGCGTTGTGCCTGCCATCCGCCGCGCGGCTGCACCTGACGCACGTGGACACGACCGTGGCGGAGGCGGACGCGTTCTTCCCGCCGTTCGATCCGGCATCGTGGCGCGTCGTCGCTCGCGAAGCGCATCCGGCCGACGCGCGCCACGCCTTCGCGTTCGAATTCGTCGACTACGAACCGGCCGGCTAGGCGCCCGTCGGCGACGCGCTGGCGGCGCGCGGCTTGCCCGGCGAGGGCCGGCCCTGCCGCCGTGGCGGACGGCGTGCCTTCGGGGGACTCGCCGGCACGTCGCGCCCCGGCACCTGCACGACGCGCAGGTCGTCGACGTCCAGCCGGAGCGCGGTGAGCTTCCCGCCCCAGACGGCGCCGGTGTCGATCGCGTGGACGCCCTGGCCCACGAACAGGCCCAGCGCGGACCAGTGCCCGCACACGATCTTCAGGTCGCGCTCCGCGCGGCCCGGTACCGCGTACCAGGGATACAGGCCGGGTTGCTGGGTGCCGGGCGCTCCCTTTTCGTCGAACGCGATGCGGCCCTTCGGCGAGCAGTACCGCAGCCGGGTAAACACGTTGATGATGGCGCGGTCACGGTCGGACCCTGCGAGCCGCGGCGACCAGGCCGGCTTGTCGCCGTACATGTTGCGCAACAGCTTGCGGTAGCCATCGGAGTGGAGCGTCGCCTCGACTTCGCGCGCGTGGCGTTCGGCCATCGCGACCGTCCACTTCGGCGCCAGGCCCGCGTGGACCATCATCCAGCCCAGGTCGCGGTCCGCGTGCAGCAGCGGCTGCAGGCGCAGCCAGTCGAGCAGCTCGGCCGCGTCCTCGGCGAACAGCACGCGTTGCAGGTCCGGGTTGACGCGGCGTTGCTCCTCGGCACTGCGCGCACCGATCGCGAGCAGCGACAGGTCGTGGTTGCCGAGCACCACGACACTGCTGGCGCGCAATGAATGGACCAGCCGCAAGGTTTCGAGCGACTGCCCGCCGCGGTTGACCAGGTCGCCGCAGAACCAGAGGCGGTCGACCGCGGGGTCGAAGCGCAGCGTGTCGAGCAACCGTTGCAACGGGTCCAGGCAGCCCTGCAGGTCGCCGATCGCCCAGGTGGCCATGCGCGCTAGTGCAACGTGCGCGGGACAGCCAGGGTGAAGGCGGGGATCGGCGCCTCGAACGAGGTCCCGTCGTCCGCCACCATCTCGTAGCTGCCCTGCATGGTGCCCAGCCCGGTCGCCAGGACCGCGCCGGAGGTGTACTCGAACGCCTCGCCCGGGCGCAGCCACGGCTGCTCGCCGACCACGCCCTCGCCATCGACCTCCTCGGTCCTGCCGTTGGCGTCGGTGATCACCCAGTGGCGCGCGACCAGGCGCGCGGGCCGCTTGCCCGCGTTGCGGATCTGGATGGTGTACGCGAAGACGAAGCGGTCCTCTTCCGGCGCGGACTGGTCGTCGAGGTAACGCGTCGCGACGTCGATGTCGAACAGGTATTCGTCGGTCATGCAGGCAGTGTACGAGTCCGCGTGACCCGCGTGGGCGAACGGCGCGTGAAGGAGGCGCCGCGGACTCAGCAGGCAACGATGTTGGCGAGCCGGACGAAGCCGGCCACCGGCACCTGCTCGGCGCGGTCGCCGGGAGACAGGCCGGCCGACTCGATCATCTCCGTGTCGGCCACGCCCGACAGCGCGTTGCGCAGCGTCTTGCGGCGCTGCCCGAACGCGGCGCGCACGACCGCGGCGAAGCGCACCGGATCGTCGATGCCGATGGTGGCGGGATCGCGCGGGAGCAGGCGCACCACCGCCGAGTCCACCTTCGGCGGCGGGCGGAACGCGCCGGGCGGCACCGCGAACAGCGGCACGACCGTGCAGCACGCCTGCAGCATGACGCTGAGCCGGCCATAGACCTTGCTGCCCGGCGGCGCGGCCATGCGGTCCACGACCTCCTTCTGCAGCATGAAGTGCATGTCGCGGATCGCGGCGGCGTGGTCCAGCGCATGGAACAGGATCGGCGAGGACAGGTTGTAGGGCAGGTTGCCGACGAGGCGGATCGTTCCCCCGTTGGCCAGCGCGGTGAAGTCCACGCCGAGCACGTCGCCGGGGAGCAGCGTCAGCGCGCCGATGCCTTCGGCAGCGGCGGCGAGGGGCGCGAGCAGGTCGCGATCGAACTCGATGGCGGTGAGCGACCCGTGCCGGCGCAGCAGCGGGAAGGTGATCGCGCCCTGGCCCGGGCCGATTTCCACCAGCCGGTCGCCTGGCTTCGGATCCACCGCGAGCACGATCTTCTCCACCACGCCCCGCTCGTGCAGGAAGTGCTGCCCCAGGTGCTTCTTCGCGGGTGCGTCGAACGAGGTCACGAGGCCAGGCGCGTGCAGGTGGCGACGGCGGCGTAGAGGCTGGACGGGTCCGCGGTACCGGTGCCGGCGATGTCCAGCGCGGTGCCGTGGTCGACCGCGACGCGCGGGTAGGGCAGGCCGAGGGTGAGGTTGACCGCGTGCTCGAAACCGCTGTGCTTGAGCACGGGCAGGCCCTGGTCGTGGTACATCGCGAGCACCGCGTCGAAGCCGCGGAGCTTCGCCGGCAGGAACGCGGTGTCGGCGGGCAACGGGCCCGGCAGGTCCATGCCTTCGCCGCGCAACCTGTCGAGCACTGGCGCGAACACCTCCATCTCCTCGCGGCCCAGGTGCCCGGATTCGCCGGCGTGCGGGTTGAGCCCGAGCACGGCGATGCACGGGCGCGCGATGCCGAAGTCGTCGCGCAGCGCGGCATGCACGATGCGTAGCGTGCGTTCCAGGCCGGGCGCGTCGATCGCATCCGCCACGTCGCGCAGGGGCAGGTGGGTCGTCGCCAGCGCCACCCGCATGGTGTCGTTGGCCAGCATCATCACCACGGCGCGCCCGGCGTGGTCCGCCAGCAATCCGGTGGTGCCGCTGTAGGCGATGCCGCCGGCGTTGATCGTGGCCTTGTGGACCGGGCCGGTCACCAGGCCGGCGCATTCGCCGCGCAGGCAGGCATCGGCGCCGGCGAGCAGTGCGTCGATCACGGCGCGTGCGTTGCGCGGATCCGGCAGGCCGGGCGCGACCGCGACGGCGTTGGGTACCGAGTGCAGCGGAAGGTCGCCGGGTGCATCGCCCGTGGCCTCCGCATCGAGCAGCCGCAACGGCAACTGCAGGCGCGCGGCGGCGGCGCGCAGGGTATCGGGATCGGCGAAGGCGAGCAGTCGATGGTCCCGTCGCGGTCGCTGTGCCAGGCGGACGCAGAGTTCCGGGCCGACGCCGGCCGGTTCGCCCGGGACCAGCGCCAGCCGCGGACCGGGCATGTCAGTTGCCGGCAGGCGCGCCGGTGCCGTCGATGCGGTACTCGACGTAGGCTTCGCCGCGCATGTCGCGCAGGAAGCGGTTCCACTCGTCCTCGAGCTTGCGGCGGCCGATCGTCTCGCGCACCTGCGCGCGGCGGTTGGTTTCGGACGCGTCGTTCTGGCGCATGCCCAGCCGCTGCACGATGTGCCAGCCGGCGGACGTGCGGAAGGGCGCGGAGAATTCCCCGTCCGAGAGCGCCGGCAGCTGCGCGGCGAACTCCGCACCGAACGAGCCGCCCGGGAACCAGCCCAGGTCGCCGCCCTGGCCGGCGGAGCTGGCGTCTTCCGAAAGTTCGGTTGCCAGTCCCGCGAAGTCGGCGCCGCCCACCAGGCGCGCGTGCACGGTATCGATGCGCGCCTTGGCTTCCTCGGCGGTCACGTCCCCCCCTACGCGAATGAGGATGTGGCGCGCCTGGAATTCGGTGACCAACTGCGGACCGGACTGCGCGGCATCGCGGATCTCGACCAGTTGCAGCAGCTGGAAGCCGCTCGAGCCGGGCAGCGGCCCCACCACCTGGCCCGGCTCCATGCCGCGCACCAGGTCGGCGAACGCCGCCGGGATCTCGTCGAGCGTCCGCCAGCCGAGGTCGCCGCCTTCCAGCGCGTTCGGGCTGTCGGAATAGCGGACCGCCGCGGCGGCGAAATCCATTTCGCCGCGGTCGATCAGTGCCTGGATGCCGTTGATCTTTTCCTGGCCGGTCGCGATCTCCTCGGCCGTCGCGCCTTCCGGCAGGGCGACGAGGATGTGCGCAAGCCGGTATTGCCGGGTGTCCTGGGACTCGAGCGCCACGTCGACCTCGGCATCGCTGACCTGGATCTGCGACTGGGCGAAGCGCTGGCGGAGCCGCTGGACGAGCAGTTCGTCGCGGACCGAGTCGCGGAACGCCGCGAGCGACAACCCGTCGGCGGCGAGCTGTGCCGCGAGCTGTTCCGGCGTCGCGCCGTTCTGCTGGGCGATGGCGGCGATGGCGCCGTCGACATCGGCATCGCTGACCTGCACGCCGGTGGCTTCCGCGCGCGCGACCTGCAGGCGGACCAGCACGAGGCGATCCAGCACCTGCTTCTGCAGCACGTCGCGGGGCGGCAGCTGGGCTTCGCGGCCGGCGTACTGGGTCAGCACGTTGGCCATGGCCTGGTCCAGCTCGCTCTGCAGGATCACGTCTTCATCGACCACCGCGACGATGCGGTCGATGGGCTGCAGCTGCTGGGCGGCGGCAGGCGCCACGAAAGCGACCAAGGTCGCGGACAGGAACAGGGCGACCGGGTGGAAGCGGGCGAAGCGTGCGGGTCTGCTCATCGGCGGCGTCGTTTTCAGTAGGGGTCCGGGGCGCGCCCGTCCTCGCGCACGTCGGGCGGCGGCACGAGATACAGGTCGTCGCGGTAATAGCCGAGAATACCACGGCGCAGGACGCCCCTTGCGTCGCGGCCGGCCGATCCCAGGCCCTTCAGTTCGACCTCCAGCATCAAGGTGTTGTTCAGGTCGCCGTCGCGATTCCGGACATACCGCCGGCCCACCAGCCGGACCGCCATGCAGCAGCTGTCCCACTGCACGCCGGCGATGCCTTCGAGCAACTTGTGGTCGAACAGCGAGTAGTAATAGCGGCCCACCACGCTCCACGTAGGCGACACCGGGTACAGGAAGGACAGGTCGACCTGTTCCAGCAGGTCGCGGCGGTGGCGGTAGCCGAAGTTGACCACGCCCTCGTTGCCGATCAGGTACCGCGTGCGCAGCGACGCGAGGTCCTCCCGGCGGAACTTGGGGTCCCACTGGTAGGAGGCGCTGACCGTCCAGCGGTCGTTGATGGCGTAGCCGACATCGGCGACCCAGGCGGACTTGCCCTGGGCCAGCGGGATTTCACCCGGGACCGTCACCAGTGATTCGTCGAAGTAGCGGATCTGGCCGAGGCTGGCAGACAGTTTCTCGCTGCCGTCCGACTCGCGGACCAGGCGCGTGGTGACCGCCATCGTGAGCTGGTTGGCGTCGGCCTGCCGGTCGGCACCGGAATAGCGGTTGTCGCGGAACAGCTGGCCCCAGCTGAACGTCAGCGGCCGCGTGTCGAAGAGAGGGATGCCGGACTGGTCGCGGTAGGGCGCATGCACGTAGAACAACCGGGGCTCGAGCGTCTGCAGGTAACCCTGGCCCTGCCAGGAAGTCTCCCGGTCGAAGAACAGGCCGGCGTCGACCGTGGTGATCGGCAGGCTGCGCGTGGGCGTTCGGTCGGCCACTTCCGGCCCGAAGCCCTCTTCGAGGTCGTACGCCGTATGGCGCCACGCGACGGTCGGTTTCAGGAACCAGCTGTCGCCTTCCAGCGGCATGCTCAACCACGGCTTGAGGTCCAGGCGCGCGCCACCGGCACGCACCGAGTGTTCGAACTGCACGGCCTCCGCATCCAGGCCCGCGACCAGCCACGATTGCAGCGGCTTTTCCCAGCGGAACCAGCCACGCGGCAGCTGGTGGTGGGGGAGTGCGGCTTCGGGCAGCGTGTAATCGGACAGCAGGTAGTAGGTGGCGTTGGCGCCCGCGCTCCAGGTCTCGCCGCGACCGGACACGCCGATGTCGCTGGCCAGGTACACCGGTGACAGGTTGTCCAGCCTGCTGCTGAAGTCCTCGACATAGAACGGATCGCTGATCCAGTTGAGGCTAGCGTTCGCGCGCCAGCGTTCGTCGAGGTTGTGGTAGCCGTTGAAGCTGAACTGCGAGCGGTTGTCCTTGCGGCGGTTCTCGGGCGGGACGCCGTCGGCGATCTCCTCGGCACGCTCCCGCTCGACCAGGTCGTCGTCGGGGAGGTACGACACCTCGAACGTGCCGGCGCCATCGGCCAGAAGGTAGCGGAACTCACCCGCCAGCATCAGGCCGCGCTTGCTCATGAAGCGTGGTTCGATGGTGGCGTCGTAGTTCGGCGCGAGGTTGAGGTAGACCGGCTGGCTCCATTCGAAGCCGTTGCGGCTGGACGTCCCGATGGAGGGATAGAGCAGGCCCGTGCGCCGCCGGTCGTCCACCGGGAACATGAACCACGGCACGTACAGCACCGGCACGTCGCCGATGTGCAGCGTGGCGTTGCGCGCGGTGCCCATGCCCGTCTCGGTGTCGACCTGGATGCGCGCGGCGCGCAATTCCCACTGGCGGTCGGACGGGTCGCAGGACGAATAGGTCGAACCCAGCAGCGTGCCGGTGGTGCCCTGCAGGCTGATCGCATCGGCGCGGCCGTTGCCGCGCCGCGACACGAGCTGGTAACGCACGTCGCTGAGCTGGTGGCTGTCGGCTTCCTGGTCGCCCTGGGCGCTCTCGGCGACCAGGCGCATGCCCGAATCCTGGTAGCGCACGCTGCCTTCGGCCAGGTACTCGCCGGTCTCGCTGTCGTAGGTCAGCTTGTCGGTGCCGAGGAACTGGTCCCCTCGGCGCAGGTGCACGTTGCCGCGCACGATGAGGTTCTCGTTCAGCACGCCCTCGCTTTCGTCGCCGTCGATGTCGGTCGGGCGGTCCGCGCGGTCCTCGGGATCGCCCAGGGGCGCCTGTGCGTCCTCGAACGCCGGAATGGCATCGCCGATCGGGCACAGCGAGAAATCCGGGGGCGGGTCGTCGGCATGGGCCGAGAGCGACAGCGCGATGCAGAACGGGAGCGGGAGCAGGCGGAAGACTGGGCGCACGCGGGCATCCGTTCGGCGAGGGTCGTTAGAGTGCCGCATCGTCCCGACCCGGGCAACGCGACGGGGCAGCTTGGCAATCGCGCCGTCACGGTGGCGTTCACACCGCGTCGGCCCTGGCGCGCGACACTGCCCGGCCCGGAACGGCGTGGCCCGGAAGGCCCGGAGGCATCGATGGCAACCTTCGAGAAGACCGATGCGGAGTGGCGCGAACGCCTGAGCCCCGAGCAGTACGCGGTGTGCCGGTGTTCCGCCACCGAGCCTGCGTTCACCGGTCGCTTCTGGAACCACAAGGCCACCGGCCGCTACACCTGCGCGGCCTGCGATGCGGCGTTGTTCGGGTCCGACGCCAAGTTCGACTCGGGCAGCGGGTGGCCCAGCTTCACCCGGCCGTTGGCCGAAGGCGCCGTCAGCGAGCAGGTCGACGAGACCCACGGCATGCGGCGGACCGAGGCCAGGTGCGCGCGCTGCGGGTCGCACCTGGGCCACGTGTTCCCGGACGGCCCGCCGCCCACCGGATTGCGCTACTGCATCAACTCCGCCGCGCTGGACTTCGACGGGGACGCAGTCACCGGGGATGCGGCGTAGCGCGCCGGTCGTGGTGCCAGGTCGTTTCGCCGTGCCCGCTGGCGCGGGCCAGCACCCTGGCGAGCACGAACAACAGGTCCGACAGGCGGTTGAGATAGCGGATCGGTTCCGCACGCACGTCTTCCACGCGGGCGAGGGTCACGGTTGCGCGCTCGGCCCTGCGGACGATGGTGCGCGCAAGGTGGCAGCGCGCCGCGGCATCGCCCCCACCCGGCAGGATGAATTCCTTCAGCGCGGGCAGGTCGGCATTGAAGGCGTCCAGCGCGTGTTCCAGCGCATCGACGTCCGCGCCGGTGATTGCCGCGTGGCCGGGGATGCAGAGTTCACCGCCGAGGTCGAACAGCTGGTGCTGCACCGCCGTCAGCAACACGCCGATGTCGTCCGGCACGCCGGCGGCGAGGACCAGCCCGATGGCGGAATTGGCTTCGTCGACCGTGCCGTACGCCTCGACCCGCGGATCGTCCTTCGCCACCCGGCTGCCGTCGCCCAGCCCGGTGGTGCCGTCGTCGCCGGTCCGCGTGTAGATCTTCGAGAGGCGGTTGCCCACCGCGGCTAGATGGTTTGCGCGCGGAGCACCGGCAGGCGGGCGCGGAGCAGCGCGAAACCGCCGAACAGCAGCGCGGCGTAAGCAATCGTGCCGAGCACCGTCCACTGGAAGAAAGGGATGCCGGCCACGTAGGCCTGCATGAGCCCGGCGCCCGTGGGCGCGTACACCGGCGAGGCCAGCCACGCGCCGAAGTTGGTCACCACGAAGAACAGCACGGAACCGGCGAGGCAGTAGCCCAGCACGCGGCCCGCGCCGGCGCGCCCGCGCAGCCCGAAACCGAGCACGACGGAAGCGGCGATGCACAGGTACACCAGCCAGAAGCCCGCGCTGCCGAACCAGCCGGCATACAACCCGCCATGCAGCAGGCCCAGGGCGAAGTCGGCGACCAGCATGGCCAGCAGCGGCACCAGCAACGCGAGCGCCCGCGACGCGAAGAACGCGCCGCCGAACAGCGCGATCGCCTCGACGGGCGAGAAGTTCGGCGGATGCGGCAACAGGCGCGAGAGCGCCGCGAGCAGGATCAGCGTGGCCAGGAGCCAGGGCCCTGGCGCGATGGAAGTGGAGTCGTTCGGGTGCTCGTTCATGCGCTGCGAAAGGCCCTGCCTGCGGGGGCGCTAGCATAGCGCACCCCCGTGCAGCGCCGACCCGGCAGGGCTTCATCGATGGAACACCATGGCCATGAGGTGCTGGTGGTCGGCGGCGGACTGGTCGGCGCCAGCCTGGCGATCGCGCTGGATCGCGCGGGCATCGACGTCGGCCTGGTCGATGCCGCGCCACCGGGGGCGTTGCCGGAGGCGTTCGACCAGCGCAGCCTGAGCTTCGGCGAGGCGACGGTGAATGCGTTGCACGCGCTCGGCGTGATGCAGCACCTGCGCACACCGCCCGCGCCCATCCGTCGCATCCACGCCAGCCGGCAGGGGGATTTCGGTCGCGTGGTGCTGGAGGCGCGCGACCACGACCGCGATGCGTTCGGGCAGGTGGTCGCCGCGCGCGACTTCGGCGATGCGCTGGAGGCGCGGCTCGCTGAAGCAGGGAAAGTGACGCGGTACCGGCCTGCGCGTTTCATCGGCACGGCAGGCGTGGACGGCAACCGGCGGCGCGTCAGGATCGCGGAGGGAAATGCCGAGCGCGATCTCGCTGCAACGCTGCTGGTTGCCGCGGACGGCACGAACAGCAACGTGCGGGAAGCCCTGGGCATCGACGTGACGCGCCATGACTACGGGCAGGTGTTGATGGTGGGCCGAGTGCGGCTGTCGCGCACGCCGGACGGCACCGCGTGGGAACGCTTCGGATCGTACGGGCCGACTGCGTTGCTGCCACGGGGCGACGGGTACCACGGCGTGGTGCATGGTGTGTCGGCTGCAGGCGCCCCGGGAGTGGCCGCGCTCGACGAGGCTGGCTGGCTCGCGCGGCTGCAGGGCGCGATGGGATGGCAGGCGGGCCGGTTCCTGCAGGGCGGCCCGCGTTCGGCGTATCCGATGGTCCGCGTGGTGGCGCACCGCACGGTCGCGCCGCGCGCCGTCGTCGTCGGCAACGCTGCGCAGACGCTGCACCCCATCGGGGCGCAGGGCTTCAATCTCGGGTTGCGCGATGCGCTCGCGCTGGTCGAGACGATCCAGGCACATCGCAGCGGCGTCGGGGGCGAAGGCGGAAGCGCGCAGGATTGCGGCGCCCCCGGGGTGCTGGATGCCTGGGAGCGGCGACGGCGCGAAGACCGCGCGCGGACCCTCGCCTTCTCCGATGGCCTCGCGAAACTCACCGCGAATGACACCGCGCTGGCCGGGCCGTTGCGGTCGCTCGGCCTGGTGGCCCTGGCCGCGTCGCCCACCGCGCAGGCGGCGCTGGTGGGCGGGGCGATGGGCTATCGCGGCGACACGCCTGCGCTCGCCCGCGGAACCGGCGCATGAGCGCGCGCAAGCCTGCGCGCGGACAACGCGATGTCGCCGTCGTCGGCGGCGGCGTGGTGGGCGCCGCGACCGCGCTCGGATTCGCGCGGCTCGGCCTGTCGGTGGCGCTGGTGGAGGCGCGGATGCCGGCGCCATGGTCCGCGGCGTCGCCGGATCTTCGCGTGTATGCATTGGCGCCGGACAACGTGGCCTGGCTCGACACGCTGGGCGCATGGGATCACGTGCGCCGGGCGCGTGCGCATCCCTATCGGCGCATGTACGTGCGCGACGCGGCAGGTGGCGGCGCGCTGGCGTTCGATGCCGACACGCTGGGGCGGCGCGAACTGGGCTGGATCGTGGAGCACGGGTTGCTGGTCGACCGGCTTTGGTCGGCGATGGCGCAGGCCGGCGTCGCTGTGCATCCCGGCAGTTCGGTCGTGTCGCTCGTGCAGGACGACGACGTGGCCACGCTCGGTCTGGCGGATGGCAGCCCGCTCGTCGCGCGGCTCGCGGTCGCCGCGGACGGCGCGAGGTCGGTGCTGCGCGCGCTGGCGGGCATCAAGGTCGACGGCCAGGGCCATGGACAACGGGCCGTGGTCGGGTACGTGCAGGGTTCCGAATCGCATCGCGACACCGCGTGGCAGCGTTTCCTGCCAAGTGGACCGCTCGCGGTGCTGCCGTGCGGCGATGGTGGGTGGACGAGTTCGATCGTATGGACGTTGCCCGACGCGGAGGCTGCCCGCGTGCTCGACCTCGACGACGTGGCTTTCGCCCGGGAGCTCACCGGTGCCTCGGATCGCTGGCTGGGCGAACTGGAACCCGTGTCGCCCCGCGTGGCCTTTCCGTTGCGCACGCAGTTGGCGCGCACCCAGCACGCGGGGCGCGTCGTCGTGGTCGGCGACGCGGCGCACGTGGTCCATCCACTGGCGGGGCAGGGCGTCAACCTGGGACTGCGCGATGCGGCTGCGTTGCAGGTCCACGCGATGCGGATGCTGGCCAGCGCACGGGACTGGTCTTCGGCGCACGGCCTGGCGCGCTGGGCACGCACCAGGCGCAGCGATGCGGCGATGTCTGCCCGAGCGTTCGACGCCATCAATCGCGCCTGCAGCAACGCGCATCCGCTCGCGACCGCGGTGCGCGGACCGCTGCTCGGGATCGCGGGACGCATCGCGCCGTTGCGCCGCGCGCTCTGGCGGCACGCCGCCGGGACCTGAGAAGAGAAACACCCCGCAAAAAAACAGGAGCCGCCAAGGGCGGCTCCTGCGTGTCGCGGTCTAGCTGCGGACGGCTGCAGCGATTACTGCAGCGTCAGCGGATCGATCCAGTCCTGGAGTTCGACGGCGGTCAGGCGGCCGTTGTTGTCCAGGTCGACGACATGGAACTCGCGTTGCAGGTCGGGGTTGTGGTCGACCTCGCTGCGCGTCACCACGCCATCGCCGTTCTTGTCGGTGGCCGAGAAGTCGATCTTGTAGTTGCTCGAGATCGAGTTGCCCGGCATCGAGTTGACGGTGACGACCTGCGCGTTGGCGGGGACCGGGACCACCGGCACGGCGACCAGGACCGCCGGCGGGGGCGGGGCGACTGCCTGCGCGGTGGCCGATGCCGCGGCTTCGGCGGTCACGGCAGCGTTGACGGCGCCATGCGCGGCGGCATGCGCTGCCGTTTCGGCGGCTTCCGCCTCGAGGGCAGTGCCGATCGGGTTGGATCCATCCTCGGTGGCCTTCAGGGCCGCGTTGGCCGCGGCCGCGGCTTCAGCGGCGGTTTCCGCCGCTTCGTCTGCCGCCATGGCGGCGTCGACGGCAACGGCCGCGTTGAGGTCTGCGGCGACTGCGCCACCGACGGTCGGCGCCGGGGTGTCCTCGAGGACGTCGGCGACCGTCGCGGCCGCATCGGCGGACTCCGCGGCAGCTTCGGCGGCCGTGGCGGCGTCGACCGCATCGTCGCGGCTTTCCTCGGCGTCTTCCACGGCGTCGTCGCGCGGCGCCTCGATCTGTGCGTAGGCGATGCCGCTCATGCCGATGGCCGTCAGCACGGCCAGGGCGAGAACTTGGGTGCGTGTATTGCGGATGGTCGTGCGGGTCATGGGGGTACCCTTCGTGGGAGGAACGGCCACCGTACGCGGCCCCCAATCAAACGACCGTCAATTCCCGCCAACCGCGGCTGAATGCCCCCGCCCGCCGTCGCCGGCGCGTGCATGCAGCGTGATTTCCTCGCGGTCGTGGTACAGCTGCCGGGCCCTCAGCAACAGCGGCATGCCCGACTCCCGGCGCAGGATGTCCAGGCACAGCCGGGTTTCGTCCCACCGCTTCTTCATCGGCAGCTTGAGGTTGAAGACGGCTTGCCGGCACCAGCCTTCGCGCAGCCAGTCGGCCATGCGCGAGGCTACCCGGCGGGGTTGCTCGACCATGTCGCACACCATCCAGTCGAGCGGCCGGGGCGGGCGCCAGGCGAACCCGTCGGCGCGCAGGTGCTCGACCAGGCCGGTGTCGAACAGGTGCGGCCGGAGCGGGCCGTTGTCGATGGCGGTCACCTGCAGGCCGTGGCGCGCCAGCACCCAGGTCCAGCCGCCCGGCGCCGCGCCGAGGTCGGCGGCGCGCATGCCCGGTTGCAACAGGCGCGCGCGCTCGCCGGGATCGAGCAGCACCAGCAATGCCTCCTCCAGCTTGAGCGCCGAACGCGAGGGCGCGTCGGGATGGAGCCTGAGCCGCGGGATGCCGAGCGGCCACGGTGCGCTGTCGCGCGGGTCCGACGTGCCGAGCAGCACGCGGTCGCCTGCCACGAAGCAGGCGTGCAGCCGTTCGCCGGAGGGGTCTTCGCGTGGCGCGAGCACGCCGGCTTCGCGCAGGGCCGGGCGCAGTGCGTTGGCGAAGCTGCGCGCCAGGCCGGCCAGCGGCTTGCCTGCATCCGAATCGGGATGCTCGACGAGGAGCGTGCCGAACGGTGCCTCGGTCGCGGGGCGCGCGTCGGCCAGCAACCCGAGGATCGGTGCGATGCGGTCACCGGCCGGCAACGCGCGCAGGTCGCCGAGCAAGCGCAGTTTCTGTCGCGCGAAGACCAGTGCGTCGAAGGGCAGTGCGCGGGACAGTGCGTCGCCATCGACGCCGGCGAACACGACGTACCCGGATCCACGTTCGGTCCGCGCATGGCCCGCGAACCCCGCTTCCGCCGCCTTCTCGCCGAGTTCGGCGGCCAGTTCGGGCTCGAAGCCGCCGCGGCAATAGCACAACAGGCCCTCGGCGACGGGCATCGGCGCGCTCAGTAGGTCGCGCCGCCCTGCTCGCCATAGGCGCGCAGGACCTCGCGGGCCTCGTCACGCAGCAGGTCGCGCGCGACGGCGATGCCGCGACGTTCCAGTTCGCCGGTCCAGTCGGCCGGCAGCGGGCCTTCGTCGAACGCAGTGAGCGTCATCACGTCCTCGCTGCGCGCGCCGATCAGCAGCCGATCGATGCCGGCCCAGAACATCGCGCCGTAGCACTGGCAGCACGGTTGGGCGGAGGTGGCGAGCACGAACGCGCCGGCGCGTTCGCCGGTCGCATCGTCGATGTTCAGGCGCGAGCGCTGCGCGCGCTGCTGCGCGAGCATGATCGCCATCGTCTCGGCGTGCGCCACCGAGCACGCCTGCGGCAGCACCCGGTTGACGCCGACCGCCACCAGCCGGTCGCCAGGCCCGAACACCGCTGCGCCGAACGGACCGCCGCTGCGGGCCTCGACGTTGTGGCGCGACAGCGCGATCGCCAGGCCGACCTTGTCCTCGTCGGACGGGTAGCTGCGCGTGGCGTCGACGGCGTCGTGGATCCAGACCGGCAGCGTCAGGTGGAGCTGTGCCTTGAGCATGCCCATCGTCAGTCGCCCGCGCGGGCGGCCCAGGTGTCGCGCAGCGTGACGCTGCGGTTGAACACGGGAGCCCCTGCTCGATGGTCGCGACGGTCGGCGACGAAGTAGCCCAGGCGCTCGAACTGGAGATGCGTTTCGGGCGTGGCCTGCGCCGCGGCCGGCTCGACGTAGCCGCGAACCACGCGCTTCGAATCGGGATTGAGCCGGTCGCGGTAGGTCAGGCCACCGGCCTCGTCGTCGGGATCGGGGGCCGAGAACAGCCGGTCGTAGAGGCGCACCTCCGCCGGGACCGCGGTGCGGGCGTCCAGCCAGTGGATGGTGCCCTTGATCTTGCGGTTGGCGCCTTCCATGCCCGGGCGAGAGTCCGGGTCGAGCGTGCCGTGCAGCGCGATGATGTTGCCGGTGGCGTCCTTGTCGACCTTGTCGCAACGGACGATGCCTGCACCGCGCAACCGAACTTCGCCGCCGGGCACCAGGCGCTTCCAGCCCTTCGGCGGGACTTCGGCGAAGTCGTCGCGCTCGATCCACAGCTCGCGCGAGAACGACACCGTGCGCTCGCCGAACGACGGCTCCTTCGGGTGGTTGGGGAATGCCAGCGATTCGGCATGGCCATCCGGCACGTTGGCGAGCACCAGCCTCAACGGGTCCAGCACCGCCATCCGGCGGGGCGCGGCCGCGTCGAGGTCGTCGCGCAGGCAGCCTTCGAGCACGGAGAAATCGATGACCGAGTTCTGCTTGCTGATGCCGACGCGATCCACCAGCAGCCGCAGCGAAGCGGGCGTGTAGCCGCGCCTGCGCAGGCCCTGCAGCGTGTACATCCGCGGGTCGTCCCAGCCGTCGACCAGGCCGTCGGCGACGAGCGCGACCATCTTGCGCTTGCTCATCACCGTGTAATTGATGTTGAGCCGCGAGAACTCGATCTGCCGCGGTTTCGCGGCCTCGCTGGGCAGGCCTTTCGCCAGCAGTGGCGCGAGCAGGTCCGGCGCGTGCACCAGGTCGACCTTGTCCACGCACCAGTCGTACAGCGGCCGGTGGTCCTCGAACTCGAGCGTGCACAGCGAATGGGTGATGCCCTCGATGGCATCCGACAGCGCGTGCGCGAAGTCGTACATCGGGTAGATCGGCCAGTCGGTGCCGGTGTTCTGGTGCGCGACGTGCTTGATCCGGTACAGCGTCGGATCGCGCATGTTCATGTTCGGCGACGCCATGTCGATCCGGGCGCGCAGCACGCGCGAGCCGTCAGGGAACTCGCCCGCCCGCATGCGCCGGAACAGGTCCAGGTTTTCCTCGACGCTCCGGTTGCGATACGGGCTCTCGCGCCCGGGCTCGGTGAGCGTGCCGCGGAACTCGCGGATCTCGTCGGCCGAGAGGCTGTCCACGTAGGCGTGCCCCTCACGGATCAGATGGACCGCGTATTCGTAGAGCTGCTCGAAGTAGTCGGACGCGAAATGGAGGCCGTCCCACTCGAAGCCGAGCCA
>DASTUL010000141.1:0-7375 GCA_035759645.1 Lysobacteraceae bacterium | reverse complement strand
GCGTGGTCGCCGATGCGCTCGATGTTCTTGGCCATGAACAGCAGGTGCGTGCAGGGCGTGATCGCGCGGGCGTCCTCCATCATGTGGGTCAGCAGCTCGCGGAACAGCCCGGTGTACAGGTCGTCCAGCACCGCGTCGTGGTCCCGAACGCGTTGTGCCGCGACTGCATCGCTGTCGCGCCAGGCCGCCATGACGTCGCGCACCTGGCGCGCGGCCAGCTTGCCGAGCACCGCCAGGCCGCGCGTGTGCGGCAGCGGCATGGCCTCGTTGAGCGCCAGCGAACGCTTGGCGACGTTCGCCGCGTAGTCGCCGATCCGCTCGATGTCGGACGCGACGCGCAGGGCGGCCAGCAGTTCGCGCAGGTCGCGCGCCAGCGGACCCTTCAGCGCCAGGCGCATCACCTCGTGCCCGACCTGCTGCTCGAGCGCGTCGATCGCGTCGTCGTTCTCGATGATGCGCGCGGCCGCCTTGTCGTCGCGCCGTTCGACGACGTCCAGCGCGGCCTCGAGCTGGGCAGCGGACATCTCGCCCATGCGCATGATCTCGTCGAGCAGGCGCGCGCGGTCCTCGTCCCGGCTGTGGAGGATGTGGTCGTGCGGTTGCGTGGTCATCAGCCGAACCTCCCGGTGATGTAGTCCTCGGTCTGCTGCTTCGAGGGGTTGGAGAAGATGGTCTCGGTCGGGCCGTGCTCGACCAGGTCGCCCAGGTACATGAAGGCCGTGTAGTCCGAGACGCGCGCGGCCTGCTGCATGTTGTGGGTCACGATGCAGATGGTGTAGTCGCGCTTGAGGTCCTCGACCAGCTGCTCGATGCGGCTGGTGGAGATCGGGTCGAGCGCGGAGGTGGGTTCGTCCAGCAACAATACGTCGGGACGCAGCGCCACGGCGCGCGCGATGCACAGGCGCTGCTGCTGGCCGCCGGACAGGCCCAGTGCGCTCTGGCCCAGCTTGTCCTTGACCTCGTCCCACAGCGCGGCCTGGCGCAGCGCCTGCTCGACGCGATCGGCCATGTCGGCCTTGCCGAGCCGCTCGTGATGGCGGATGCCGTAGGCCACGTTCTCGAAGATGGTCATCGGGAACGGCACCGGCTTCTGGAACACCATGCCGACCTTGCTGCGCAGCCGGTTCATCGGGAACTTCGGGTCCAGGACGTTGGCGCCGTCGAGCAGCACCTCGCCGGTCGCCACCTGCTTGGGGTACAGCGCGTAGATCCGGTTGAACACGCGCAGCAGCGTCGACTTGCCGCAGCCGGACGGGCCGATCAGCGCCGTCACCTTGCGCTCGGGGATCTCCAGCGAGATGTCCTTGAGCGCGCGATAACCGTCGTAATGGAAGTCGAGGCCGCGTGCGGCGAGTTTCGGCATGTCAGTCATGGACCACCCGGTGGCGCGCCACGATCGCGCGGGCGACCAGGCTGGTGAGGAGGACGAAGGCGGTCAGCACGAGCGCGCCGGCCCAGGCGATCGACTGCCAGGATTCGTACGGGCTGCCGGCGTACTGGTACATCACCACCGGCACGCTGGCCATCGGCGCGGTGAGGTCGGTGCTCCAGTACTGGTTGCCGAACGCGGTGAACAGCAGCGGCGCGGTCTCGCCGGAGATGCGGGCCAGCGCCAGCAGGATGCCCGTGGTGATGCCCGGCAGCGCCGAGCGATACAGGACCTGCACGGTGACCTTCCATTGCGGCACGCCAAGCGACAGCGCGGCCTCGCGCATCTGCGCGGGCACCAGGCGCAGCATCTCGTCGGTGGTGCGCACGACGACCGGCAACACGATGAATGCCAGTGCGATCGCACCCGCGATGGCCGAGAAGTTCCCGCCGGCCTGCTGCACCACCAGCGTGTACACGAACAGGCCGAGCACGATCGACGGCGCCGACAGCAGGATGTCGTTGACGAAGCGGACCGCGGTGCCGAGCTTGCGCGCCGGTGCGTACTCCGCCAGCCACGTGCCCGCCGCGATTCCCAGCGGCGTCCCGATCAGGATCGCCATCAGGCACATCACCGCGCTGCCGAAGAAGGCGTTCTTCAGGCCGCCCTCGGCCATCGGCGGGGGGGTGGACTGGGTGAACAGCGCCCAGTCGATCCCGTCCAGGCCCTTGGCCACCAGCGTCCACAGGATCCAGCCGAGGAACAGCAGCCCGATGCCGGCGGCGGCGCAGCCGAGCACGATCGCCACGACGTTCGTGATCCGGCGCCGGCTGTAGAGCGCGCTCATCGGCTGCCTTCCTTGCGCGCCAGCTGGTTCAGCATCAACCGCGCGATCGCCAGCACCACGAAGGTGACGATGAACAGCACGAAGCCGAGCAGCAGCAGCGCCGAGCGGTAGGTCTCGGTGGCCTCGCCGAAGTCGTTGGCGATCAGCGCGGCGATGGTGGTGCCCGGTTCGAGCAGCGAAGCGGTGAAGCGGGTGGAGTTGCCGATCACGAAAGCGACCGCCATGGTCTCGCCCAGCGCGCGACCGAGCCCGAGGAAGATGCCGCCGATGACTGCCGAGCGCGTGTACGGCAGGACGATGTCCCAGCTCACTTCCCACTTCGTCGAACCCAGCGCATACGCCGATTCCTTCAGCCGGCGCGGCACGGTCAGGAACACCTCGCGCATCACCGACGAGATGAACGGGATCACCATGATCGCGAGCACGACACCGGCGGTGAGCATGCCGATGCCGATGGGTGGGCCCTGGAACAGCGGACCGATGACGGGCAGCGTGCCGAGGTTCTCGTTGGCCCAGGGCGTGACGTGCTCGGTCATCACCGGCACCAGCACGAACAGGCCCCACATGCCGTAGATGATCGACGGGATCCCCGCCAGCAACTCGACCGCGGTGCCCACCGGGCCGCGCAGCCAGCGCGGGGCGACCTCGGTCAGGAAGAACGCGATGCCGAAACTGACCGGCACCGCGATGAGCATCGCGATCAGTGCGGTGACGATGGTGCCGTAGATCGGCACCAGCGCCCCGTACCGGTTCTCCACCGGGTTCCAGTCCGCGGTGAAGAAGAAGTCCAGGCCCGCGACCTGCAGCGCATGTCGCCCACCCCACAACATGGAGAGGGCCGCGCCGACGAGCGCCACCAGCACCACGGCGACGGTCGCCCCGAGCACGACCCGGAACAGGCGGTCGTTGCGGGTGTCGTTCGCGCCGCGCAGCGTGGGTCCCGACGGTGCGGTAGGCCGTGGAAGGGTGGCGGCGTTCATCGCGGACCGGCGCGCGTCACGGCTGCGCCGGCGCCTCGAACTCGGCGGCCCAGTACTGCTCGACCTGCTCGACCAGCGCCGGCGGCAGCGGCACGTAATCCAGCGCCGATGCCTGCTGCTGGCCGTTCTCCAGCGTCCAGGTGAAGAACTCGCGGGCCGCCGCGCTGCGCTGCGGGTCCTGCGGTGCCTTGTACATCAGCGCGAACACGGTGGCCGCGATCGGCCACGCCTGGTCGCCACCGGCGTTGGTGATCACCAGGTTGAAGTCCTGCGCGCCCGCCCAGTCGGCGCCGGCGCCGGCGGCCTGGAACGTTTCGGCGCTGGGCGACACGAAGTTGCCGGCGGCGTTCTGCAACTGCGCATACGACATCCCGTTCTGCAGCGCGTAGGCCAGTTCGACGTAGCCGATCGACCCGTCGATCTGTTGCACGTAGGACGCGACGCCCTCGTTGCCCTTGCCGCCCACGCCGTCCGGCCACTGCACCGACTTGCCCTCGCCGATGGACGCCTGCCATTCCGGGCTGACCTTCGACAGGTAGTTGGTGAAGTTGAACGTGGTGCCCGAGCCGTCGGAGCGCTGGACCAGGTTGATTTCAGTGGCGGGCAACTGGACGCCCGGGTTGACCGCGGCGATCGCCGGATCGTTCCAGATCGTGATCTTGTCCAGGTAGATGTCGGCCAGCAGCGGGCCGGTCAGTTTCAGTTCGCCCGGCTCGATGCCCTCGACGTTGACGACCGGCACCACGCCTCCGATCACCACCGGGAACTGCAGCAGGCCGGCCTCGTCCAGTTCCGCGCTCGACAGGGGTGCGTCGGACGCGCCGAAATCCACCGTGCCGGCCTTGATCTGGGCGATGCCGCCGCCCGAGCCGATGGACTGGTAGTTGACCTGGCGGCCCGTGGCGGCGTTGTAGTCCGCCGACCACCTGGACACCAGCGGGAAGAAGAAGGTCGAGCCCGCGCCGGTGATCTGCACGGCGCCCGCATTGCCGGCATCGGCGCCGGTCGCGTCGGGGGACTGCTCGCCGCCACAGGCGGCCACGGCAAGTGCAACAGCCAAGGACAGGACGGCGAATCGGATCGGCATCGGCTTCATGGGGGCTCCGCGGATTGCCGGCGGTGCCGGCGGACCACGCCATGAAATGATGTTTTCGTTACACCGATATGACAGCAGCAGGGACGGACTCCCCATGGAGCCCGTCCCGTTCATCCACCGTAGCCCGGATGCAGGCGCAAAGCGCCGGAATCCGGGACCCCGCGATCAATACGCCAACGAAGCAGCCCAGTAAGCCTCGATCTGCCCAACCACCGCATCCGGCAGCGGCACGTAGTCCAGCGCCTTCGCCTGACCATCGCCGTTGGCATACACCCACTCGAAGAACGCCCGGGCTGCCTTCGCCCCCTCGGCGTCCTTCGGCTGCCGGTGCATCAGGATGAAGTTCGTCGCGGTGATCGGCCACGAGGCCTCGCCCGGCGCGTCGGTCATCACCAGGTGGAAATCCTCCGCCTCCGCCCATTTGGCGCTGGCAGCAGCCGCGGAGAAGCTGTCGTCGGAGGGCAACACCCATTCGCCCGCACGATTGCGCAGCCGGGTGTAGGCCATGCGGTTCTGAAGCGCGTAGGACATCTCGACGTAGCCGATCCCGCCCTTGATCTGTTTCACGTACGCCGCGACGCCCTCGTTGCCCTTGCCGCCGATGCCCGTCGGCCATTTCACCGAGGTGCCTTCGCCGACTTCTTCCTTCCAGTCGGCGCTGACCTTGGACAGGTAGTTGACGAAGTTGAAGGTGGTGCCCGAGCCGTCGGAGCGGTGCACGACGGTGATCTTGCTGTCCGGCAACTGCAGCCCGCCGTTGAGTTCTGCGATCCGCGGATCGTTCCAGCGTTCGACCTTGCCCAGGAAGATGTCGGCGAGCAGTTCGCCGGTCAGCTTCATTGCGCCTGATTCGATGCCGGGGACATTGATCACCGGCACCACGCCGCCGATGACCGACGGGAACTGGGCCAGCCCGTGCTCAGCCAGTTCATCCGGTGGCAGCGGCTTGTCGGACGAGCCGAAGTGGACCGTGCCCGCCTTGATCTGCGCGATGCCGCCACTGGAGCCGATCGACTGGTAGTTGACCTGGTGGCCGGTGGCGGCGTGGTAGTCGGCCGACCACTGCGACATCACGGGGTAGACGAAGGAAGCGCCGGCGCCGGTGGCGTCGGCCGCATGTGCACCGTTCGCCAGCGTGGCCACCGCTGCAACGAGGGCGCAGGTCAGGATCTTGTGCTTCACGTGGACTCCTGGAAATGAAAATGCCGGCGGCCATTCGCCGCCGGCATCCATTCCACCCTGCCCACGTGACGCCATCGCGTCAGTCGCGTGGCAGTGTCGTGACAGTCACCAGTAGAACTGCGCGCGCGCCTCGACGATGCCGGGGTTGTCCTCGATGCCGCGGCGCTCGCTGTCGACCTTGACGTAGTTGAGCATCAGCTTGAAGTTGGAGCGCAGGTACCAGTTGACGCCCGCGGTCCAGGTATCCATGCGGCCGCCCTCGACGGTGCCGTCGTCCAGGTCGAGCGTGTCGTAACGCAAGCCGACCTGCCACATGCCGGTGCCCGGTTCGCTGGCGCCGGGCGTGCCGGGCACGCCGCCCTTGTTGCTCCACTGCTCGCCGGTGACGTTCCACACGCCGCTGAGGTAGCCGCCGGTGGCGCGGAAGTCGTCGTTGCCGGCGCGATAGCGGTCGACGCTGCTGCGCATCGCCTCGCCCTGCAGCTTGAACGGGCCGCGCAGCCAGAACGTCTCCAGGCCGATGGTCGACACGCGATCGGTGTCCGACAGTGTCCCGGTGTCGATGAGGCGGTTTGCGAAGTCGGCGTCGGGGCGGGCGCGCAGGCGCACCAGGTCGCCGTCGGTGTCGTGGTCCACGTACGACAGGCCGAGGTTGAACACGTTCCCTTTCTCGTTGATGGGCGCCCAGGTGCCACGCAGGCCGTAGCCGCTGCCATGCGCGCGGTTCCGGGTCAGCTCGCGGCCGAACACGCTCGAGGTCACGGTCCAGTCGTCGCCGCCGATGCCGTAGCCGACGCCCAGCCGGCGCGCCACGGCGAAGGTGTTGGTCACCATCGCCTTCGACACGAAATCGTTGTTCTTGGTGCTGGACAGTTCCTCCAGGCTGTTGGGCTGCTTGAACTGGCCGACCTGGAGGTAATGCTGCTTGTTGCCGCCGAGCTTGTACTTGAGGAAGGTGTCGAGGAACTTGCCGTCGCCGGACGCGTCGTAACCCAGCGCCCACTCGTAGTTGCCCGGGCCCTTGCCCTTGAGCACGAGTTCCGCGCGGCGCAGTCCGAAGTCGGCATCGGTGCCGTCGCCGGCGTCGGAATCGAGGTTGGCGACATCGCTGTCGTACCAGTAGGCGTCAGTCTGCAGCAGGCCCTCGAAGCTGACCTCCGAGCCGCCGATCACGTCGATCGCGACTTCGGCATGGGCCGCCGGCATGGCGAGGGCGCCCAGCAGGGCGAGGGGCAGGATGCGGAACTTGAGGTTCATGGCTTGGGGCCCCTTCGGGCGCTTGGGAGACGGGGCGCAGGCTAGGCGCCGGAGTTTGCAGGAACATGACAGTCGCGCGACCGGCCCGCGCGGCCGTTCACACGGGTTCGGGCTCGCCTGGCGTCTTGGCCTGAAAGCGACACATGTCGCGGATCGGGCAGCGCGGGCATTCGGGCCGGCGCGCCTTGCAGGTGTAGCGTCCGTGCAGGATCAACCAGTGGTGTGCGTCCCGCAGGTAGCGTTCCGGCACCACCGCGAGCAAACCGTCCTCGACTTCGCGCACGTTGCGGCCCGGGGCCAGCCCGGTGCGGTTGGCGACGCGGAAGATGTGGGTGTCGACCGCCATGGTCGGCTCGCCGAACGCGGTGTTGAGCACGACGTTGGCGGTCTTGCGCCCAACCCCGGGCAAGGCTTCGAGCGCCGCACGGTCGCGCGGCACCTCGCCGCCATGCCGCTCCGCCAGGATCCGGCTCAGCGCCAGGACGTTCTTGGCCTTGTTGCGGTAGAGCCCGATCGTCCTGATGTGCTCGCGGATGGCTTCCTCGCCCAGGGCAAGCATCGCCTCCGGCGCGGTCGCCGCCGCAAACAACGCCTTGGTCGCCCGGTTCACGCCGACATCGGTCGCCTGCGCCGAGAGGACGACG
>DASTUL010000140.1:0-23028 GCA_035759645.1 Lysobacteraceae bacterium | reverse complement strand
CCGGTGATCCACCACGGCGACGACGGGCGCCACCGCATCTACAAGGACGGCAAGTTCTTCCGCGAGATCTGGCCGAAGACCTGGGACCCGGAGGAACGCATCGCCGACTACGCGCGCTTCGGCGTGCAGGTGCAGGTGATCAGCACGGTGCCGGTGATGTTCAGCTACTGGGCGAAGGCGCACCACGCGCTGGAGCTGCACGTTGCGCTCAACGACCACATGGCGGGGACGCTGCGCGCGCATCCGCGGCACTACGCAGGCATCGGCACCGTGCCGTTGCAGTCGCCGTCACTGGCGGTTCGCGAACTCGAGCGCTGCATCGACCAGCTCGGCCTCCAGGGCGTGCAGATTGGGTCGCACGTGGGACGCGCCGACGGTTCGCACTGGAACCTGGACGCGCCGGAACTGTTCGAGTTCTTCCAGGCCGCCAGCGACCTGGGCGCCGCGTTCCTGGTGCACCCCTGGGACATGATGGGCACGGACACCATGCCCAAGTACTGGCTCCCCTGGTTGGTGGGCATGCCCGCCGAGCAGTCGCGCGCCGCCTGCAGCCTGGTGTTCGGCGGCGTGCTCGAGCGCCTGCCGAAGCTCAAGGTCTGCCTGGCGCACGGCGGCGGCAGCTTCCCTTACACCATCGGCCGCATCGAGCACGGGTTCAACATGCGCCCGGACCTGGTGGCGACCGACAACCCGCGCAATCCGCGCGAATACCTGAAGCAGCTGTACTTCGATTCGTGGGTCGCCGACGACCGCGCGCTGCGCTACCTGCTCGATGTCGCGGGCGCAGACCGGGTGATGCTCGGCACCGACTATCCGTTCCCGCTCGGCGAACAGGCGCCGGGCGCCGGCATCGAGGCGCTGTCGCTGGGCGAAGCGGATCGCGCGCGCCTGTACCACGGCACCGCGCTGGAGTGGCTGGGGCTGCCGGCCGCGAGGTTCTCATGACCGACCTGTTTTCGGACACGCACGCGGCGGCACTCGACGCGGCCGACCCGCTGCCGACCCTCCGCGGCGAGTTCCACGTTCCGCTGCACGACGGCGTCGAGCAGGCCTATTTCGTCGGCAACTCGCTGGGGCTGCAGCCGCGTGGCGCACGGGCGCAGGTCGAAGAAGTGCTGGACAAGTGGTCGATGGAAGCGGTGGAGGGCCACTTCCGCGGGCACTCGCAGTGGCTCGATTACCACGCGTTGCTGCGCGAGCCGCTGGCGCGGCTGGTCGGTGCGCGCCCGCAGGAAGTGGTCGCGATGAACTCGTTGACCGCCAACCTTCACCTGATGATGGTCAGCTTCTACCGGCCGACGCCGGCGCGACCGGTAATCCTGATGGAGGCCGGCGCGTTCCCGTCCGACCGCTACGCGATGGAATCGCAGGTGCGGTTCCATGGCCTCGATCCGGACATGGGCCTGGTCGAGTTGCAGCCGGACCTGCCGGGCGGGGTCTTTTCGCCCGAGGCCATCGAAGCGGCGATCGCGAAGATCGGAGACCGCCTGGCGCTGGTGCTCTGGCCCGGCGTGCAGTACCGCACCGGGCAGGCATTCGACCTGGCGCGGATCGCCCGTGCCGCGCACGCGGCCGGCGCGACCTGCGGCTTCGACCTCGCGCACGCGGTCGGAAACCTCGACCTGGCCCTGCACGACAGCGGCGCGGACTTCGCCGTCTGGTGCCATTACAAGTATTGCAACAGCGGGCCGGGTGCGGTCGGGGGCTGCTTCGTGCACGAACGCCATGCGCGCACCGACCGGCCGCGCTTCGCGGGCTGGTGGGGCCACGACCTGGACACCCGTTTCCGGATGGGGCCGGACTTCGTGCCGACACCGGGCGCGGACGGCTGGCAGCTCAGCAACCCGCCGATCCTGGCGCTGGCGCCATTGCGGGCATCGCTCGACCTGTTCGACCGGGTCGGGATGAAGGCGTTGCGCGCGAAGTCCCGACGGCTGACCGGTTACCTGCAGGCGCTGATCGATGCGCGACTGTCGGACAAGCTGGAGGTGCTGACGCCATCCGAGCCTGCGCAACGCGGATGCCAGTTGTCGATCCGGGTCGCCGGTGGGCGCGAGCATGGCCGGGCGCTGTTCGACCACCTCTCCGCGCGCGGGGTGCTGGGCGACTGGCGGGAGCCGGACGTGATTCGTATCTCCCCGGCCCCGCTCTACAACACCCATGCCGACGTGCTGCGTTTCGCCCGCGAAGTTGAAGCGTGGCAGCAAGAATGATTCATAACCCGTTGAATCCAGAATGATCGAACGTCCGCCCCTGACCATCGTCGGCGCCGGGCTGGCCGGTGCGCTCCTGGCCACCCTCCTCGCCCGGCGCGGCTGGTCGGTGGACGTCTTCGAGCGCCGCGGCGACCCGCGGGTCCACGGATTCACGGGCGGGCGCTCGATCAACCTGGCGCTGGCGGAACGGGGCCTGCATGCCCTGCGGGTGGCTGGCGCCGATGCGGCAGTACTCGACCACGCGGTGATGATGCGCGGGCGCATGGTCCACTTCGAGGACGGCACGACGCAGCTCCAGCGCTACGGACGCGACGACTCGGAGGTCATCTGGTCGGTCAGCCGCGGCGAACTCAACAAGGTGCTGCTCGATGCCGCGGAGGCCGCCGGCGCTCGGCTGCACTTCGACCGCCGGTTGCATGCCGTCGACTTCGACGCCTGCAGCGCGCGCTTCGCGGACGACCGCGACGGGGCGATCCACGCGCATGGGTTCACCACGCTGATCGGTGCGGACGGGGCCGGGTCCGCGTTGCGCACCGCGATGTCGCAACGCACCGACCTGGGCGAGCGCACCGAGCCGCTGGGCCATGGCTACAAGGAACTGGAAATCCCCCCGGCCGGCGACGGCGGCTTCCGGATCGAACCGAACGCGCTGCACATCTGGCCGCGCGGCGGGTACATGTGCATCGCGCTGCCGAACGACGAGCGGACCTTCACCGTCACCTTGTTCCTGCCCAGCGAGGGCAACCCCGGCTTCGACACCGTGCGCACCGGCGCCGATGCCGAACGCCTGTTCGCGCGCGACTTCGCCGATGCGTTGCCGCTCATCCCGCGCCTGGCGAGCGACTTCGATGCCAACCCGACCGGCGTGCTGGCCACGCTGTCCCTGGACCGCTGGCACCTCGATGGCCGCGCGGTGCTGCTGGGCGACGCGGCGCACGCCATGGTGCCCTTCCACGGCCAGGGCATGAATTGCGCGTTCGAGGATTGCGTGGCGCTGGCCGCGCACCTGGACGACGGCAATGAGCTCAGGACGGCCTATGCCGCATTTGAGGCCGAGCGCCTGCCCAATGCCCGCGCGATCCAGCGGATGGCGCTTGAGAACTACATCGAGATGCGCGACCGCGTCGACGATGCGGACTACCTGCTGCAGCGCGCGCTGGAGCGGCAACTGGCCGAACGCCATCCGGACCGCTTCGTCCCACGCTACGCGATGGTCACCTTCCGGCGGATGCCGTATGCCACGGCGCTGGTGCGCGGGCAGGTGCAGCGCGAACTGCTGGTGGAGGCCACGCGTGGCCGGGATTCGCTGGACGGCCTGGATTGGGCGTGGCTGGACGCCGAAGTGGTGCGCCGGCTGGAACCGCATGCCTGATTCCTTCCTGTTCTACGACCTGGAGACGTTCGGCGCGGATCCGCGGACCACGCGCATCGCGCAGTTCGCGGCGATCCGCACCGACACCGACCTAGTGCAGGTCGAGGATCCGGTGGACGTGCTGGTACGCCCCGCCGACGACCTGCTGCCCTCGCCCGGCGCCACCCTCGTCACCGGCATCACGCCGCAGCACGCGGCCGCGCACGGCATCGCGGAGGCCGACGCCTTCGCGCGGATCTTCGAGGAGATGTCGCGCCCGGGCACCTGCACGCTCGGGTACAACTCGCTGCGCTTCGACGACGAGTTCGTGCGCCACGGGCTGTTCCGCAACTTCTTCGACCCGTACGAGCGCGAGTGGCGCGGCGGCAACTGCCGCTGGGACCTGCTGGACGTGATGCGCCTGGCGCATGCGCTGCGCCCCGACGGCATCGAATGGCCGCAGCGCGAGGACGGCAAGGGCACCAGCTTCAGGCTCGAGCACCTGGCGGCGGCCAACGGCGTGCGCGAAGGCGACGCGCACGAAGCGTTGTCGGACGTGCGCGCGCTGATCGGGCTCGCGCGCCGGTTCAAGGCCGCCCAGCCCAGGCTCTGGGACTATGCGTTGCGCCTGCGCGACAAGCGCCACGCGGGGACGCTGCTGGACGTCGTTGCGATGCAACCGGTGCTGCACGTCTCGCAGCGCTATCCTGCCGCGCGCGCCTGCGCCGCGGCGATCGTGCCGCTGGCCCGGCATCCGCGGATCGACAGCCGGGTGATCGTGTTCGACCTCGATGGCGAGCCGGAGCAACTGCTGGACCTGGACGCGGACACCATCGCCGCGCGCCTGTACCTGCGAACCGCCGACATGCCGGAAGGCCAGGCCAGGATCCCCCTCAAGGAAGTGCACCTCAACCGGTGCCCCGCGCTGGTGGCGTGGGAACACCTGCGCCCCGCGGACCTGGAACGGCTGGGCATCGACGTCGCGCTGGTCGCCCAACGCGCGGACCGGTTGCGCGCCGCCGGCCCGGCGCTCGCCGAGAAGGTCCGCCGCGTGTACGCCGAGGACCGCGAACGCGCGCCGGCCGACCCCGATGCCGCGCTGTACGACGGATTCCTGGGCGATGCGGACCGCCGCCGCGCCAACGCGGTGCGCGCGACGCCGCCGGCCGCCCTCGCCGGCCGCGACTTCGGCTTCGACGATCCGCGGCTCGTGGAACTGCTGTTCCGTTATCGCGCGCGCAACTGGCCCGGCCTGCTGGCACCGGCCGAGCGCGCCCGCTGGGACGACTACCGGCGCAGGCGGCTTTCGTCGGGCGACCCGGGCGTCTCCGAATACAGCTTCGAGTCGCTCGCCGCCGAAATCGCCACGCTACGCGCCGCGCGTGCCGGCGACGTGCGTGTCCAGTCGTTGCTGGACGCCCTCGAGCGCTGGGCAGGCGGCATCGCCGGCTCGCTCGACTAGCTCGGCATGTCGACCTACTTCACTCCCGCGACCTTCCGGTTCCTGCGCTCGCTCGCGCGGCACAACGAGCGCGCCTGGTTCCACGCGCACCGGGACGACTACGAGCGACACGTGCGCGAGCCGTTCCTGCGGTTGATCGGCGACCTGCAACCGCCATTGGCCACGGTGAGCACGCACTACCGCGCGGATCCGCGCCCGGCCGGCGGCTCCCTGTTCCGGATCCATCGCGACACGCGGTTTTCCGGCAACAAGGCGCCCTACAAGACCTGGCAGGGCGCGCGCATGTTCCACGAACGCCGCCGCGAAGTGCCGGCACCGTCGTTCTACGTGCATGTCGAGCCGGGCGGTTGCTTCGTCGGCGCAGGGCTGTGGCATCCGGAAACGCCAACGCAACGGCGCGTCCGGCAGTTCATCTTCGACAACCCTGCCGGCTGGCTGGCCGCGACCCAGGCGCCCGCGTTCCGCCGGAAGTTCGTCCTCGACGACAGCGAGATGCTGGTGCGGATGCCCGCGGGCTTCCCGCCGGAGTCGCCCCTGGCGACCGACCTGCGACGGCGCAACTTCGTCGCGCTGCGCGCGCTGGACGACGACCTCGTCACCGGCTCGCGGTTGCTGTCGACCCTGTCGCGCGACCTGGCCGCGCTCGCGCCTTTGGTGGATTACCTGTGTGCCGCACTCGACCTGGAGTTCTAGATGCGCAAGTCGACCATCGTGTTCTCGTTGCTGGGCCTGTTCGCCCTGCTCCTCCTGGTGCAGGTGGCGACCGGGCCGTACCGCACGCTTGCGGCGATCCGCACGGCGATCGTCGCCAACGATGCCGCCGCCCTGGCCGAGCAGGTCGACTTCCCTGCCTTGCGCGCGAGCCTGAAGGCGCAGATGGAGGACCGCCTGGCGCGCCGGTTCGGCGAAGAGTCGAACCGCAGCCTGTTCGGCATGGTCGCGATCGGCGTGGCCGGCGCGGCCGTCGATGGCGCCGTGGAGGTGATGGTGACGCCGCTGGGGCTGGGCGCGCTGATGCAGGGGCGCGACATGTGGCACGTCGCGCGTGACGCGTTCGATCCGCCCGCGCAGGTGCCGGGCGACCCGGACGCAGTCCCGTTGCGCGACCCGGAGCACCGGTTCGAGTCGGCCTCCCGGTTCACGGCCACGGTGCAGGATCGCGACGGCCGGCCGGTCGTGTTCGTGCTGACCCGCCACGGGCTGGACTGGAAACTCAGCGACATCCGGTTGCCGCCCCCGGGCGACGAACCCGCCGGCTGACCGGTCAGCGCGGCTTGCGCACGTTCGCCACGCCGTGCGGCACGTGGCCGGCGGCGACGTGGTCCCGCGCCGAGGCGATGTTCTGCTCCGAGTCGTCGAAGAAGATGTCCGCGCCGAAGGCCTCTAGGAAAGGGCCCTTCGGGCGCCCTCCAAGGAACAGCGCCTCGTCGATACGCACGTTCCACTCGCGCAACGTGCGGATCACGCGCTCGTGCGCCGGCGCCGAGCGCGCGGTCACGAGCGCCGTGCGGATGGGCGCGTTCTCGCCAGGCGGAAACGCGGACTGCAGCCGCTGCAATGCATCCAGGAAGCCGCGGAACGGCCCGCCCGACAGCGGCTCGCGCGCGCGCTCGGATTCGTGCCGCGAGAACGCTTCCAGCCCGTCTTCGCGCGAGATCCGCTCCGACTCGTCGCCGAACAGCACGGCGTCCCCGTCGAAGGCGATGCGCAACTGGTGCGGCGGTTGCGCAGGCGTGGACTTCACCCGTGCAGCGGCTGGGAGGATCGTCGCCGCGGCCACGCCCGCGGCGAGCGCGCGGGTGACGTCCTCGGCATGCGTGGACAGGAACAGGTCCGCGCCGAACGGGCGGATGTAGGGGTACGGCGGCGCGCCGTTGGAGAACGCGGCGCGGCGAATGGCCAACCCGTGGTGCTGGATGGAATTGAAGATGCGCAGCCCCGTGTCCGAGGAATTGCGCGACAGCAGGATCACCTCGACGCGCGGTGCGGGCACGCCGGCCTCGTCGACGGGTGCGCCCTCGTTGAGCGCCAGCAGCTTGCGCACCAGCGGAAAGGCGATACCGGGCTCGAGCAGGTCGTCCTCGTGCGCGCGCTGGTACTCGGCGTAGGCCTCCAGGCCTTCCCGCTCGAACAGCAGGTGGCTGTCCTCCAGGTCGAAAAGGGCGCGAGACGAGATCGCGACGATCAGGGGGTCCACCGGGTTCTTGTGCACGGCGACGGTCACGCCACGAACTGCTCGCTGAGGATCCGTTCCTCGAGGTTGTGCTCGGGATCGAACAGCAGCGTCACCGTGCGGTCGCGCGCCTCGCGGATGGTGACCTCGACCACGTCGCGCACCTCGTGCGAATCGGCGGTGGCGCTGACCGGGCGCTTGTCGGGGTCACGCACCCGGAATCGCACCTCCGTGTCTGCCTTGAGCAACGCGCCGCGCCAGCGCCGCGGGCGGAACGGCGCGATCGGGGTCAGCGCGATCACGCTGCTGCCCAGCGGCAGGATCGGCCCGTGCGCGGAATAGTTGTAGGCGGTGCTGCCCGCGGGCGTGGCCACCATCACCCCGTCCGCGACGAGCTCGTCCAGGCGTTCCTGGCCATTGAGGTCGATCGAGATGTGCGCCGCCTGGCGCGTCTGCCGCAGCAATGACACTTCGTTGTACGCCAGCGAACCGGTGCTCGCGCCCGACTCGGTGAGCGCCAGCATCTCCAGCGGACGCAGCACCGCTGGTTCCGCTGCACCCAGGCGCGCGACCAGTCCGTCCGCACTGGCCGCATCGTCCCCGTAGTGGTTCATCAGGAACCCGACGGTCCCCAGCTTCATGCCGTACACCGGCTTGCCCAGCGCGCCGTGCCGGTGCAGCACCTGCAGCATGAAGCCGTCGCCGCCGAGCGCGACCAGCACGTCGGCGGCTTCGGGTTCGTGCTGTCCGTGGCGCGCGGTGAGCGCCGCCAGCGCCCGCTGCGCACCGTCCCCCCGGCTGGCGAGGAAGGCGATGCGCATGTCGGCGCCGGCGGGCACGTGCCGTTACTCCTCGGCGGCCATCTGGCCCAGCCGGCGCACGGCGACCGACACCGTCGGGTAGTCCAGTGCCTTCTGCGCGCGCAGGTCGGCGAACATCGACTGCGTGAAGCGCAACGCGGGATCGTCGCGATCCAGCCAGCGCCCCACCCGCTCGCCCACCGGCAGCTTGCCGCCGGTCGCGATCACCTGCCCGACCAGCGCACGCTGCTGGGCGCGCAACTCGTCGCGCAGGACGCCGCGCGCGTGCGCATGCCAGCGGCCTTCCACCGGCAGCGCGTCGATCTGCTCCAGCAGCCAGGGCAGCTGCAGCGCTTCGCCGAGCCCGAAGTACACCTGCGCCACCTCGACCGGCTTGAGCTTGCGCGCCATCGCCACCTCGACGATGTCGCACCCGACCTCGAGCAGCGGCAGCCCTGCCAGTTGCGCGGCCAGCTCGGCGGGCACGCCGTGGTCGCGCCATCCGCGCACCCGTGCATCGTGGTCTGCCTTGTAACCCTCGGAGACGATCGACGGCAGCGCCGCACGGATCGCGGCCAGGCCCGGCGCATAGCGCGCCACCGCCTCGGCGATCTCCGGCATCTCGCCCGGACGCGACAGCAGCCAGCGCGAGATCGTGCGCAGCAGGTTCCAGATCACCAGCAACGCGTCGATCTGCACGGCTTCCGGCAGCTTTCCGTCCAGCGCATCGATGGCGGCCCACAGGGCACGCGCATCCAGTGCCTCGCGCGCGATCGTGTAGGCCTCGGCGACCTCGGCCGCGGTGCGGCCGGTGTCCTCGGTCATGCGCAGGGTGAAGGTCGCCCCCATCCGGTTGACCATCGAGTTGGTCACCGCCGTCGCGATGATCTCGCGCTTGAGGCGGTGCTGGTCCATGTCGCCGGCGTACTTGCGCTGCAGCGGCTCCGGGAAGTAACGCACCAGCTCCTTCGACAGGTACGGATCCTCGGGCACGTCCGACTCGAGCAGTTGCTGGAACAGCACCAGCTTCGCGTACGACAGCAGCACCGACAGTTCCGGACGGGTCAGGCCGTGTCCGCGCGCCTTGCGCTCGGCGATCTCCGCATCCGAGGGCAGGTATTCCAGCTGGCGGTCGAGCAGCCCCTGCGATTCCAGCGTGCGGATGAAGTGCTGCTTGGAGCCCAGCCGCGGCACGCTCATCCGTTCCATCAGGCTGATCGCCTGGTTCTGGCGGTAGTTGTCAACCAGCACCAGCTGCTCCACCTCGCCGGTCATCGCCGCCAGCAGCTTGTTGCGCGCGGGCAGCGTGAGCGTGCCCGCCTGCAGCTGCGCGTTGAGCAGGATCTTGATGTTCACCTCGTGGTCGGAGGTGTCCACGCCGGCGGAGTTGTCGATGAAGTCGGTGTTGAGGATCACGCCGTGGCTCGCGGCCTCGATCCGGCCGAGCTGGGTGAAGCCCAGGTTGCCACCCTCGCCCACCACCTTGCAGCGCAGGTCGCGGCCATCGACGCGCAACGCGTTGTTGGCGCGGTCGCCGACATCGCCATGGCTCTCGACACTGCACTTGACGTAGGTGCCGATGCCGCCGTTCCAGAACAGGTCGACCGGCGCCCTGAGGATCGCCTTCATCAGCTCCGCGGGGCTCAGCGCGCTGACCGATTCGTCCAGCCCGAGCGCGGTGCGGATCTCGGTGTTGAGCGCGATGGACTTCGCCGAGCGCGGGAACACGCCGCCGCCCTTGCTGATCAGCGACTTGTCGTAGTCCTCCCAGCTCGAGCGCGGCAGCTTGAACAGCCGCTGGCGTTCCTTGTACGACGGAGCGGCCTCCGGGTCCGGGTCGATGAAGATGTGCCGGTGGTCGAACGCGGCGACCAGGCGGATGTGCTTCGACAGCAGCATCCCGTTGCCGAAGACGTCGCCCGACATGTCGCCAATGCCGACCACCGTGAAGTCCTGCTTCTGGGTATCGCGGCCGAGTGCACGGAAGTGGCGCTTCACCGACTCCCACGCGCCCTTGGCGGTGATGCCCATGCCCTTGTGGTCGTAGCCGGCCGACCCGCCGGACGCGAACGCGTCGCCGAGCCAGAAGCGGTGCGCAATCGCGATCTCGTTCGCGATGTCCGAGAACGACGCCGTGCCCTTGTCCGCCGCCACGACCAGGTACGGATCGTCCTGGTCGTGCCTCACCACCCGCTCGGGCGGCACGATCTCGCCGTCGACGATGTTGTCGGTGATCTCCAGCAGGCCGCCGATGAACATCCGGTAGCAGGCGATGCCCTCGGCCAGGATCGCATCGCGATCACCTCCGACCGGGGGACGCTTGACGAAGAAGCCGCCCTTGGCGCCCACCGGCACGATGACCGTGTTCTTGACCATCTGCGCCTTGACCAGGCCCAGCACCTCGGTGCGGAAATCCTCGCGCCGGTCCGACCAGCGCAGGCCGCCGCGCGCGACGGGACCGAAGCGCAGGTGAGTGCCCTCCACGCGCGGTCCGTACACGAAGATCTCGCGGTACGGACGCGGCTTGGGGAGGTCCGGCACGCGCGCCGAGTCGAACTTGAAGCTGATCGTGTGGCGCGGCTGGCCGTCGTCGTCCAACTGGTAGTAGCTGGTCCGGAGGGTCGCCTCGATCACGCCGATGTAGGAACGCAGGATGCGGTCCTCGTCCAGGCTCGACACGCGGTCCATCAGGCCGAGCAACGCGTTACGCGCCGCGTCGACCTGCCGCGCGCGGGCGCCGCTGCGCGCCTCGACCACCGGGGCCAGGGCCGCATGCGCCGCGGCGTCGTCGCCCGCGATCGCCTTGAGCTGTGCATCGAAGCGCGCCTGGCCGTCGCGGATCGCCGCCTTGGTCTCGCTGCCGGTGGCCGGATCGAAGCGGGCCTCGAACAGCTCCACCATCAACCGGGCCAGCAACGGATAGCGGGAGAACGTCTCCTCGACGTAACTCTGCGAGAACGGCACGCCCACCTGCTGCAGGTACTTGCCGTAGCCGCGCAGCATCGACACCTGGCGCCAGTCGAGGCCGGCGGCGAGGATCAGCCGGTTGAAGCCGTCGCTTTCCGCGTCACCGCGCCAGATCCGCCAGAACGCGGCCTCGAACGCGGGGCCGAGCGCCTCGACGTCGATGTCGGACGCGGCCTGCACCTCGAAGTCCTGGACGTACGCGACCCGGTGCTCCGCTTCGATCCGGTAGGGGTGCTCGGACATCACCCGCAGGCCCATGTGCTCCATCATCGGCAGCGCGTCGGACAGCGGGATGTCGTCGTTGAGGCGGTAGAGCTTGAAGCGCAGGCTGCCGTCGCGGCGCGAGCGGTACAGGCTCAGGCGCAAGTCGCCGGCGCCGGTCAGCGCATCCAGGTGCTCGACGTCATGCGCCGCGATGAAGGGCGTGACCTGCTCGATGTATCCGGCAGGCAACGCGCGGGCGAAGCGGTCGGCCAGCTCGAGGCCCTGCTCCTCGCCGTGGCGCTTGACCAGCTCGTCGCGCAGGTCGTCCTGCCAGTTGCGCACGATCTCGGCCAGTTCGGCTTCCAGCGCCGCGGCGTCGAACTCGACGGTGTCGCCGGCCTTCGGGCGGACGATGAGGTGCAGCTGCGCCAGCGGGGATTCGCCGACCTGCACGGTGGTGTCGATGTGCTCGCCGCGCAGTGCGCGCTTGAGCAGTGCCTCGACCCGCCGGCGGACGTCCGTGTTGAAGCGATCGCGCGGGATGTAGGCCAGCACCGAGAAGAACCGCCCGTACCGGTCGCGGCGGATGAACAGCTTGCTGCGCACGCGTTCCTGCAACCCCAGGATGCCCGCGCTGGTGCGGTAGAGCTCTTCCTCGTTGGACTGGAACAGCTCGTCGCGCGGCAGCGTCTCCAGGATGTGGCGCAGCGCCTTGCCGCTGTGCCCGCCCGGGGCCAGCCCCGACTGGCGCATCACGTACTCGTGGCGGTCGCGCACCAGCGGGATGTCCCACGGGCGGCGGTTGTAGGCACTGGAGGTGTACAGGCCCAGGAAGCGCTGCTCGGCGACCGGATTGCCCGCGTCGTCGAACTCGAGCACGCCGATGTAGTCCATGTAGCCCGGGCGGTGCACCGTCGCGCGCGCATTGGTCTTGGTGAGGATCAGCGCGTCGACCGAGCCGGAGTGCGGCATGTAGTGCGCGGCCAGCGACTTGAGCTTGCGCGGCTTGCCCGGGTCCTTGCCCCGCAGCAGGCCCAGGCCGGTGGACTCGTCGGCGACCAGCAACTCTTCCTTGCCCTGCTTGCGGACGTCGTACTGCCGGTAGCCCAGGAACGTGAAGTGCTCGTCCGCGGCCCAGCGCAGGAACGCCTGGGCCTCTTCGCGGCCGGAGGCGGACACCGGCAAGTTGCGCTCGGCCAGCTCCTCGGCGACCTCGAGCATCTTCTCGCGCATCGCCGCCCAGTCGGTGACGATCGCGCGCACGTCGTCGAGCACGACCCGGATCGCGGCCTCGATGCGTGGCATCGCGTCGGCGGGCTGGCGGTCGATCTCCAGGTGGATCAGCGACTCGCCGTCGCCCTCGCCCACCTTCAGCAGCTTGCCCGTGCGGTCGCGCTTGAACGCCACCACGGGATGCCCGAGCACGTGCACGCCGATGCCCTGCTCGGCCAGGGCCATGGTGACCGAGTCGACCAGGAACGGCATGTCGTCGTTGACGACCTGCAGCACCGTGTGCGGCGACTCCCAGCCATGCTTGCGGGAGCTGGCGTTGAACAGGCGCACGTTCGCGGCGCCGGCCCTGCGCTTGCGCGCGAAGTCGAGCAGGTCCGCGGCCAGTTCCGCCCAGGCCTGCGGGGAATGCAACGGATACTCGTCATCCGTCATGCGCTGGTAGAACGCGCGCGCAAAGGCGATGGCCTCTGCATGGCGTTCCTTGGGGAGGGAGTCTCGGAGGGCGTCGAACACGGCGTCGAGCGACACCGCGTCGGTGCGGGATTCAGTGGGGACGGAGCTGTTCATGTCGGGAGGGGGCTATCGCAATCCGGTTTCGTGGCGGGCGATCACGAGCCGCTGGATCTCGCTCGTGCCTTCATAGATCTCGGTGATCTTGGCGTCGCGGAAGTAGCGCTCGATGGGCATCTCCTTCGAGTAACCCATCCCGGCGTGGACCTGCACCGCCTGGTGCGCGATCCACATCGCCGCTTCCGACGCGGTGAGCTTCGCGACGGCCGCCTCCGTCGTGAAGCGTCCTCCTTTCCCCTTGGTCCACGCGGCGCGCAGCGTGAGCAGCATCGACGCGTCGAGCTTGCACTTCATGTCGGCGATCTTGGCCTGCGTCATCTGGAATGCACCGATCGGCTGGCCGAAGGCATGGCGCTCCTTCGAGTACGAGAGCGTGGCCTCGTACGCGGCGCGCGCGATGCCGATGGCCTGGCTGGCGATGCCGATGCGTCCGGCATCGAGCACGCCCATCGCGATCTTGAAGCCGTGGCCTTCCTCGCCCAGGACGTCTTCCGCGCGGGCGACGTAGTCCTCGAACTCGATCTCGCAGGTCGCCGAGGCGCGGATGCCGAGCTTGGGCTCGGTCTTGCCGCGGTGGAACCCGTCGCGGTCGCCATCGACGATGAACGCGGTGATGCCGCGCGCACCCTTGTCCGGGTCGGTCATCGCGAACAGCACGAAGTACTTCGCCACCGGGCCGGACGTGATCCAGCTCTTCTTGCCGGTGATGACGAAGCTGCCGTCGGCCTGCTTCACCGCCCTGCAGCGCATGGACGTGGCATCGGAGCCGGACTGCGGCTCGGTCAGGGCGAAGGCGCCGATCTCGCGGCCTTCCGCGATCGCGCGCACGTACAGCTGCTTCTGGTCCTCGGTCCCGTGGGTGAGGATGCCGTTGCAGAACAGCGAATTGTTGACCGACATGATGGTCGAGTGCGCGGCGTCGGCGGCGGCAATCTCGATCATGGCCAGCACGTAGGCGATCGGGTCCATTTCCGCGCCGCCGTACTCGGCCGGCACCTCGATGCCCATCAGGCCGTTCTCGCCGAGCAACCGGATGTTGTCGAGCGGGAACTCGCCGGTGCGGTCGAAGTGCTCGGCGCTCGGTGCGATCTTCTCCTGCGCGATGCGCCGCGCGACATCCTGGATCATCAACTGCTCTTCGGTGAAGCTGAAATCCACGTCGATTCCCTTGCGGCCGGACAAGACCTGCAATTGTACCGGCGCGCGCCGCCACTTGACCCCGCCACCGCGCGGCGCGACAATTCATCTCTATATCGCGATATCGAGATGGATCATGGACCTGGAGGGCTGGTCGACCCGCCTGAAGGTGTTCGCGGATGCCACCCGCGTGCGCCTGCTCGCGCTGCTCGAGCGCGAGGAGCTGACCGTCGCCGAGTTGTCCGCGATTACCCGGCTCGCCCAGCCACGCGTGTCAACGCACCTGGCGAAACTCAAGGAAGCCGGGCTGGTGCGCGACCGGCGTTCCGGCGTGTCGGCGTATTACCGCTTCGACCACGACGCGCTCGATCCCGCGCAGCAGGCGCTCTGGCAGACCGTCGGCGGCGGCAGCGACGACCCGCTGCTGCGACAGGACGCGGAGCGCGTGCCCGCGGTGCTGGCGATGCGCGCCGCCGACCAGAACTGGGCCGATTCCGTTGCGGGCGACATGGAGCGGCACTATTCCCCCGGCCGCACGTGGGAAGCGCTGGCACGCACCGCCTTGCCGCTGCTCGAGCCCGGCGACGTGCTGGACATCGCGTCCGGCGACGGCGTGCTGGCCGAACTGCTGGCGCCGCACGCCGGTCGTTACGTCTGCATCGACACCAGTCCGCGCGTGGTCGCCGCCGCCGCGGAGCGGCTGCGCCGCTTCGAAAACGTGGAAGTGCGCGAGGGCGACATGCATGCGCTGCCGCTGGACGACGACGCATTCGACCTCGTGGTGCTGATGCACGCGCTGACCTACGCAGGCAAGCCGGCCCAGGCCGTGGCCGAGGCCGCGCGCGTCATGCGTCCCGGCGGGCTGCTGCTGCTGTCGAGCCTGGCCAAACACGAGCACCGCGCGGTCGTCGAGGCGTACGGCCACGTCAACCTCGGCTTCACCGAGAAGGAACTGCGGCGTTTCCTGGACCGCGCCGGACTCGAGCTGGTGTCCAGCGAGACCGTCACCCGCGAAAAGCGCCCCCCCCATTTCGAGGTGATCTCGGTGATCGCCCGCAAGAGCGAACGCACATGAACAGACTGCCCTGGCTGCACCCCGACCGCGTGGCACGGCTGGAAGCCTCACTGGCCGAGCGCATCCTGGTCATCGACGGCGCGATGGGGACGATGATCCAGCGCCACGAACTGGTGGAAGCCGACTACCGGGGCGAGCGGTTCGCCGAGGGCTACGACGCATTGTTCGCACCCGACGGCCACGCCCATGGCGCCGGCTGCGGTTGCGAGGGACACGACCAGCGCGGCAACAACGACCTGCTGACCCTGACCCGGCCCGAGCTGATCCGCGACATCCATGCCGCCTACCTCGCAGCCGGCGCTGACCTGGTCGAGACCAACACCTTCAATTCCACCAGCGTCTCGCTGGCCGACTACCGGCTGCAGCACCTGGTCGGCGAACTCAACCGCGAGTCCGCGCGCCTGGCCCGCACCGCCTGCGACGAAGCCGAGGCGCGCGAGCCCGGCAAGCCCCGCTTCGTCATCGGCGTGCTGGGTCCCACCAGCCGCACCGCGTCGCTGAGCCCGGACGTCAACCGTCCAGGCTTCCGCGCAACCAGTTTCGACCAGCTGCGCGAGACCTACCGCGAAGCGGCGGACGGATTGATCGACGGCGGCGCCGACGTGCTGATGGTCGAGACGGTGTTCGACACACTCAACGCCAAGGCGGCGCTGTTCGCGATCGAGGAAGCCTTCGACGCGCGCGGCGGCCGGTTGCCGGTGATGATCTCAGGCACCATCACCGACGCCTCCGGCCGCACGCTGTCCGGGCAGACCGCCGAGGCGTTCTGGTACTCGGTGCGGCATTCGCAGCCCCTGGCCGTCGGACTGAACTGCGCGCTCGGCGCGAAGGACCTGCGCGCGCACGTCGACGTGCTGTCGCGCGTGGCCGACGCCTTCATCAGCACCCATCCCAACGCGGGCCTGCCGAACGCCTTCGGCGGCTACGACGAGACGCCGGAAGACATGGCCGCCACGCTGCGCGAATTCGCGGACGCCGGCTTGCTCAACCTGGTCGGTGGCTGCTGCGGCACGACGCCCGACCACATCGCCGCGATCGCGGAAGCCGTCCGCGGCCTCCCGCCGCGGCAGGTGCCCTGCCTTGAGGAGGCTGCCTGCGCATGACGACACTCCCGCGACAGACACGCCTGAGCGGCCTGGAGCCGCTGCAGATCACCCCCGAATCGAACTTCATCAACGTCGGCGAGCGCACCAACGTCACCGGCTCCAAGCAGTTCAAGAAGCTGGTGATGGACAACCGCTACGACGAAGCGGTCGCCGTGGCGCGCCAGCAGGTCGAAAGCGGCGCCCAGGTGCTCGACGTCAACATGGACGAGGGCATGCTGGATTCGGAAAAGGCGATGGTGGAGTACCTGCACCTGATCGCCGCCGAGCCCGACATCGCCCGCGTGCCGGTGATGGTCGACTCGTCGAAATGGAGCGTGATCGAGGCGGGACTGAAGTGCCTGCAGGGCAAGGGCATCGTCAACTCGATCTCGATGAAGGAAGGCGAGGCGGAATTCCTGCGCCAGGCGCGGCTGGTGCGCCGCTACGGCGCCGCGGTCGTGGTGATGGCCTTCGACGAGGACGGGCAGGCCGACACCGCCGAACGCAAGGTCTCGATCTGCAGCCGCGCGTACGAACTGCTCACGCGCGAAGTGGGCTTCCCGCCCGAGGACATCATCTTCGATCCCAACGTGTTCGCGATCGCCACCGGCATCGAGGAGCACGACAATTACGCGGTCGATTTCATCGAGGCCACGCGCGAGATCAAGCGGCGCTTCCCGCTGGTCCACATTTCGGGCGGCGTTTCCAACGTGTCGTTCTCGTTCCGTGGCAACGAGCCGGTGCGCCAGGCGATCCACGTGGTGTTCCTGTACCACGCCATCCGCGCGGGCATGGACATGGGCATCGTCAACGCCGGCGCCCTGCCCCTCTACGACGACCTCGACGCGGACCTGCGCGAGTGCGTCGAGGACGTTGTGCTGAACCGTCGCAAGGACGGCACGGAGCGTTTGCTGGAGATCGCCGACCGCTACAAGGGGCGCAAGGGCGAGAAGAAGGTCGAGAACCTGGCCTGGCGCGACGGGCCGGTCGGTGCGCGCCTCACGCATTCGCTGGTGCACGGCATCGACCTGTACATCGTCGAGGACACCGAAGAGGCGCGCGCACAGGCCGTGCGCCCGCTCGACGTGATCGAGGGGCCGCTGATGGACGGCATGAACGTGGTCGGCGACCTGTTCGGCGCCGGCAAGATGTTCCTGCCGCAGGTCGTGAAGTCCGCGCGGGTGATGAAGAAGGCGGTCGCCCATCTCCTGCCGTACATCGAGGCCGAGAAGTTGCGCACCGGCGACACCGGCAAGAACAACGGCAAGATCGTGATGGCCACGGTCAAGGGCGACGTCCACGACATCGGCAAGAACATCGTCGGCGTGGTGCTGGCCTGCAACAACTTCGAGGTGATCGACCTGGGCGTGATGGTGCCGGCGCAGGTCATCCTGGACCGCGCGAAGGCCGAGAACGCCCACATGATCGGCGTGTCCGGGCTGATCACGCCGTCGCTCGAGGAGATGAGCCACGTCGCGAAGGAGATGCAGCGCCAGGGCTTCACCATCCCGCTGCTGATCGGCGGCGCGACGACCTCGCGCGCGCACACCGCGCTGAAGATCAATCCGCACTACAAGGCGGCCACCATCTGGGTGAAGGACGCCTCGCGCGCGGTCAATGTCGCCCAGTCGCTGGTGTCGCCGGAGCTGCACGGCCCGTTTGTCGCGGCCAACGAATCCGACTACGCCGAGATCCGCCAGCGCCACCGCAACAAGGAAGGCGGGAAGCGCCTGGTCTCGCTGGCCCACGCGCGCGGGCAGCGCTTCGAAGGCGGTTGGGATACCTACGTGCCGCCGGAGCCACTGAAACCCGGCATCACGGTGTTCGACGACTATCCGCTCGAGGACCTGGTCGGGTTGATCGACTGGGGCCCGTTCTTCAATGCATGGGAACTGGCTGGTCGCTACCCGGCGATCCTCGACGACGCCGTGGTGGGCGCGCAGGCCCGCGAACTGTTCGCGGACGCCAAGGCGATGCTGCGACGGATCATCGACGAGAAATGGCTCACCGCGCGGGCCGTCGTCGGCCTGTGGCCTGCCAACAGCGTCGGCGACGACGTCGTGCTCGACCTCGGCGACGGCCGCAGCGAGACCGTGCATTTCCTGCGGCAGCAGGCGGACAAGCCACCGGAAAGGCCCGACTTCTGCCTTGCCGATTTCGTCGCACCGCGCGACAGCGGGCGGCAGGACTGGATGGGCGGGTTCGCCGTTACCTCGGGGATCGGCATCGAGCCCCACATCGAGCGGTTCCAGGCCGACCACGACGACTACAACGCGATCCTGCTCAAGGCCCTGGCCGACCGCCTGGCCGAGACCCTGGCCGAACGCATGCACCAGCGCGTGCGCAAGGAACTGTGGGGTTACGCGAGCGACGAGTCACTCGATGCCGATGCGTTGATCGCGGAAAGCTACCAGGGCATCCGCCCAGCGCCCGGCTATCCGGCCTGTCCGGAACACAGCGAGAAGGCCACGCTGTTCCGCCTGCTGCAGGCCACCGACAACGCCGGGATCACGCTCACCGAGAGCTTCGCGATGTATCCGGCCGCAGCCGTGTCAGGGTGGTACTTCAGCCACCCCGGCAGCCAGTACTTCGTGGTCGGCCGCGTGTCCAAGGAGCAGGCTGCCGACTACGCCCGGCGCAAGGGCATCGATCTCGCCCAGGCCGAACGGCTGCTCGCCTCGAACCTGGATTACGACCCCGAATAGCGCGCGCCGCGCGCGACGGTTCACCACACCAGGTCGTCGGGCACCCGGTACTGCGGATCGGCGTACGGGTCCGCGTCGGCGGGCGCCGCCGGATCCACTCTCAGCGCCACCGCCGGCGCGAACGTCGCCTCGGCTTCCGCCAGCACCGCGGCAGTGACCAGCAGGTAGCGCCCGTCCTGCTGCACCACGCCCAGCTCGCCGGCGTTGAGCGCCCTGAGCTGTTCGGCGGTGACGTGGATGCGCTTGATCTTGCCGCCGTAGTCGAAATGGCGGGCGATGTCGGCTTCCGGCACGTTGAGTGCCTTGCCTTCCAGCAACGTGCCCAGGCGTGCGCGCGCCTCGCGGCGCTCGCGTGCGGCCTCCTGCTTCCTGCGCTCGGCCTCGATGCGCTCGTCCTTCTCCCGCTGCGCCCGGATCGCGTAGGCCTTCGCCAGGTCGATGTCCTCGCGGCGGCGCGCGGCATCGCGCGACGGCGGCTTGCGACGGGCATCGCCTTGCGGCCTGGGCTTGGCGTGCGGCTTGGGTGTGGGCTTCGACTTCGGCGCTGGCTTGAAGCCGAGGCCGAGCAACTGGTCGCGGAGTGAATCGGTCATGTCAGTAATGCGGCGGCGGAGGCTCGGATGCGGGATCGGCACTGGGCGACTGCGTGGCCATCGACAGCCGCAACTGCCGCAACTCGTCGAGCACGCGATGCAGCAGCAGCGCGTTGCGTGCTTCCTCGTCGCGGGCGGCGGCCAGCGCGTCGCTCAGTTCCGTGAGCGCATGCTCCTGGAACGCGAGCCGGCTCTCGAGTTCAGCCAGGCGGTCCATGCGCGGGCTCAGCCGGCGGGGACGTCGACGATCTCCAGCAACTCGACCTCGAACACCAGCGTCGCGTTCGGGCCGATCTCGCCGTTCGGGGTGCCGAGTTCGCCATACGCCAGCTCGCTCGGGATCCACAACCGGTACTTGCTGCCGACGGGCATCAGCGCAATGCCTTCCTGCCAGCCGGGAACGACCTGCGCCAGCGCGAACATCGCCGGCTCGCCGCGCTCGTAGGAGCTGTCGAACTCGGTGCCGTCCAGCAGCGTGCCCTTGTAATGCACGCGGACCACGTCCTCGGCGGTGGGCTTCTCCCCGTCGCCCGGCTCCAGCACCTGGTACTGCAGGCCCGACGCCGTGGTTTGCACGCCCTCCTTGTCCTTGTTGGCCGCGAGGAACGCCTGTCCCTCGGTCGCGTTGGCGGCCGCCTTCGCCTGCATCTCGGCCGCCCTGCGCTCCTGCAGCGCGGCGGCAAAGCGCTGGCGCACCTGCGCGCGCTGCTCTTCGGTCAGCTTCGGATCCTCGCCGGCGAGCGTCGCCTCGATCGCGTCGATCACGATCTCGATGTCGACTTCGCCTTCGATCTGCTCCAGCGATTCGCCGATGTCCATGCCGACCATGTAGCTGGCCTGCGCCTTCTCGTTCGGCAGTCCGGCGATTTCCAGCCCGGTGGCGTCGCCGTCGGCGGAGGCAGCCGTGTCAGCGGCGCCGTCGGTGGTGGCGGCCTCCTCGGCCGGCTTGCAGGCGGCGAGCGCGAGCGCGATGGAAAGGGCGATGACCGCGTGGCGGCCTGGCATGCGCTTCATGGGGATTACTCCGTGGGTGGAATCAGGGAATGCCGAGCAGTTCGACTTCGAAGACGATGGTCGCGTTCGGGCCGATCGGGCCGCCGGGCGTGCCCTTTTCGCCGTACGCCAGTTCGCCCGGGATCCAGAACCGGTACTTCGCGCCGACCGGCATCAGCGAGATGGCTTCCGTCCAGCCGATGATCACCTGGTCAAGCTTGAAGTTGGACGGCTCGCCGCGCGTGTAGGAACTGTCGAATTCGGTGCCGTCCAGCAACGTGCCGCGATAGTTCACGAGCACGCGGTCGGTCGATTTCGGGCGCGGGCCGGTGCCGTCGCGCAACACCATGTACTGCAGGCCGGACCCCGTCGTGAACACGCCGGGCTTGTCCTTGTTGGCAGCAAGGAATGCGGCGCCTTCCGCGGCATTGTGCGTGCCGAGCGCGGCAGCCTGCGCACGCGCCTGCGCCATGACCTTCTGCTCGAAGGCGGTCCGCACCTGCCGGTATTCGTCCTGCCCCAGTCGCGGCGCCTCGCCTGCGACCACCGTCCGCACTGCCTGCATCGCGGTGCCGAGGTCGATCTCGTCCTTGATCGGGAGCAGCGAGGCGCCGACGGCGATGCCGGCCGCGAGGCCGGCGTTGGTCCAGTCGACCGCCGGTGCCGGCGTGCCGGGCGCCGCCTGGCGCGCGTTGGCCTGCGCCGTCAGCGCCGCCATGGTCGCCTTCATCGTGGCCTCGTCGAGCAGCGGTTCGCCGCCGGCGAGCGTATTGCGGAACGAGCGCTCGAACGCCGCCAGGTCAAGGTCGGGCCCTGCCCCGCGCAGCGACGCGCCGACATCCATGCCGACCATGTAACTGACCCTGTCGCGCTCGGTGGCAAGCGCGTCGGCGGCGACGACTGCACCTTGCCGGGCTGCCGCAGGCGCGGGAAGCAGCGCCGCGGACAGCATCGCGGCGGACAGCATCGACACGGCAATGCCGCGCAGGGGGAACTTCATCGGGGGGAACTCCTGGATTGGCGGCCACGCGACATGGCGCCGCGGCCGTCCATTGTCGCGGCGGGAACGTGCCGGGGCAATCGCGACGAAGCGCGCCCTCCGGCGGGATTCAGGATCCGCGCGGCTACAGCGCCGTGGGGCGTGCGAGTGCCGCCTCGATCGCCTGCACGATCTCCGGCGCGTCCGGCTCGACGCGGCTGCCCCAGCTGGCCAGCAACTTGCCGTCGCTGCCCACCAGGTACTTGTGGAAGTTCCACGCGGGCGCTTCGCCGGCGGCGGCGGACAGTTCGCGGTACAGCGGCGTGGCGTCATCGCCCACGACGTGGACCTTCTCGAACATGGGGAACTTCACGCCATAGGTGAGCGTACAGAACTCGCGGATCTTCGCCTCGTCCTCGAATTCCTGGTCCTTGAAGTCGCCCGACGGGAAGCCCAGCACGGCGAAACCCTGCCCCGAGTAGCGGGCGTGCATCGCTTCCAGGGCCTCGAACTGCGGAGTGAAGCCGCATTTGCTGGCGGTGTTCACCACCAGCAGGACCTGGCCGCCGTAGGCCTCGGCCAGGCGCACGGGCGTCTTGCCCGCGAGGGGGCGATAGGTGTGGTCGAGCAGCCCCGCCTCTTGCGCGGAGGGGGCGCCGGAGGCCGCCAGGGCGATGCCGGCGGCGGCGAACAGGGCAATCGTGCGGCTCATGGTCTGGCTCCCGGGTGGGTCTGCCAGCGTGCGCCGATCGCCCCGGGCCCGCAACCGGCGGCCTGCGCCCGCCTGGGCCTATGCCATCAGTTGGGTCCCGCCCTGTTGACGGCCTGTGTTTTGGTGTTATAGTTGCATACAACACCGATCCCCCAGAGCAGGACGTTCAACATGAACCGCAAGCTCCACAACACCTTCCTCGGGCTGACCGCAAGCACGGCGATGCTGTCGCTGGCACTGGCCCTGGGCGCGCCCGCCGCGCAGCCCGAGCCCTACCCCACGCTGGCCTCGGCCATCGAGGTCGAGGTCCTGATGGCCCTGGCCGACGCGGGCATCGAGGTCGAGCATGCCGAGCGCGCCGCGGCGGCCGCCCGCGCGGCGGCCAGCGCCATCACGGGCTCGGACGCGTCGTCCGGGGGCGCCGACGGCGGCCATCGCCGCAACCGGCACTCGGTCGCGGTTCCGTACTTCTCCTTCGCGCCGAGGGGCTGAGCCATGACCTCGATCGAATGGAGCGATGGCGCTCCCATCTACCGGCAGCTCAAGGAACGCGTGGTGGCGATGATGCTCGATGGCGAGCTCCGCCCCGGCGACGCCCTGCCCTCGGTCCGCCAGGTCGCGGCCGAGTACCAGCTCAATCCCATCACCGTCTCGCGCGCCTACCAGGAACTGGCGGACGAGGCACTCGTCGAAAAACGCAGGGGACTTGGCATGTTCGTCACGGAAGGTGCATCCGAAAAACTGCTCGCCAGCGAGCGCGAGCGTTTCCTCAA
>DASTUL010000139.1:0-4745 GCA_035759645.1 Lysobacteraceae bacterium | reverse complement strand
CCGCCCGCCGCGGCGCATGCCGCGCGCGTCGCTCGCGCAGGCGGTGCAGGCGCGCTACGAGGAGATCTTCGAGATGGTCCAGGCGGAACTGCGCCGCTCGGGCTTCGAACAGCTGGTGCGCGCCGGGATGGTGCTCACCGGCGGCGCGGCAAAGATGGAAGGCGTGGTCGAGCTGGCCGAGGAAATGCTGCAGATGCCGGTGCGCGTGGGCATCCCGCAGCACGTCACCGGCCTGGGCGAGGTGGTCGGCAACCCGGTGCACGCCACGGGCGTCGGCCTGCTGCTGATGGGCAGCCAGATCGAGAACCCGCGACGGCCGGTGATCTCCACCGGGCGGGCGGGCTCGTTCTTCAATCGATTGAAAGAGTGGTACCGGGGCGAGTTCTAGCACTACATAACAATGACGGAGGACACGGCAATGGCGCACTTCGAACTGATGGAAAAGATGGCACCCAACGCGATCATCAAGGTGGTCGGCGTGGGCGGCGGCGGCGGCAACGCCGTCGCGCACATGGTCAGCAACAGCGTCGACGGGGTGGAGTTCATCACCGCCAACACCGACGCGCAGGCGATCAAGAACTGCGGCGCCAAGTTGCAGCTGCAACTGGGCAGCAACGTCACCAAGGGCCTGGGCGCCGGCGCCAACCCCGAGGTCGGCCGCCAGGCCGCGCTCGAGGACCGCGAGCGCATCATCGAGGCGCTGACCGGCGCGGACATGGTGTTCATCACCGCGGGCATGGGCGGCGGCACCGGCACCGGCGCGGCGCCGGTGGTGGCGCAGCTGGCCAAGGAAATGGGCGTGCTGACGGTGGCCGTGGTCACCAAGCCGTTCCCGTTCGAGGGCCGGCGGCGCATGCAGGTCGCGCTCAAGGGCATCGAGGAACTGAGCCACCACTGCGACTCGCTGATCACGATCCCCAACGAGAAGCTGATCACCGTGCTGGGCCGCAACGCGACGATGGTGCAGGCGTTCCGCGCCGCCAACGACGTGCTGCTCGGCGCGGTGCAGGGCATCGCCGACCTCATCGTCCGTCCCGGCCTGATCAACGTCGACTTCGCCGACGTGCGCACCGTGATGAGCGAGATGGGCCTGGCGATGATGGGCACCGGTTGCGCCCGCGGCGACGACCGTGCGCAGGCGGCCGCCGAATCGGCGATCCAGAACCCGCTGCTGGACGACGTCAACCTGTCCGGCGCCAACGGCATCCTGGTCAACATCACCGCCGGACCGGACTTCACGATGGCCGAGTTCGACGAGGTAGGCCGCACGATCGAGAACTTCGCTTCCGAGGACGCGACCGTCGTCATCGGCACGGTGCTGGATCCGGACATGAACGACGAGGTGAAGGTCACCGTCGTCGCGACCGGCCTGAACCGCGCGGCGATGCGGCAGCCGGCCCCGAGCTTCGACCGCGGGACGGACCGCGGGACGGACCGTGGCGCGGATCGGCGCGAGCCGATGCGCGCACCGATCAAGCTGGTGCGCAACGCGACCACGGGCCTGCCGGACTACGACGCGATGGCGAACGTCGAAACGGCCCCGGCCCAGGTCGGGTTCGCCTCGGCACTGCGCGGTGGCCGCGCAGCCGTCGCCGAGCGGGGTGTCGCGTCGGAGCCGGCCGCCCCGGTCTCGGCCGACCTGCCGCCCGACTACCTGGATATCCCGGCTTTCCTCCGTCGCCAGGCGGACTGACCGGACGCGCCATGCCATAGCTGCCCTATTCCCTGTAGGAGCGGCGTAAGCCGCGGCCGCCCTTCGCGAAGAGCATCGCGGCTTACGCCGCTCCTACAGGGTCCTTTTCCACATCCATTCAGCGGGCTGCGTGATAATCTCCCGCCGATTCATGTCCCCAAGCGCGGCCCAATGCTCCGACAGCGCACCCTCAAGAACGTGATCCGCGCCACCGGCGTGGGCCTGCACAGCGGCGAGAAGGTCTACCTCACCCTGCGCCCGGCCCCGGTCGATGCCGGCATCGTGTTCCGGCGCGTGGACCTGGACCCGGTCGTCGAAATCCCGGCGCGCGCGGACATGGTCACCGAGACCATGCTGTGCACGGGCCTGTCGCACGCCAACGGCAAGGTCATGACAGTCGAGCACCTGATGTCCGCGCTCGCGGGCCTGGGCATCGACAACGCCTACGTCGAACTTTCCGCGGCCGAAGTGCCGATCATGGACGGATCCTCCGGTCCCTTCGTGTTCCTGCTGCAGTCGGCGGGCATCGCCGAACAGGAGGCGCCCAAGCGCTTCATGCGCATCCGCGAGACCGTCGAGGTCCGCGAGGGCGACAAGATGGCGCGGTTCGAGCCGCATGACGGCTTCCGGATCGGCTTCACGGTCGAGTTCGACCACCCCGCCATTCCCGCCTCGCGCTCGCGCGCCGAGGTCGACTTCTCCACCATGTCCTACGTGCGGGAGGTCAGCCGCGCGCGGACCTTCGGCTTCATGCGCGACCTGGAGTTCATGCGCGAGCGCAACCTCGGGCTCGGGGGCTCGATGGACAACGCCATCGTGCTCGACGAGTTCCGCGTCCTGAACGAGGACGGCCTGCGCTACGCGGACGAGTTCGTCCGCCACAAGATCCTCGATGCGGTGGGCGACCTCTACCTCGCCGGCCGGCCGATCATCGGGGCGTTCGAGGGTTTCAAGTCGGGCCATGCGCTGAACAACAAGCTGGTCAGGGCACTCCTCGCCCAACCCCGGGCGTGGGAAGAGGTCGTGTTCGACGACCCGGACGCCGCGCCGGTGGCCTACGGGGCTCCCGCCACCGCCTGAACCGACCCGGTTCGCAAGGCGTGAACCCCACCGCCTTGTTTAACAAATCCCTAACGAAATTGGTCTGACCCCTTAACAAAACACAGGGGGCTGGTCGGTAGCATGCCGACTGGTCGATTTCACCGCGCGTGCACAAACGTGACGTGGCGGTTCAATCGGACAGGTCGGGATCTTTCCGCAGGGATGCCAGGGCCGCCAGCAGGGCATCGCGGGTGGCCTCGGACATCGGCACGGGGGGACGTTCCACCGGCCGGGCAGCAAGTTGGGGTGCGGCCGCGGTACGGACCACGACCGCATCGACAGCCAGCCCGATGGAACGGGCCGCGTCGATGATCCCGGGTTCGGCCAGGCGCAGCCTGGCGTTCCAGGCAGGGGTGTCGACGACAAAGACGAGCGTGTTGCCGGAAAGGTTTGCAAGCCGCGCGTGCGCGGCGACCGAAGGCGGCAGGCAGGGGCGCAACCGGCGGTCCAGTGCATCGAGCCACAAGGCGCGGCGCAAGGGATCACCAGCGGGATCGGCCATCAGCGCATCGAGCGCGGGGCGCGGATCGGGTGACTTGGACCGGGAACCAGACATTGCATATGACCTTGAAGACCATCGTAAACGAAACCTTCTCCAACCTCGCGGCGCTGCCGCGCCGCGCCCGCGAATCCGTCGGGCAGAGCCCGTTCCTGGCCGCCTTCGTGCTGCTGGCGGCGGGCGTCGCGATGGGCGCCGGCGCCCGGGGCGGCGTCGGCATGGTCGAGACCGCGCGCCTGCAGGCGCAGGTCGAGGCCCAGCAGGACCGGATGGACGAGGTGCGCGATGGCGCCCAGCGCGAAGTCAACGCGCTGGCGGCCCGCCTGGGTGAATTGCAGGCACAGGCCAACCGCCTCAACGCGCTGGGCGAGCGGCTGACCCGCGTGGGCCAGCTGGCCGATGGCGAGTTCGACTTCGACCGCCCGGTCGCGGTTGGCGGCGCCGGCCCGGTCGAGGACATGCCCCCGGGCGAGCTGGCCGGCGACCTGGCCCAGCTCGAAGGGCAGTACGCCGCCGCAGGGCAGCAGCTGACCGTGCTCGAGGCGCTCCTGTTCGACCGCGCGCTGGAGCGCAACAGCACGCCGTCGCGCGACCCGATCGCCGACAGCTACGTCACCTCCGGTTTCGGCGGTCGCTCCGACCCGATCCGTGGCGGCCGCCAGTTCCACAAGGGCGTCGACTTCGAGGCTGACGTGGGCGACCCGGTGCTGGCCATCGCCGACGGCGTGATCAGCTACGCCGGCCGCCGCGCCGGCTATGGCAACACCATCGAGATCGACCACGGCAACGGCTACGTCACCCGCTATGCGCACAACTCGCGGCTGACCGCCCGGGTCGGCGACCTGGTGCGCAGCGGCCAGCAGATCGCGCGCGCCGGTTCCACGGGGCGCTCGACCGGCCCGCACGTGCACCTGGAAGTCTGGGAAAACGGCCGCGCGGTGAACCCGCGGAAGTTCCTGGACCAGTCGCACGGCTAGATACCCATGTGGGAGCCGCTATAGCGGCGAGCATTTCGCGAAGAGCTCGCCGCTATAGCGGCTCCCACATGTCCGGGGTTGGAACCAGCCGCCGGGGCCCCACCTGATACACTCCGCGATCCCAAAAAAGGGCGCCCGGCGCCCTTTTTTATTGCCAAATCCTCCGGTAAAACCATGCTGAACAGCCTGCTTGCCCGTGTCTTCGGTAGCCGCAACGAACGCCTCCTCGGCCAGCTCGGCGGCCTCGTCAAGAAGATCAACGCCCTCGAGCCGGAGATGGAGAAGCTCTCCGACGCGGAACTGCAGGCACGGACCCCCGCCTTCCAGGAACGCGTCCGCAACGGCGAGTCGCTCGACAAGCTGCTGCCCGAGGCCTTCGCGGTGTGCCGCGAGGCGTCGCGCCGGGTGCTGGGCATGCGCCATTACGACGTCCAGCTGATCGGCGGCATGGTGCTGCACATGGGCAAGATCGCCG
>DASTUL010000138.1:0-7000 GCA_035759645.1 Lysobacteraceae bacterium | reverse complement strand
CCGGCATCGTGTACAGCCGGTCCTTGGTGACGTCCAGGTACAGCGCGCCCAGTTCGACGCTGCAGAAGTTGCCCAGCGCCTGCACCACCTCGGCGAAGTCGTAACGCGCGTACGCGGCGGCGATGCGCTGCTGCAGCTCGTGCACGCGGTGCACGATCCAGCGGTCCAGCGCGACCATGTCCTCCAGCGGACGCAGGTCGCGCGCCGGTTCGAAGCCGTGCAGGTTGCCCAGCAGGAAGCGCGCGGTGTTGCGCATGCGCCGGTACAGGTCGCCGCTGCGCTTGAGGATCTCGTCGGAGACCGACATCTCGTTGCGGTAGTCGGTGGCGGCGATCCACAGCCGCAGCACGTCCGCACCCATCGCATCGATGACCTTCTGCGGCTCGACCACGTTGCCGAGCGACTTGGACATCTTCTTGCCGTGCGCGTCGACCGCGAAGCCGTGGGTCAGCACCTGCTTGTACGGCGCGACGCCGTCCATCGCCACGCCGGTCAGCAGCGACGACTGGAACCAGCCGCGGTGCTGGTCCGAGCCTTCCAGGTACAGGTCGGCCGGCTTGCGCAGGCCGTCCTCCGGGCGCTGCTCGAGCACGCAGTAGTGCGTGGTGCCGGAGTCGAACCAGACGTCGAGGATGTCGCCGACCTTGTCGTAATTGGCGGCGTCCGCGCCGAGCACGTCGGCGGGGTCCAGCGCATACCAGGCGTCGGCACCTTCGCGCTCGACGCGCTCTGCGACCTTGCGCATCAACGCGGGCGAATCGGGATGGGGCTCGCCCGTCTCGCGATGGATGAACAACGCGATCGGCACGCCCCAGAAACGCTGGCGCGAGATCGTCCAGTCCGGGCGACTTTCCACCATGCCGGCCATGCGCGCGCGGCCCCAGTCGGGCACGAAGTCCACGTGCTCGATCGCCGCCAGCGCGTCATGGCGCAAGGCCTGCTTCGACATCGAGATGAACCACTGCGGCGTCGCGCGGAACGCCACCGGCGTCTTGTGCCGCCAGCAATGCGGGTAGCTGTGGTCGAGCGGGGCGAACGCGAGCAACGCGCCGACGTCGCGCAGCGCCTCGACGATCAGGTCGTTGGCCTTCCAGATGTGCACGCCTGCGATCGGTGTATCGCCAATGGCGGGCGTCGACGGCAGGTACACGCCACGCGCGTCCACCGGGTTGAGCACCGCCGGTTCGAACTTGTCGATGAAGCCGTACACCTGCCCCACCGCGAAATCTTCCTGGCCATGCCCCGGCGCGGTGTGCACTGCGCCGGTGCCCTCCTCGGCACTGACGTGGTCGCCGAGCACCAGCGGGATGTCGCGGACAGGCCAGAACGGGTGGCGCAGCAGCGCACCTTCAAGCGGCGCGCCAAGCGCGCGACCGTGCACCACGACCTCGTCCACGCCGTAGCGCCGCAACGCATCCGCAGCCAGCGCCTCGGCAACCACCAACCATCGCCGCCCGCTCTTGTGCGGCCCCTCGACCAGCACGTATTCGAGTTCCGGGCCCAACGCGACGGCCAGGCTCGCCGGCAACGTCCACGGCGTGGTCGTCCAGATCGGTACGGCGACATCGACGCCCTCGGGCAGGTCGACGCCGAACGCCGCGGCCAACTCGCGCGGTGCCTGCGCCACGTACGCCACGTCGACCGCAGGCGAACGCTTGTCCGCGTACTCGATCTCCGCTTCGGCCAGCGCCGAACCGCAGTCGAAGCACCAGTGCACCGGCTTCACGCCGCGCGCCAGGTGCCCGCGCTCGATGATCTTCGCCAGCGCCCGCAGCATGTCCGCCTCGAAGCGGAAGTCCATGCTGCGATACGGGTTGTCCCAGTCGCCGACCACGCCCAGCCGCTTGAAGTCGCGGCGCTGCGCCTCGATCTGCTCGCCCGCGTACTCGCGGCACTTCGCGCGGAATTCAGCCGCGTCGAGCTTCTGCCCGACCTTGCCGAACTTCTTCTCGACCACCAGCTCGATCGGCAGCCCGTGGCAGTCCCAGCCGGGCACGTAGGGCGCATCGAAGCCGGCCATCAGCTTCGACTTCACCACCATGTCCTTGAGCACCTTGTTGACCGCGTGGCCGATGTGGATCGCGCCATTGGCGTACGGCGGGCCGTCGTGCAGCACGAACGACGGGCGCCCGCGCACGTGCTCGCGAATCTGCGCGTACAGCCCCTCCTCCTCCCAGCGCGCGAGCACCTGCGGCTCGCGTTTCGGCAGGTCGCCGCGCATGGGGAATTCGGTGGCCGGCAGATGGATCGTGGCCTTGTAGCGGTTGGCGTCCTGGTCCTGGGTCACGCGGTGGCCTGTGTCGGTGGATTGGGTGCGCCGGAACCGGGCACGGGCTTGAGCGCCGCGCGCGCGGCGGCGGCATCGCGATGCATCTGCGCGACGAGCGCGGGCAAACCGTCGAACTTTTCCTCGTCGCGCAGGCGGGTGACGAACTCGACCGCGATGCGCTGCCCGTAGAGGTCGCCGCGGAAATCGAACAAGTGCGCCTCGAGCAGCGGCTCGCTGCCATCAACGGTCGGCCGGGTGCCGAAGCTCACGACCGAAGGCCATGCTTCCGTCCCGACGCCGTGCACGCGCCCGGCAAAGATGCCGCACAACGCCGGCGTGCGGCGTGCGTGGCGCAGGTTGGCGGTGGGGTAACCCAGCGCGCGCCCGAGCTGGCGCCCATGCACGACGCGGCCGTCGATCGCGTAGGGCCGGCCGAGCAGGCGCTCGGCGCTCTCGAAATCACCGGCCGCCAATGCCGCGCGGATGCGCGTGCTGGAGACGCGCTCGCCGCCGTCCATCACAGGATCGACTTCGCCCGCGGTGAATCCGTGGGCCTCGCCCAACTCGCGCAGCAGCGCGAGGTCGCCGGCCCGGTCCTTGCCGAAGCGGAAGCCGGGCCCGACCCAGACCTCGCGCGCACCCAGGCGCTCGACCAGGACCTTGCGCACGAAGTCCGCGGCGGCCATCGACGCCAGCGCCTTGTCGAAGCGCAGCAACCCGACGAGGTCGATGCCGAGCGCGCGAAGGCCTTCGTATTTGGCCCGGGCGAGCGTCAGGCGCGGCGGTTTCGCACCGGCGGCGAAATGCTCGCGCGGCAGCGGCTCGAAACTGACGGCCACCGCAGCCACCCCGAGCACACGCGCACGCTCGACGGTCCGTCGTACCAGCGCCTGGTGGCCGCGATGCAGGCCGTCGAACGCGCCGATGCACACGACGCTGCCGCCAGGGCACAGGCGCGGGCCATCGAGGTCGCGGAACAGCGTGCAGGTCGGGTGGGCAGGAACGGTCAAGGCGGGGGCGATCCGAGGCGACCCCGAAGTATAGCGGCGCGCACCACGTGCCCCGCCGCGGACGCGGCGTGGACCGCGCTCAATGTTCCCGCAAATCCCCCGGCCGCATGCCCGCCAGCCACAGCGTCGCCACATAGGCCACGACACCCGCGCCGACGGTCGCGAGCAACCAGGACACCCGCCACCAGCCGTCCAGCGCGCGGTAGTCGCCCGCCCAGCCGCGCATCGCCAGCACCACCGCCGCAAGCACCAGGCAGGCCGCGCCCAGCCGCCACGCCAGCACGCCCCATCCCGGTCGTGGCCGGTGCAGCCCCGCGCGCCGCACGTACCGCCACAGCAGCCAAGCGTTGAAGATGCCGGCCAGGCCGGTCGCCAGCGCGATGCCGCCATGCGCGCCCTCGATGCCACGCAGCCACAGCGGCGTGGTGATCGCGATGGTGAGCAGCACGTTGGCGGCGATGGTCCAGAGCGCCGCGCGCATCGGCGTCCTGGTGTCCTGGCGCGCGTAGAACGCCGGCATCAACACCTTGCTGAGCATGAAGGCCGGCACGCCGACGGCCATCGCCGACAGGCTGATCGCGGCCATCCGGGTGTCGAAGGCGGTGAACTCGCCGTACTGGTAGATGGTCGCGGTGAGCGGGCCGGCCAGCAGGATGAGGCCCAGCCCCGCCGGGACGCCGAGCAGCAGCGCCATCCGCATCGCCCAGTCCAGCGTGTGGGAATAGGCCTCCGTGTCGCTGTCCGCGTGGCGGCGCGACAGGTGCGGCAGGATCACGGTGCCGATCGCCACGCCGAACAACCCGAGCGGGAACTCCACCAGGCGGTCGGACAGGTACAGCCAGGTCTGGCTGCCGGTCACCAGGAGCGACGCGAACACGGTGCCGACCAGCAGGTTGAGCTGGGCCACGGACGACGAGATCAGCGTGGGACCCATCAGCTTCGCGACGCGGCGCACGTCCGGATGCCGGAACCCGGCCTTGAACCGGGGCCGCAGGCCCAGGCGACCCAGCGCCGGCCACAGCACCACGAGCTGGATCACGCCGGCGGCGAGCACGCCCCAGGCCAGGGCCACCGGCGGCACGTCCAGGTGGGGGGCCAACAGGAACATCGCGGCGATGACCGTCACGTTGTGCAGGACGGGCGTCACCGCGGGGAGCGCGAACTTGCCGAAGCTGTTCAGCACGGATGCGACCAGTGCCATCAGGGAGATGAAGAACAGGTACGGGAAGGTGATCCGCAGCATCAGCGTGATCAGGTCGAGCTTGAACGGCTCGTCCAGCGACCCCGGCGCGAACAGGCCGGCGACCAGCGGCGCGGCCAGCATCCCCACGGCGACGACCACCAGCACCACTGCGCACAGGGCGCCGGCCATGTGGTCCAGGAACTCCCGGAGCGCGGCCTTGTCGCCGCGCTGGCGCAGCTCGTTGAAGACCGGCACGAAGGCCATCTGCATCGAGCCCTCGGCGAAGATCCGCCGCAGGTAGTTCGGGATCCGGTAGGCCACGACGAAGGCGTCCATCGCCGCCGAGACCCCGAACAACCGGGCCTGCAACATGTCCCTGGCGAACCCGGCGAGGCGGGACAGGAGGGTCATCGAGCTGAACACCGCCCCCGAGCGCAGCAGGCCCGGGGCGCGGGTGACTGGCGGGCTGCTCAAGGGGCGGCCCCCGGGTTGACGCAACCGCCTGAAATGCCCATACTTTCCTGTCTACCGCAGCTTTTTTTACCAGGATCCCATTCGTGGCCAACATCAAGTCCGCCAAGAAGCGCGCCAAGCAGACTGTCGTGCGCAATGCCCGCAACGCCAGCCAGCGCTCGATGCTTCGCACCGCCGTCAAGAAGGTGCTCAAGGCGCTCGACGCCAATGACGCCCCCAGTGCCAAGGCCGCGTTCAACGTCGCCCAGCCGATCCTCGACCGTTTCAGCGCCCGCGGCCTGATCCACAAGAACAAGGCCGCCCGCCACAAGAGCCGCCTGAGCGCCCGCATCAACGCGCTGCAAGCTGCCTGAGGCAACCGCCAGGCGGTGAACGAAAACCCGGCCCAGGCCGGGTTTTTTGTTGCCCGCACTCACTCGTTGTCCTCTGCTGCTTCGAGTTCCTCCGCCCGCATCCGGTCCAGGTGCGCCTGCACCTCGAGCATGATCGGCCAGGTGCCATCGCGCCCGATGGCCGACACCAGGTGCCACGGACCGGTCCACCCGAGTTCGGCCACGATCGATCCGGCCAACGTGCGCGCCTCGTCCGGCGGCAGCAGGTCGGCCTTGTTGAGCACCAGCCAGCGCGGCTTGTCCAGCAGCGCCGGATCGTGCCGCTCCAGCTCGCGTTCCAGCGCGCGTACCTGCGCCACCGGCGACATCGGCGCCTCGACGCCTTCGCCCTCGTACGCCAGCGGTGCGATGTCGACCAGGTGCAGCAGCAAGCGGGTCCGCTGCAGGTGGCGCAGGAACTGCGCACCCAGTCCCGCACCCTCGGCCGCGCCTTCGATCAGGCCCGGGATGTCGGCGATCACGAAGCTGCGGCCCAGCTCGACGCTGACCACGCCCAGGTTCGGATAGAGGGTGGTGAACGGGTAGTCGGCGACTTTCGGCGTCGCCGCGGACACCGCGCGCACGAAGGTGGACTTGCCCGCGTTGGGGAAGCCGAGCAGGCCGACGTCGGCCAGCAGCTTCAGCTCGAGCTGGAGCGTGCGCTCGTCGCCCTCCCCGCCGGAGGTCGACTGCCGCGGGGTGCGGTTGGTCGAACTCTTGAAGTGCATGTTGCCGAGCCCGCCCTTGCCGCCGCGCGCGACCAGCAGGCGGTCGCCGTGGCGGGTCAGGTCGCCGATGACCTCGTCGGTGGCGACGTTGGTCACCACGGTGCCGACCGGCACGACGACGACCTTGTCCTCGCCACCCTTGCCGTACCGCTGGCTGCCCATGCCGTTCTCGCCGCGCTGGGCGCGGAAGGTCTTCTGGTGGCGGAAGTCGACCAGCGTGTTGAGGTTCTCGTCGGCCTGCAGCCAGACATCGCCGCCGTTGCCGCCGTCGCCGCCGTCGGGGCCGCCGAGCGGAATGAACTTCTCCCGGCGGAAGCCCACGCAGCCGTTGCCGCCGTTGCCGGCGATGACGGTGATTTCAGCTTCGTCGACGAGTTTCATGGGCGGCCCGGTGCGTCATTCCCGCGCAGGCGGGAATCCATTTTGACAGGATCGGCCGTGGATTCCCGCCTTCGCGGGAATGACGGCGAAATGCGGGAATGACGGCCGAAAATGAAAAGCCCCGCCGAGGCGGGGCTTTCCGGCTTGCGGCGGCGTTGGCGCTTACTCGGCGCCGACGACGCTGACCATGCGGCGCTTCTTCGGGCCCTTGACCGCGAACTCGACCTTGCCGTCGACCAGCGCGAACAACGTGTGGTCGCGGCCCAGGCCGACGCCGGTGCCCGGATGGAACTGGGTGCCGCGCTGGCGCACGATGATGTTGCCGGCCTCGACGGCCTGGCCACCGTACAGCTTCACGCCCAGGTACTTCGGGTTGGAGTCGCGGCCGTTGCGCGAGGAACCTACGCCCTTTTTATGTGCCATGACTGCGTCTCCTTACTTCTTGCCACCGGCAATGCCGGTGATCTCGATTTCGGTGTAGTGCTGCCGGTGGCCCATCTGCTTGCGATGGTGCTTGCGGCGGCGGAACTTGACGATGCGGATCTTGTCGGCGCGGCCGTGGCCGACGACCTTCGCGGTGACGG
>DASTUL010000137.1:0-18032 GCA_035759645.1 Lysobacteraceae bacterium | reverse complement strand
CGGCAACCTGCCGGCCAACATCTGCAACCCGGCCTACCTCGCCGAACAGGGCCAGGCCTTCGCCGCGCGCTTCGACAACACCGAGTGCGAAGTCCTGGACCGCGAACAGATGCGCGAGCTCGGCATGGGCTCGCTGCTGGCCGTGTCGCAGGGTTCGGCCAACCCGCCGAAGCTGGTGGTGCTGAAGTACCGCAACGCGGGCGATGCGAAGCCCTACGTGCTGGTCGGCAAGGGCATCACCTTCGACACCGGGGGCATCAACCTCAAGGTGCAGGGCGGCGTCGAGGAAATGAAGTTCGACATGTGCGGCGCGGCCACCGTGATGGGCGCGTTCGTCGCCGCGGTCGGCATGCAGTTGCCGGTCAACCTCAACGTGGTCGTGCCCGCGGTGGAGAACATGCCGGACGGCAACAGCTATCGTCCGAGCGACGTGCTCACCAGCATGTCCGGCAAGACCATCGAGGTCGGCAACACCGACGCAGAGGGGCGCCTGATCCTGTGCGACGCGCTGACCTACGCGCAGCGTTTCGAGCCGCAGGCGCTGGTCGACGTCGCCACGCTCACCGGCGCCTGCATGATCGCGCTCGGCAAGTTCGCGTCCGGCCTGATGAGCAAGGACGACGAGCTCGCCGGCGAGCTGCTCGCGGCCGGCGAGGCAACCTTCGACCGCGCGTGGCGCCTGCCGCTGTGGGACGAGTACCAGTCGATGCTCGACTCGACCTACGCGGACGTCTACAACATCGGCGGCCGCTGGGCCGGCGCGATCACCGCGGGCTGCTTCCTCTCGCGCTTCACCGAGGGCCAGCGCTGGGCGCACCTGGACGTCGCCGGCACCGCCAGCGACGACGGCAAGCGCGGCATGGCGACCGGCCGCCCGGTGGGCCTGCTGGCGCAATGGCTGATGGACCAGGCCGCGCGCGCCTGACCGGATGCCGCGCGCCGACTTCTACCTGATCGGCAAGCCGCGCTTCCGCGACGAACCGCTGCTGCTCGTGTGCGAGCTCGCGCGCAAGGCGCATGACGCGGGCCTGTGGACCCTGGTGCTGGCGCGCGACGCCGCGCAGGCCGAGGCGATCGACGACCTGCTGTGGGCGTTCGACGACGACGCCTACATCCCCCACCAGGTGGCCGGCCAGGACGAGGAGGACGACCTCGCGCCGGTGCTGATCGCCGCGCCCGGCACCGACGCGCCGCTGCGCCCGCTGCTGATCAACCTGCGCGACGAGGCGCCGGAGGGCGCGTTCGACCGCGTGCTGGAAGTGGTGCCGGCCGATCCCGCCGCGCGCGATCCGCTGCGCGAGCGCTGGAAGCACTACCAGGCGCGTGGCTTCGCGCTCGACAATCACGACATGTGACATCGCAGACGAAGGCCGCCCCATGAAAGTCATGCTCCTGATCTTCGCCACCGTGTTCATCGCCGAGATCGGCGACAAGACGCAGCTGGCCACCATGCTGTTCTCGGCCGAGGGCAAGGCGTCGCCGATGCAGGTGTTCGCCGCGTCGGCCGCGGCGCTGGTGGTGGCCGCGGCACTCGGCGTCGCGGCGGGACAGGTGATCGAGAAGTTCGTGAGCCCGCAGGCGCTGAAGATCGTGGCCGGCGTGGGCTTCGTCGCCATCGGTGCATTCACGTTGTTCAGCGCATGGAAGCCCGGCGCATGAGCGACCTGCCGGCCAGCTACGACCCGGCGGGCCTCGAATCCCGCCTTTACGCCGAGTGGGAAGCCGCAGGCCTGTTCGCGCCCAGCGGCAAGGGCGAGCCCTACGTCATCCTGCTGCCGCCGCCGAACGTGACCGGCACGCTGCACATGGGCCATGCGTTCCAGCACACGCTGCAGGACGCGCTGGTGCGCTACCACCGCATGCGTGGTTTCGACACCCTGTGGCAGATGGGCACCGACCACGCGGGCATCGCCACCGAGATGGTGGTCGCGCGCAACCTCGCGCTCGAGGGCAAGGGCGAGACCCGCGATTCGCTCGGTCGCGAGGGCTTCATCGACAAGGTGTGGGAGTGGCGCGAGCAATCGGGCCACACCATCGAGCGGCAGATGCGCCGGCTCGGCACTTCGGGCGACTGGTCGCGCAGCGTGTTCACGATGGACCCGATGGCCGCGGACGCGGTGACCGAGGCCTTCGTGCGGCTGCACGAGGAAGGCCTGGTGTATCGCGGCCAGCGCCTGGTGAACTGGGACCCGGTGCTGCAGACCGCGATCTCCGACCTGGAAGTGGTGAACGAGGAGGAGGACGGCTTCCTGTGGTCGATCGCGTATCCACTCACCGATGGCAGCGACACGCTCGTTGTCGCGACGACGCGACCGGAAACCATGCTGGGCGACACCGCGGTGATGGTGCACCCGGATGACGAGCGCTACGCGCACCTGGTCGGGAAGACCGTAACCCTGCCGCTGACCGGGCGACAGGTCCCGGTCATCGCCGATGCGTACGTGGATCGCGAGTTCGGCACCGGCGTGGTCAAGGTCACGCCGGCGCACGACTTCAACGATTACCAGGTCGGGCAGCGCCACCGCCTGCCACTGATCAACCTGTTCACGCCGGACGCGAAGGTCAACGACAACGCACCCGAGGCATACCGCGGGCTGGACCGTTACGACGCGCGCAAGGCGGTGCTCGCCGACCTCGAGGCTGCCGGCGTGCTGGTGGAGACGAAGCCGCACAAGCTGCAGGTCCCGCGCGGCGACCGCAGCGGCCAGGCGATCGAGCCGTACCTGACCGACCAGTGGTTCGTGAAGATGGACGGACTGGGCGCGCGCGGCATGCAGCTCGTGCAGGACGGGAGCGTCAGGTTCGTCCCGCCCAACTGGATCAACACCTACCGCCACTGGATGGAGAACATCCAGGACTGGTGCATCAGCCGCCAGCTCTGGTGGGGACATCGCATCCCGGCCTGGTACGACGCGCAGGGCAAGTCCTACGTCGGCCGCAACGAAGCGGAAGTGCGCGAGCGCCACGGCCTCGGCGCCGACGTCGCGCTCACGCGGGACAACGACGTGCTGGAGACCTGGTTCTCCTCCGCCCTGTGGCCCTTCAGCACGATGGGCTGGCCCGCCGCGGCGAAGATGGATGCGCGCGGTCATGACCGCTACCTGCCCTCGTCGGTGCTGGTCACCGGCTTCGACATCATCTTCTTCTGGGTCGCCCGGATGATCATGATGACCGACCACTTCACCGGCGAAGTGCCGTTCCGCGACGTCTACATCACCGGCCTGGTGCGCGACAAGGACGGCCAGAAGATGTCGAAGTCGAAGGGCAACATCCTCGACCCGATCGACATCATCGACGGCATCTCGCTGGAAGCGCTGGTCGCCAAGCGCACCGCCGGGCTGATGCAGCCGAAGATGGCCGCGAAGATTGAGAAGGCGACGCGCAGGGAGTTCCCGGACGGCATCGCCGCGTTCGGCGCGGACGCGCTGCGCTTCACCATGACGGCACTGGCCGGCCATGGCCGCGACATCAAGTTCGACCTCGGCCGCGCCGAGGGCTACAAGAACTTCTGCAACAAACTCTGGAACGCCACCCGCTTCGTCCTCATGAACACCGACGGGTTTTCCCTTCTCCCGCCTGCGGGAGAAGGTGCCCGCAGGGCGGATGAGGGCACGCCGGCCCCGAAGCCAACCACCGACGCCGAACGCTGGATCCTCGCCCGCCTCGACGCCACCGCCGCGGAGGCCGCGAAGCACTTCGCCGACTACCGCTTCGACCTGCTCGCGCAGGCGCTGTACGAGTTCGCCTGGAACGACTTCTGCGACTGGTTCGTCGAACTGGCCAAGCCCGCGTTGAACGGCGACGACGCGCAGGCCGCCGCGAGCACCCGCCACACGCTGCTCCACGTGCTCGAGCGCCTGCTCTGCCTGTTGCACCCGCTGGTGCCGTTCGTGACCGAGGAACTGTGGCGCCAGGTCGCGCCGCGCCTGGGCATGGACGGCGACTCCATCATGGTGCAGCCGTATCCGAAGGCCGGGGATATCGACACATCCGGTTTTGCGGCAGCAGCTGCCGACATCGAATGGCTGAAGGCCGTGGTCTCCGCGCTGCGCCGCGTGCGCAGCGAGCTCAACGTCGCGCCGTCGCGCAAGGTGCCGCTGCTGCTGTCCGGCGGCGATGCCGGCGACCGCGCGCGGATCACGCGTTACGCGCCGTCGCTCACGTTCCTCAATCGCCTCGAGCGCATCGATTTCCTCGACGACGCCGGCGCCGCGCCGGCCGCGGCCACCGCCGTGGTCGGCGAGCTCACGCTGCTCGTGCCGCTGGAAGGCCTGGTCGACCTCGGTGCCGAGCGTGCGCGCCTGGACAAGGAACTCAAGCGCGTGGAGGGCGAGCTCGCGAAGTCACGCGGCAAGCTGGCGAGCGACACGTTCGTCGCCAATGCGCCAGCTGCGGTGGTGGAACAGGAACGCCAGCGCCTGGCCGACTGGACCGCGCAGCGCGCCGCCCTCTCGGAGCAGCGCGCCAGGCTGTAAGGGCTAGCCCTGCTCGTCCAGCAGTTCCATGGCCATGACGATGGCGTCCTCGCGTCCGCTGTGCGCGGGGTAGTAGCGCGGGCGGCGGCCGATCTCGTTGAAGCCCTCAGCGTGATACAGCGCCAGCGCGCCCCGGTTGGACGGCCGCACCTCCAGGAACAGCCGCTGCGCCCCGCGCCCGCGCGCCAGGTGCAGCAGCGCATGCAGCAGGCGCCGCCCGTGGCCACGGCCCTGCAATCGAGGGTCGACGCAGATGTTGAGCACGTGCGCCTCGCCTGCCGCGACGCTTAGCACGGCGTAGCCCTCGATGGTGTCGCCGTCGACGAGCACCCACGACGGATAGGCCGCGCGCAGGCAATCCTCGAAGATGCCGCGCGTCCACGGGAACGGATACGCGCGCAACTCGATCTCCAGTACCGCGTCCAGGTCGTCGAGGCGCATCGGCCGCAACACCGGTGCCGATTCCGGCCCGGCCCGCACCGGCGGTTCGGCGAACGTCGCGCTCATCGGCCCCGCAGCGCCCGCAATCGCGGCCACAACCCACGCTTGGCCGCGGCATTCCCGCGCAACGCAGCCACCGGCGGCAGTTCCGCGACCAGCGCGACTGCGCGCGCATCCGCCGGATCCCTGCCCGCGGCACGCAGCACCGCGTGCAGCAAGGGATCCTCGGGAAGCCCGGCGAAACGGTACGGCTCGTGGCCCAGCGCCCGCAGCCATTCGCATTGTTCGGCCGACCACGGCCCCTGCATCGCGCTCACGCGGCATCCGCCGGGGACGTACCGCGCATCCGGCGCCACGCCCAGGCGACCGGGCCCGACAACGCATAGAGCGCGGCGATCGCGAACAGCACCGTCGGCGGATCGATCGCGATCGCGGCCACCACCGCCACCGCCACCAGGATCGCCAGGAACGGCACGCGGTCCGAGCGCGAGCCGCCACTCTTGAAGCTGTACCAGCGCCACCGGCTGACCATCAGCAGCGCCGCGACGACCGTCACCGCGAGCGCCGGATACCGCAGGTCCACGCCCCGGAAGGCGAAATCGTGGAAGGCCCAGACGAAGCTCACCATCAGCGCCGCCGCGGCCGGGCTGGCCAGGCCGATGAACCAGCGCTTGTCGACCTGCCCGATCTGGCTGTTGAAACGCGCGAGCCGCAGCGCCGCGCAGGCGGCGTAGAGGAAGGCCGCGATCCAGCCGATCTTGCCGGGCACGGCGCCGTCGTGGCGCATGGCCTCCAGCGCCCAGTGGTACATCACCAGGGCCGGCGCGACGCCGAAGCTGACCAGGTCCGCCAGCGAGTCGTACTGGCTGCCGAATTCGCTCTGGGTGTTGGTCAGTCGTGCCACGCGCCCGTCGATGCCGTCGAGCACGCCGGCGACCAGGACCGCCACGCAGGCCACGCCGAACAGGCCCTGCGAGGCGGCGATGATCGCGTAGAACCCCGCGAACAGCCCACCGGTGGTGAACAGGTTGGGCAGCAGGTAGACGCCACGCGCGCGTGGGCGGCGGGCTTCAGGTGGGTCCGTGTCCTTGGCGTCCATGGCGAAAGTGTAGCGGCAGCCGCTGGCCCGTATTCACGGCTCTTTGCGCGCCGGCGCGGCAGGCTCGCGGATCGACCGTCACGCACGGGTGGTGGATTGCACCAGGGGTTCCCACGAGTGACCTGGGCCGCGCTGGCACCGGCGGGCGCCGAGGCCGAAGCCGTGGCGCAGCTCTTCTGGGTCATGACGGCCGGCGCATGCCTGGTCTGGCTGGCCGTGGTGGGCGTGGCGCTCTGGGCCGGCTCGCGACGTCGCGCCGAGCCGGGCGCCGCGTCGTCGCGACGCATCGCGCGCTGGCTGGTGGTCGGCGGCGGGATGGTCGCCCCGACCCTGCTGCTGGGCGCGCTGCTGGTCCATGGCCTCCTCTTGATGCCTCGGTTGCGCGCGCCACCGCCGGACGACGGACTCGGGAGCGCGTTGCAGGTCGCGGTCACCGGCGAGCAGTGGTGGTGGCGCGTGCGCTACCTGCGGCCAGGCCAGCCGCCCGTCGAACTGGCGAACGAGATCCGACTGCCGGTCGGCGAACGGATCCGCTTCCTGCTCGACAGCCCGGACGTCATCCATTCGTTCTGGATCCCCGCGCTCGCGGGCAAGGTCGACATGATCCCGGGACGCACCACGACGCTGGTGCTGGAACCGACGCGCATCGGCGTGTTCGATGGGGCCTGCGCGGAGTTCTGCGGCACGTCCCATGCGTTCATGCGGTTCGAGGCGGTGGTGACCGAGCGCGCGGCGTTCGATGCGTGGCTGCTGCACCAGGCGACGCAGGCACGACCGCCCGGCACGGCGCTCGCGCGCGATGGCCAGGTGGCCTTCCTGCGCAACGGCTGCGCCGCCTGCCACGCGATTCGCGGCACGGACGCGCGCGGCCGGCTGGGACCCGACCTCACGCACGTCGGCAGCCGGCGCCTGCTCGCCGCCGGCGTGCTGCCGAACGACGTTGCCGGCTTCCGCCGCTGGATCGCCGACACCCACGACGTGAAGCCCGACGCGGTGATGCCGGAATTCGGGATGCTGCCCGACGCGCAAGTGCACGCCATCGCGGCCTACCTGGACGGCCTGGAATGAGCGCGCAACGAGACCACGATCCCGCCGCCGAACGCCTGCATGCCGCGTGGCAGCCACCCACCGGCTGGCGCTACTGGTCGGCGGTCAACAACACGCAGGTCGGGCGCTGGTACCTGGCGACCTCCTTCGCGTTCTTCCTGTTCGCCGGCGTGCTCGCGCTGCTGATGCGCACCCAGCTGGCGCTGCCGGGCAACGACTTCGTCTCGGCCGACACCTACAACCAGCTGTTCACCCTCCACGGCTCGGTGATGATGTTCCTGTTCGCGGTGCCGGTGTTCGAGGCGTTCTCGATGCTGCTGATGCCCTCGATGCTGGGCACGCGCGAGCTCCCGTTCCCACGGCTGTCGGCCTACGGCTACTGGTGCTTCCTGATCGGCGGCGTGTTCGTCTGCGGCTCGATTTTCTTCGGCGCGGCGCCCAAGGGCGGCTGGTTCATGTACCCGCCGCTGGCCACCGATTTCCAGGAAGGCAAGGGCGCGGACATCTGGCTGCTCGGCCTGAGCTTCATCGAGGTCGCGTCGATCGCGGCCGCGGTCGAGTTGATCGTCGGCGTGCTCAAGACGCGCGCGCCAGGGATGCGGGTCAACCTGATGCCGCTGTACGCGTGGTACGTGCTCGTGGTGGGCGCGATGATCCTGTTCGCGTTCCCGCCGCTGATCGCCGGCGACCTGATGTTCGAACTGCAGCGGCTGCTCGACTGGCCGTTCTTCGACCCGGCCCGCGGCGGCGACCCGCTGCTGTGGCAGCACCTGTTCTGGATCTTCGGCCACCCGGAGGTCTACATCATCTTCCTGCCGGCCATCGCGCTGGTGGCGATGATCGTGCCGACCTTCGCGCGGCATCCGATCGTGGGCTACGGCTGGATCGTGCTGGCCGCGGTGGGCACCGGCTTCCTCAGCTTCGGGCTGTGGGTGCACCACATGTTCACCACGGGCCTGCCGAACATCTCGCTGGCGTTCTTCTCGGCCGCATCGCAGGCGGTCGCATTGCCGACGGGCGTGCAGATCTTCGCGCTGCTCGCGACCGTGCTCGCCGGCCGCGTGGTGCGCAGCGTGCCGATGCTGTTCGTGCTCGGTGCACTGGTGATCTTCGTGCTGGGCGGGCTGACGGGCGTGATGGTCGCGCTGGCGCCGTTCGACTTCCAGGCGCACGACACCTACTTCGTGGTCGCGCACCTGCACTACGTGCTGATCGGCGGGATGGTCTTCCCGGTGGTCGCGGCGGTGTACTACTTCTTCCCGCTGATGGCGTCGCGCCGGCTGTCGCCTCGCCTGGGCAGGCTCGCGTTCTGGCTGATGTTCACCGGTTTCCACGTCGCGTTCCTGCCGATGCACGTGTCGGGCCTGGCCGGCATGCCCCGTCGCATCGCCACGTACCGCGCCGACCAGGGCCTGGACCTGCTGAACCTCGTGTCGACCGTCGGTGCGTTCGTGCTCGCGGCTGGCTTCGCCCTGGTGCTGGTCGATGTGGTGCGCGCGGTGCTGCGCCGCGAGCCGGTGCCGGACAATCCCTGGAACGCGGGCACGCTCGAATGGCTCGGCGGCATTCCCAACCGGCCCTGGGGCGTGCGTTCGATCCCGGTCATCGAGAGCCGCTACCCGGTGTGGGACCAGCCGAACCTCTCGGATGACGTCGACGCGGGCCGCTTCTACTTGGCGGACGCGCCGGAGGGCAGGCGCGAGACGCTGGTCACTTCGCCACTCGATGCGGTGCCGGAACAGTGCCTTCGGGTGCCCGGCCCCACGTTCCTCACGCTGTGGGCGGCCGCGTTCACCGGCGGCGCCTTCATCTTCCCGGTGTTCGACCTGTACGTGCCAGCGGGTATCAGCGGCGTCCTGGCGATCGCGACGATCCTGGCGTGGTTGTGGACCGGCACGGCGTTGCAGCCGGACCGCGCCATGAAGGATGTCGGCCTCGGCCTCGAGCTGCCGCTCTACGCCTCCGGCCAGGCATCCGTCGGCTGGTGGGCGATGTTCATCACGATGATCGGCGACATGGCCGCGTTCGCCAGCCTGGTGTTCGGCTACTTCTTCTTCTGGACGGTGCACGACCAGTTCCCGCCGCAACCCGGTGATGGCCCGGGCCTCGGGTGGCCGCTGCTGGGGCTGGCGCTCGCGCTGGCGTCGTGGGGCGCGACGGTGCTGGCGCGCCGCTGGAACCGGCGCGATGCCGCGGTCGCGTTCCATGTGGCGTGTGGCGCCGCCGTGCTGCTCGCGCTGGCGGCGGGCGGCGCGCTGCTGGCCGGCCCCTGGCTGGCGGGCATGGATCCGACGCGCCACGCATACGACGCGACGGTCTGGCTGCTACTGGCCTGGACCGTCGCGCACGTGGCGGTCGGCGCGCTGATGCAGGCGTACTGCGTCGCGCGGCGCCTCGCGGGCCGGATGACGGGCGCGCACGACATCGACATCCGCAACGTCGCGCTGTACTGGCATTTCGTCGCGGTCACCGTGGTGGTCACCGTCGCGGTGGTCGCCGGCTTCCCATTGCTGGCGCGCTGAGGACGGTGGGCGATGAGCGATAAGCAATCCCGCAAGGCACCCAAACACGTCGGGTCGAAGCACGGCGGACTGTGGACGCTCACCGCCGGCCCCCTCGTCTGGGCCGCGCATTTCCTGGTGTCGTACGTCACGGCCGCGATCTGGTGCGCACGTGCAGTGCCCGGTGCGCCGCTCGGTGCGGCGCGCACCGCCCTGTTCGCCTATACCGCGGTGGCGCTGGTCGCGATCGCGTGGCTGGGTTGGCGCGGCTGGCGCCGGCACCGTGCCGGGCGCCAGCAGCCGCCGCACGACGAAGCGACCGTCGGCGACCGCCACCGCTTCCTCGGCCAGGCGACCGCACTGCTCTGCGGGCTGTCGTTCATCGCCGTCGTGTACGTCGCGCTAGGTGCCGTGCTGATCGGGACGTGTCGTTGATGGGCGCCTCGACACGCAGGCGGGTCCTGGTCGCGGGCGGTTTGCTCGTGCTCGCCGCCGCGTGGCTCGGGCCGTTGCCTGCGTGGTCGCGGCATTCGTTTGCCGCGCACATGCTGATGCACATGGCGGTGGTCGCAATCGCCGCACCCTTGCTCGCGCTGGGCGTTGCCGGCACGCGCGCGGATCCGTCACGCCGGTGGCCCGTCCTGCTCGCGGCCGGCGCCGCACCCGTCGTCGCGTCGGTCGTCGAGTTCGTCGTGGTCTGGGCCTGGCACGCGCCGGCGCTGCACCACGCGGCACGCGCGTCGACCGCGATGCTGGTGCTCGAGCAAGGCAGCTTCCTCGCAGTCGGGCTGGCGCTGTGGGTCGCGGCGTTCGGCGGCGATGCGGCGCGCCAGCGCGAGCGCGCGGCCGCTGGCATCGGCGGGCTGCTGCTGACGTCGATGCACATGACCTTGCTCGGGGTGCTGCTCGCGCTCGCGACACGCCCGCTCTACGTGCACGGCCTCCACGCAGGCGACGCCGCGACGATGCTGCCTTTCGCCCTCACGCCCCTGCAGGACCAGCACCTGGGCGGCGTCTTGATGCTGGTGTTCGGCGGCAGCGCCTACCTCGCCGGTGCGTTGTGGCTGCTGGCGGGCCTGTTGCGCGAACGCGCCGGGACGGTGGCCGATGGCTGAGCACGGCCTGCGCGCGTGGTTGTCGCGACAGGCACGCCGCGCCTGGCACTGCCTGGCCGGGGACGGCTGGCTGCTGGCCGTGTGCCGCGCGATGGTCGTGACGGCGCTGCTCGGCCTCGGCGGGCTGCTGTTCGTGGCCGCCGGGCTGATGCCGATCGCCGCGAGCGAAGGCCATTGGGCGGTGACCCGCGCGTTCCTGCAATTCACCATGCGCAGTTCCGTGCGGACGCAGACGCTCGGCATGGAAGCGCCGCCGCTGGACGATCCGGGACTCGTGCTCAAGGGCGCCGGGCACTACGCCAGCAGCTGCCTGCCCTGCCACGGCGCACCGGGCGAACCTCGCGCACTCGTCGTGCGCCGGATGACCCCCGAGCCGCCCTACCTGCCCGACGGGTTCGGCACGCTGCGTGACGCGGAGCTGTTCTGGATCGTCCGCCACGGCATCAAGTACACCGCCATGCCGGCATGGCCCGCACCGCTGCGCGAGGACGAGGTGTGGGCGATGGTGGCCTTCCTGCGGGCATTGCCGCAGCTGGAAGTGTCGGAATTCCGAAGCCTGGCCTACGGCGACACGAACGGACGGAACGCGGCGGGTCCCGGTTCGCGGCGGGCATTGCTGGGCCAGTCGATGCCCACCGCGCTCGCCAATTGCCAGCGCTGCCACGGCGCGGACGGCATGGGCCGCGGCGACGGTGCGATCCCTCGGCTTGCCGGACTCGACGAGGCGTACCTGCTGGCCAGCCTGGCGGCCTTCGCACGCGGCGACCGGCACAGCGGGATCATGCAGCCGGTCGCCTCAGGGTTGGACATCACGCAGATGCGCGCCCTCGCGGACCATTTCTCGTCGCTCGACGGCGAGGGGCCGGCCGCGCGCTGCGACGCACCGGAGGCGTTCGCACGCGGCGCCCGGCTGGCGGCGAATGGCGACCCCGCCCGCAAGATCCCGGCATGCACGGCCTGCCACGACCCGGGCCCGGAGGCTCTCAATGAGCTATATCCGGACCTGTCGGGCCAGCATGCGGACTACCTCGCGTTGCAGCTCGAGCTGTTCCGGAGCCACCGGCGCGGAGGCACCGCCTACGCCGGCCTGATGGGGGCCGCGGCGAACCGCCTGGAGGACCGCGACATCCGCGACCTGTCCACGTATTACGCCGCATTGCCCACGGGTTGCCCCAACGCGGGCCGAACGGCGCCGTGAGGGGGCGGGGCGCCCGTCACACCCCTGCGTGTCGCCGGTTGTGCCCGGGCGGTCGCGATGCTGCAATCCCGCTGCACACCTTGGCACCGCTGGAGACCGCCATGCCCCTGTCCCGACCGCTCCTGGCGCTAGCCGCCTGCCTCGCGCTGTTTCCCGCGGTCGCCACCGCGCAGGCCAGCGACAAGGTCTACAAGTGGACCGACGCGAACGGCGTGACCCATTACGGCGACGCGCCGCCCGCGACGGGCGAGTACGAAGCCAGCCCCATCCCGGCGGAGGACCGCGCCACGCGCGCGCCAGCCGAGCCCGCCACGGACGCAGCCGCGACTGCCGCGACTGACGAAGACCCCCAGTGCGCCGACGTGCGCAAGCACCTGGCCCTGTTGCAAGGCGACAGCCAGGTCCAGCAGGACACCGACGGCGATGGCAAGGCCGACAGGATCCTGTCGCAGGCCGACCGCGAGGCGCAGGCCCGGCTGGCCGAAGGGATGCTGGCGAAGAACTGCACCGCGCCCGCGGCCTGAAGCCCGGCGACCGCGGCGCGCGGACTAGAATGGCGCCTTTCCGCCCGCGAATATCGCCCAGGAAGGGTCGCCCCCGATGCGCCTGTCGCAGTTCCATCTTTCGACCAGCAAGGAAACACCCGCCGAAGCCGAGGTCGCCAGCCACAAGCTGATGCTCAAGGCGGGCATGATCCGCAAGCTCGCCGCCGGCCTCTACACCTGGTCGCCGCTGGGCCTGCGCGTGCTGCGCAAGGTCGAGTCGGTGGTCCGCGAGGAGATGCAGGCCGCCGGCGCGATCGAACTGCTGATGCCCGCGGTGCAGCCGAAGGAGCTGTGGGAGGAAACCGGGCGCTGGGAGAAGTTCGGCGGCCAGCTGCTGAAGATGCAGGACCGCAAGGAGGCCTGGTACTGCTTCGGGCCGACCCACGAGGAAGTGATCACCGATTTCGCGCGCAACGAGCTGCAGTCGTACAAGCAGTTGCCCGTGACCTTCTTCCAGATCCAGACCAAGTTCCGCGACGAAATCCGCCCGCGCTTCGGCGTGATGCGCGCGCGCGAGTTCCTGATGAAGGACGCGTACTCGTTCCACCTCGACGACGAAGGCCTGGACCGCGAGTACCGCAACATGTACGACGCGTACGGCCGGATCTTCACGCGCCTGGGCCTCCGCCACCGCGCGGTGTTCGCCGACACCGGCGCGATCGGCGGCAGCGCGTCGCACGAGTTCCACGTGCTGGCCGATTCGGGCGAGGATGCGATCGCCTTCTCCAATGGATCGGACTACGCGGCGAACGTCGAACTGGCCGAAGCCGTGTCTCCGGGCGCGCGCCCGGCGCCCGGTGAAACGATGCACCGCGTCGAGACACCCACGCAGAAGACCTGCGAGGACGTCGCCACGCTGCTCGAGATTCCGCTGGCGCGCACCGTCAAGTCGATCGCGCTGGTGGGCGACAAGACGTTCGTGCTTGCGCTCGTGCGCGGCGACCACGTCGTCAACGGCATCAAGCTCGCCAAGCTCCCGGGCCTGGCCGACTACCGCCTGGCGACCGAGGCGGAAATCCGCGAACACCTCGGAAGCACGCCGGGGTTCCTGGGGCCGGTCGGTCCCGTGAAGCCCATCCGCGTCGTCGCCGACCGCTGCGTCGCGGCGATGGCCGACCTCGTGGTCGGCGCGAACGCGCCCGGGTTCCACCTGGCCGGCGTCAACTGGGGCCGCGACCTGCCCGAACCCGACCTGGTCGCCGACATCCGCAACGTCGTCGCGGGTGACCCTTCGCCCTGCGGCAAGGGCACGCTGGGCATCGCGCGCGGCATCGAGGTCGGGCACGTGTTCCAGCTGGGCCGCAAGTACGCCGAGGCGATGGGATGCACGGTGCTCGACGCCGCCGGCAAGGCGGCGGTGCCCGCGATGGGCTGCTACGGCATCGGCGTCTCGCGCATCGTGGCCGCCGCGATCGAGCAGAACCACGACGACGCCGGGATCCTGTGGCCGGAAGCGATGGCGCCGTGGATGGTCGCGATCTGCGTGATCAACGCGAAGCAGGACGAAGCGGTCGCCGCCGCTGCCCAGGCGCTCTATCGCGAACTCGCCGACGCAGGCGTGGACGTTGTCCTGGACGACCGGGGATTGCGCCCGGGCGCGATGTTCGCGGACATCGAACTGATCGGGATCCCGCACCGCGTGGTGGTCTCCGGGCGCGGGCTGGAAGCGGGCACGTACGAATACCGGGCACGCGCCGCGGCCGAGGCGGAACAGCTGGACCATGCCGGGCTGATGGAAAGGCTCGGCGTCACGCGCTGACGCCGCAAACCGGGCCGGGAATATTGCCGGGAGTTTCCCCGGCCCCCACGCAGGATATTCCCGCATTTTGCGCGAGGCCCCGTTTCGCGATTATGCTGCCAGCCTTTATCCCCACGCCCGCGGAGGCAACATGACGATCGATCTCGGTAACCTGTCCAGCAAGGAACTAGACACGCTGATCACCAAGGCAAAGAAGCGCAAGGTCGCGCTGAAGAAGCGCAAGCCGGCCGCGGCGGTGCGCCGCAAGATCAGCGCGCTGGCCAAGGCCGAGGGATATACCGTCGCCGAACTGTTCGGCGGCGCGGGCGCCGCGGGCAACGGCGGTCGCGCGGGCCGCGCCCCGCGCAAGGCGTCGGCCACCAAGGGCCGCAAGCTGGGCAAGGTCGCTCCGAAATACCGCAACCCGGCCAAGCCGTCCGAAACCTGGACCGGCCGCGGCAAGCAGCCGCGCTGGATGGCGGCCGAAACGGCGAAGGGCCGGAAGGCGGAGGATTTCCTGATCAAGTAAGCCCGCCGCGAGGTTTCGCGACGAGAAAGGCCGGCCTTGCGCCGGCCTTTCCTTGTCCGTCCCGGCGCCGGTCAGAGGTTTCGCCGCGCCGATATCAGCAGGTTGCCGAACAGCAGGCCCGCGACCAGCGCCGCGAGGATATTCAGCACCCCCAGGATCGCCACCTGGCCGCTGGCCACATCCTGCTGCTGGACCAGGGTGAGCAGGCTGCGCAGGCTGGCGCTGCCTGGCACCAGCATGATGATGCCCGGGACGCGCACCAGCGCGCCCGGGCGGTTCCACCAGCGCGCATAGCCGTTGCCCGCCGCGGTCAGCACGAAGGCCGCGAGGAATATGCCGGCGGGGCTGCCCCAGGCCAGGCCGGCATAGCGCGAGACCAGGTAACCGGCGGCGGCGGCGAGCATCACCACCGGATAATCGCGCGGCGCCGCGCGGAACAGCACCGCGAACGACAGCGCCGCCGCGAGCAGCCCGCCCCACTCCACCCACTCCGGCTGCGGGCGCAATGCGCGCACCTCGGGCTCGATGCCCGCCATCTGCGCCAGCGACACGGCCAGCACCGTCCCGACGGTGAGCTTGAGCACCGACATGACCGCGCCCGAGAACCGCGCAGTGCCTGCGACCAGGTGGCCGCTGGCCAGCTCGCTCATCGCATTGGTCAGGGTCAGGCCGGGCAGCAGGGCGATCAGTGCCGCGATGATCACCGTGTTCTGGTTGAGCGGTCCGACGTAGGCGGCGACCAGTACGACCACGAAGCCCGCCAGCAACCCGGCCACGGCCTCCTCGGCTTCGCGCAGGCGCGGCCGCGGCCTCGCCAGCTGCACGAGCGCACCGAGCAGCAGCCCGGTGCCGCCGGCGGTGGCGATGTCCAGCCACGGCAGCCGCAGCAGCGCCGCGACTGCGGCGGCCACGACACCGAACCCGAACATCTCCAGTGCGCGCTGGCGCGGGCCGGGAGCGCGCCCGAGGCGATCCAGCGCTGCCTGGCCCTCGGACAGGCCGGTCGCCCCGGCCAGCACGGATTCGGCGATCCGGTCCGCCTCGCCCAGCCGGCCGAGGTCGGTCTCGCCCGGTGCCAGCCGCAGCACGCGCGTCGTGTCGCTCGTGCCGAGCGGCAGCGACGGGTCGCTGAACGACAGGATCATCCCCGTCGGGTTGGTCCACGGTTCGCACTCCAGCCCGAGGCGTTGCGACACCGCGACGATCGCCAGTTCCAGCCGCTGCGTGGTGGTCCCGTACGCGTGCAGGTGTTCCGCCAGTTCCACGACGAAGGCGACGCGCGCGGCGTAGGAGCTGTCCATCCGGGAAGGATCGCACGCATGTATCCTCGCGCGCATGCTGCCGTCCACCGTCCACGCACCGCCGGAATGGACCCTCGACGAGGCCGACCCGGCGCGCCTGCGGCTGACCGGCCGCTGGACCCTGCGCTATGCCAGCCAGATCGGCGAGCAGCTGCGCAAGGCGCCGGATTCGGCCCGCGTGTTCGACGCACGGGGCGTCGACCGGCTCGATTCCACCGGCGTCCTGCAATTGCTGCGCCACGCCCGGCGCAACGACCTGGACTTCGCCTCCTTCGAATTCGACGAGAGCCACCTCGCGCTGGTCGAGACGATCGAGGACGTGCACGACGATCGCCCCAAGCGGCGCAAGGAATATGGTTTCGCCGCGGCCGTGGGGCGCCTGGGCTTCGCGGTGCACGACAACGCGCGCGAGGTGCTGGCGCTGGTCGGCTTCCTGGGCCGCAACCTCGTCGCGCTGCTCCGGCTGGTGCATGAGCCACACCGCTTCCGGCTGACGTCCACCGTGCACCACATGGAACAGGTCGGGCTCGACGCCGTGCCGCTGGTGCTCCTGCTGTCGTACCTGGTCGGCGCGGTGATCGCGTTCCTCGGCGCGAACGTGCTGCGCGAGTTCGGCGCGGAGATCTTCGTCGTCGAGCTGGTCTCCATCGCGTTCCTGCGGGAGTTCGGCGTGCTGCTCACCGCGATCCTGCTGGCGGGTCGCACCGCCAGCGCGTTCACCGCGCAGATCGGCGCCATGGTCAGCCGCGAGGAGGTCGACGCCATCCGCACGCTGGGGCTGGACCCGGTCGACCTGCTGGTGCTGCCGCGCCTGCTGGCGTTGCTGTTGATGCTGCCGCTGCTGACCTTCCTGGCGATGGTCGCGGGCATCGCAGGCGGCCTGTCGGTGGGCGTGCTGAGCCTGGACATCCAGGCGGAGCAGTACTTCAACCGCGTGCAGGAAACCATGGAATTGCGTCATTTCTGGGTCGGGATGTCCAAGGCGCCGGTGTTCGCCGTCGTGATCGCCCTGATCGGGTGCCTGGAAGGCCTGCAGGTGAAGGGCACCGCGCAGTCCGTCGGCGAGCGCACCACCTCGTCGGTGGTGCAGTCGATCTCGCTGGTCATCATCCTCGACGCCCTGGCGGCCATGTGGTTCATGTACATGGACCTCTGAGGCCCCGACCCTCCATGCCCACACCGCCCGACACCATCATCCGCGTCACCGGCCTGGACAACCGCTTCGGCGACCAGGTCGTGCACGAAGGCCTGGACCTGGAGGTCCGCCGCGGCGAGGTGCTCGGCATCGTCGGCGGTTCGGGCAGCGGCAAGTCGGTGCTGATGCGCTCGATCCTGGGCCTGCGCACGCCGGATGCCGGCGAGATCGAGGTGCTCGGCGTCGACGCGCGCAGCGAGGACGCTGAGGACCGCAACTACATCCAGCGCCGCACCGGCGTGCTGTTCCAGGACGGCGCGCTGTTCTCGTCGCTCACCGTCGGCGAGAACGTGCAGGTGCCGTTGAAGGAACACCACCGCGAGCTGCCCGATTCGCTGCGTTACGAACTGGCGCTGCTGAAGGTGAAGCTGGCCGGCCTGCCTGCCGATGCGCTGGACAAGCTGCCGTCGCAACTGTCGGGCGGGATGCGCAAGCGCGCTGGCCTGGCCCGCGCCCTGGCGCTGGATCCACCACTGCTGTTCCTGGACGAACCCACCGCCGGCCTGGACCCGATCGGCGCGGCCGCCTTCGACCGCCTGGTGCGCACGCTGCAGCAGGCGCTGGGCCTGACCGTGTTCCTGATCACCCACGACCTCGACACGCTGTACGCGATCTGCGACCGGGTGGCCGTGCTGGCCGACCGCAAGGTCGTCATCAATGCGCCGATCGAGGAGGTCGAACGCTCCGACCACCCCTGGATCCGCGAGTATTTCCACGGCCCGCGTGCACGCGCCGCACGCGAGGCAGGGGTATCCTCCCCCACGACCGCCTGACGAGACCGCATGGAAACCAAGGCCAACTACGTCCTGATCGGCGCCTTCACCCTGGGCGTGGTCGCGTTCGCACTC
>DASTUL010000136.1:0-6255 GCA_035759645.1 Lysobacteraceae bacterium | reverse complement strand
GAGTACGCCGGCGGCCGCATCCTGGACCCGTCCAAGGGCAAGACCTACAAGTCCAAGCTCGAGATGCTCGGTGACGACCGCCTGGGCGTGTCCGGCTGCATCGCGTTCTTCTGCCGCCAGCAGGAGTGGGTCCGCGAGTAGGAGCGGCGTGAGCCGCGATTCGGCGGCGATGCGATAATTTCCGGATGCCTCGCGAACTCGTCGTCTCCTGCGCCCTGCCCTACGCCAACGGGCCGCTGCACCTGGGGCACCTGGTTGGCTACATCCAGGGCGACATCTGGGTGCGGGCGCAACGGCTGGCCGGCAACACCGCGTGGTTCGTCTGCGCCGACGACACGCACGGCACGCCGATCATGCTCGCCGCGCAGAAGGCGGGCACCACGCCCGAGGCCTTCATCGCGGGCGTGCAGGCGGGCCATGAGCGCGACTTCGCCGACTTCCTGGTCGCGTTCGACCACTACGACTCGACCCACTCGGCGCGCAACCGCGCGCTGACCGAGGCGATCTACGCCAAGCTCGAGAACAACGGCCACGTGCGCCGGCGCGCCGTGGAGCAGCTGTACGACCCCGTCGAGGGGATGTTCCTCCCCGACCGCTACGTGCGCGGCACATGCCCGCGTTGCGGCACGGCGGACCAGTACGGCGACAACTGCGAGAACTGCGGGGCCACCTACTCGCCGACCGAACTGCTGGAGCCGCGCTCGGCGGTGAGCGGTGCGGCGCCGGAACTGCGCACGTCCGAACACTTCTTCTTCGAGCTCGGCGACTTCGAGACGTTCCTGCGCGACTGGCTGTCCGGTGATGTCGCCGTGCCCGGCGTCAAGGCCAAGCTGCGCGAGTGGCTGGATGCCGAAGGCGGCCTGCGGCCTTGGGACATCTCCCGCGACGCGCCGTATTTCGGTTTCGAGATCCCGGGGCATCCGGGCAAGTACCTGTACGTCTGGATCGATGCGCCGATCGGCTACCTGTCGAGCTTCCAGGCGCTGTGCGAGCGCGAGGGGCTGGACTTCTTCTCGTACCTGGCACGCGACAGCAAGGCCGAGCTGCACCACTTCATTGGCAAGGACATCGTCAACTTCCACGGGCTGTTCTGGCCGGCGGTGCTGCATGGCGCGGGCTTCCGCGCGCCGACGCGCCTGCACGTCAACGGCTACCTGACGGTGGACGGCGCGAAGATGTCCAAGTCGCGCGGCACCTTCGTGATGGCGCGCACCTACCTGGACGCCGGCCTGGACCCGGAGGCGCTGCGCTACTACTACGCGGCCAAGACCTCCGGCGGCGTCGACGACCTCGACCTGAACCTGGCGGACTTCGTGGCGCGGGTGAACTCGGACCTGGTCGGCAAGTTCGTGAACCTGGCCAGCCGCTGTGCGGGCTTCATCGACAAGCGCTTCGACGGGCGGTTGGCGGATGCATTGCCGGACCGTGCGATGTACGAGCGCTTCGTGGCCGAGATCGGACCGATCGCCGCCGCCTACCAGCGCAACGAGGCCGCGACCGCGCTGCGCCTGGCGATGGCGCTGGCCGACGAGGCCAACCGGTGGATCGACGAGCGCAAGCCGTGGGTGATCGCGAAGCGTACTGATGAAATCGGGGACGGCGCGGACGCGGAACTGCAGGCGGTGTGCACGCAGGGGTTGAACCTGTTCCGCGTGCTGGCCGTCGCGTTGAAGCCCGTGCTCCCGCACGTGGCCGATCGGGCCGAGAGTTTCCTGCGCGCACCCGTCACCCGCTGGGAGTCGGTGGCCAGGCCCCTCCTCGGCACCACCATCGACCGGTACCAGCCGTTGTTCACCCGCATCGACCCGAAGCAGATCGAAACCATGACCGAAGCCAGCAAGGAATCCATGCCCGCCGCCGCCACGACCCCTGCAGGAGCGGCGCCAGCCGCGATAAGCGACACGGGTAAAAGCATCGCGGCTCACGCCGCTCCTACGGTGGGTATCGACGACTTCGCCAAGCTGGACCTGCGCATCGGCAAGGTCATCGCGTGCGAATTCGTGGAAGGCTCGGACAAGCTGCTGCGCTTCGAACTGGATGCGGGCGACCTGGGCAAGCGCCAGGTCTTCTCCGGCATCCGCGCGTCCTACGGCGAGCCGGAAAAGCTGGTCGGCCGCAACGTCGTGTTCATCGCCAACCTCGCGCCGCGCAAGATGCGCTTCGGCATCAGCGAAGGCATGATCCTGTCCGCCGGTTTCGACGGCGGCGACCTCGCCCTGCTCGACGCCGACCAGGGCGCCCGGCCCGGCATGCCCGTCCGCTAGTTTCGTCATTCCCGCGAAGGCGGGAATCCAGTGCCCACCAGAACGCTCGATTCGCCACCCATGGATCCCCGCCTCCGCGGGGATGACGTGGTCGAACGCATCGACCGTTTGCTGCCGCAGACCCAGTGCGGGCAATGCGGGTTCGACGGTTGCCGGCCCTACGCGGAAGCGATGGCGCGGGGCGAAGCCGGGCCGGATCGTTGCCCGCCCGGCGGCGATGCCGGTGCGCTCGCGCTGGCGCGGTTGCTCCGCGTTCCGCCGATGCCCTACGACCGCGCCCGCGGCGCGCACAAGCCGCCGCAGGTGGCGCTGGTCGTGGAGGAAGAGTGCATCGGCTGCACCAAGTGCATCCTCGCCTGCCCGGTCGACGCGATCGTCGGGGCGGGCAAGCACATGCACGTGGTCATCGAACCGCTGTGCACCGGTTGCGAACTGTGCATCCCGGCGTGCCCGGTCGACTGCATCGTTCTGGAACCGCGCTAGTCGACCTCTGTGGGAGCCGGCATGCCGGCGAAGAGCTTCGCCGCCGTGGCGGCTCCCACAGGAATCACTTGCAGTCGCTGCAGATGCGCTCGACCGCATAGCCGCGGTCGCGCAATCCCTGCACCACGCCATCCTCGCCGAGCAGGTGCAACGCGCCGACCACGACCAGCGTGTCGTCGTCGCCCGGGGCTTCAAGCCGCGCGGACAGCGTCGGCAGCCATGCCTGGTTGCGATCGACGTTGATCCGTTGGTAGAGCTGCGGGTACTCGCGCCGCATGTCCGCCGCGAGCCCGTTCCACAGCGCCTCGGCGCGACCCGCGCGCCAGTCCGCGTGCAGGCTTTCGAGCTGGTCGGTGCCGCTGGACGCATCGGCCAGCGCATCCGCCAGCAGTTGCACCTGTTCCGCGCCATCCATGCCGTCGAACAAGGCGACCTGCTGCGCACCGGTTTCCAGCCCGCCGACCGGCTTGCCGGCTTTTCCGGCCAGCGCCATGAAGTGGCGGTCGAGCCCCAGCTCGGGATCCAGCCCCATCGACGTCATCTGCAGCAGCGACACCGTGAGCGCGGCGAACCAGGGCTCGAAGCGTTGCAACACTTCCCCGTTGATCGGCGTGCCCGGCGGCTGCGCTGCTGCCCATGCATCCAGCTTCGCCGCGAGACCCGGGCCGACCTCGGCGTCGAGCGTCGTGCCGTCCATGCGCAAGCCAGCCTGCATCATGCTGGTCGCAAGCGCCGGCGATTCCATTTCCGCGGGCGAGAGTTCGAACAGGAGCGATTCGGCATCGGCCAGCGCCACGTCCACGTCCTTCGACAACGGATAGTCGCTTGGCTTGAGCAGGTGGAACGACCCGAGCAGGTACAGCGCGTTGTCGCCGTCGGACACCTTCCAGAGCAGCGGCACCGGTGGCGGCGTGGCCGCCTGCGCGACCGGCGCGGCAACCGCGACGAGGATGGAAGCGATCAGCAGCGGCAGCTTGCGCATGGTGGTTCCCCGAAGGTCAGTGGCCCGCGGACGCATAGGCCTTTTCGCCGGCCGTGATCGCCAGGTCCAGGCGGTTTTCCGGCGGTGGCAGCGGGCACGTGGCGAAGGCGGTGAAGGCACACGGCGGGTTGTAGGCGCGGTTGAAGTCCACCGGCACGCGGCCATCCGCGCCTGGCTTGGGCACGTACAGGTAGCGGCCGGCGCTGTAGCTTCCGTGGCCGCTGGTGCGGTCGGCGAAGATCAGGAAGAGTTCGTCGCCGCCCTCGTCCAGCGCCTCGATGCGGTACTCGCGCCCGTCGCGCTCGAACACCACCGCACCCGGGTTCGCCATGTCGTCGAGCGACCCGATGATGTTGGCGATCTGGATCGTGCGCCCGGCCGGATGCGGCTCGAAGCGTGCGTCGACCACCCAGTCGCGCCCACCCGGCCAATGGTCGATCTGCGTGAACCCGGTGCGGGTCGGCGCATCCGCGTGCTTGACGCGCAGCGCCAGCCGGTCGTCGCGTGCGATCACCGTGGCGAGGCCCTTGCCGTCATCGAACGACAGCACGCTCGCACCGCCCGGGTCGGCGTCGGTGCGCAATGGCGCGGCGCCGGCCATCGGCGCGTCGTCGAGCTGCACGTTCGCATCCGCCTCGGGCGTGAACACCACCGCGCCGTCGTCGTTGCGCAACACGCCCAGGTGCGCGGGGCCCATGGCGATGCGGATGCCGTTGTCCTCGTCGCTGCCGACGCGGTGCGCGCCCGGCTCGATCCAGTGCAGGCCGACCAGGCTGGCCCAGCCGTCGGGTGCCAACAGGCGCTCGCGTCGCGTGTCGCGCCACGCCTGCTGGTCGGCCTCGAACGCGGCCTGTGCCGCGGCTTCGACCGCGTCGACGTCGGCATCCGTCGCATCCTTCATCCCGTCACATCCTCCAAGCAACAGCATCGGCAACACCAGCAGCCACGTCTTCATCAGCGCCCCCTCAGGAACCAGCGGTCGATCTCGGCCAGCGTGAAGCGCGCCCAGGTCGGGCGGCCATGATTGCATTGACCGGAACGTTCGGTCGCTTCCATTTCGCGCAGCAATGCGTTCATCTCGGGAATCGTCAGCCGGCGGTTGGCGCGCACGGCGCCGTGACAGGCCATCGTCGAGAGCAGTTCGTCGCGCGTGGCCGCCACGCGCCGCGTCTGCCCATGCTCGCGCAGGTCGGCGAGCACGTCGCGCAGGAGCGCCTCGATGTCGCCATGCGCCAGCAATGCCGGCACGCTGCGCAGCGCGAGCGCCTGCGGCCCCGCGCGCGTCACCTCGAAGCCGAGTGCCGCGAGCGTGGCGGCCTCGCGCTCGGCGACGTCGGCCTCCCGCTCGGACACCGCGAGCGTGGCGGGCACCAGCAGCGGCTGCGTGCGCAAGCCCTGCCCGTCATGCGCGGCCTTGAGCTTCTCGTAACCGATGCGCTCGTGCGCGGCGTGCATGTCGACGACGACCAGGCCCTCGGCGTTCTCGGCCAGGATGTAGATGCCGTGCAGCTGCGCGATCGCGAAGCCCAGTGGCGGGATGTCGGTGCGCGAGTTGGCAGCCGGATCCTGCGCGCCGATGTCGTCGTTGCGGCCGTAGAGCGCGTCGTAGCCGTGCAGCGTCTCGGCCACCTGGAGGCCGAGCGGCCCTTGGCCGCCGAAGGGGCCACTGTGGGAGCCGCCATGGCGGCGAAGCTCCTCGCCAACGGCATTCGCCGCCATGGCGGCTCCCACAGGAACATGGGCGGCCCCGGCATGGGCCTCGGCGCCGGCACGCGTCTCGGCCAACGCCTCGTGCAGCGTGCGGTAGGTGAAGTCGTGCACCAGGCGCGCATCGCGGAAGCGGACCTCGTGCTTGGCCGGGTGCACGTTGGCATCCACCCGGCGCGGGTCGAGTTCCAGGAACAGCACGTACGCCGGCTGGCGGCCATGGAACAGCACGTCCGCGTAGGCCTGCTTCACCGCGTGCGCGATGCTGCGGTCGCGCACCGGGCGGCCGTTGACGTAGAGGTACTGCTGGTCGGTCGTCGCGCGGTTGTAGGCGGGACGCGCGATCCAGCCGTGCAGGCGCAGTCCCGCGCCGGCGTGGTCGACGCGCATCGCATTGGTGGCGAATGCCTCGCCCAGCGACTCGCGCAACCGTGCATCGGACAGCAGCGCCTGCTCGAGCATGTCCTCGCCCTCGCCCTTCCAGCGCCGCGACGGCTTTCCGTTGTGCGAGACCCGCAGCTCGACGTCCGGCCGCGCCAGCGCCAGCGAGCGCAGCCAGTCCTCGATGTGTGAGAGTTCGGTCCGTTCCGCGCGCAGGAACTTGCGCCGCGCCGGCACGTTGTAGAACAGCTCGCGCACCTCGACCGTGGTGCCGCGCGGATGCTGCCGCGGCGCGAAGTCCGCGACGCGTCCACCCTCGACCGAAAGCGCCGCGCCATGCGCGTCGGCTTCGCGACGCGAAGCGAGCAGGAACCGGCTGACCGACGCGATCGATGGCAATGCCTCGCCACGGAAGCCGAGCGTGGCAACGCCTTCCAG
>DASTUL010000135.1:0-4838 GCA_035759645.1 Lysobacteraceae bacterium | reverse complement strand
GCGCGACACCGCGGCCGTCTTCGAGGCACAGCGCACCGCCATGCAACCGCTCGCCGTGCTGGACGGCACCTGGCGCGGCACGTCGACCTATTACCGTCCGGATGGCGCCACGTTCGTCTCCCCGCACACCGAACGCATCGGCCCGTTCCTGGACGGCACCGTCAAGGTGATCGAGGGCCGCAGCTTCAAGCCCGACGGCAGTATCGCGTTCAATGCCTTCGCGATCCTCTCGTACGATCCCGCGACCAAGGCCTACAACTTCCGCAGCTACGCGATGGGCCACGCGAACGACTTCCCGTTCGAACCGACGTCGGACGGGTTCAAGTGGGAAACCACGCGCGAGACCGAAGCCGGCACGGTCACCACGCGCTACACGACCACGATCGAAAACGGAACCTGGCTCGAAATCGGCGAACGCCTCGTGCCGGGCCAGGCGCCGGTGCGCTTCATCGAACTGGAGTTGCAACGCATGGGCGACAGCGACTGGCCCGCGGCAGGCGCCATCGGCCCGGGATGACCCGCAGGCTGTCACCAGCTGACTTTCGGCAGGTTGGCGCGTCCTCGCGACTGCCGTCACACTTGCGGCCCACGCCACGTCCCAGGTTGCAATGACCAACGCCAACGACCTGCTCAAGGAACTGCGCATCGACCGGACGGCACCGCCGCACGAAGGCGTGCCCCGGTCGGCATGGATCGCCGGTGGCGTCGCGGCGGCACTGCTGGTGCTCGGCGTGCTCGGCTGGTGGCTGTTCGGGCGGGCGTCCGCTCCGAAGGTGCGCACCGCGCAGGCGGTGGCGATCGGAGGCGCCGGTGCGTCGGCGACCTCGGTGCTGGATGCCACGGGCTACGTGGTCGCGCGCCGCATGGCGACGGTCTCGGCCAAGGTCACCGGCAAGGTGCGCGAAGTGCTGATCGAAGAAGGGCAGGAAGTCGAGGCCGGACAAGTCATGGCGACCCTCGATCCGGTGGATGCGATGGCCGGCCGTGACCTCGCGGCGGCGCAGCTCGCGGCCGCGCGCAGCCAGGTGGCGGGCGCGGAGGCGCGCTTCCAGCAGGCGAATGCGAATGCGCGGCGGCTCGACGCCCTGGTCGACCAGCAACTGGTGTCGCGCGCGCAGTACGACCAGGCGGTGGCCGAGCGCGACGCCTTGCGCGCGCAGCTGGTGACCGCGCGCCGCAACGTCGACGTCGCCGCCGACCAGCTGGCGATCGCCGACAACAGCGTCGACAACACCGTGGTGCGCGCACCGTTCGCGGGCGTGGTGATCGCCAAGGCCGCGCAGCCGGGCGAGATGATCTCGCCGCTGTCCGCGGGCGGCGGCTTCACCCGGACCGGCATCGGCACCATCGTGGACATGGATTCGCTGGAGGTCGAGGTCGACGTCGGCGAGTCGTACATCAACCGCGTGACGCCCGGCATGCCGGTGGTGGCCACGCTCAATGCGTATCCGGAATGGCAGATCCCGGCCGAGGTGACCGCGATCATCCCCGCGGCGGACCGCGGCAAGGCCACGGTCAAGGTCCGCATTGCGCTCAAGGAACGCGACGCGCGGATCGTGCCCGACATGGGCGTGCGCGTGAGCTTCCTGGAGGAAGCACCGGCGCCTGGTGCTGATGCGCCACCACCAGGCGTGCTCGTACCCGTCGAGGCGATCGCATCGCGCGATGGCGACGACGTGGCGTTCGTGATCCAGGACCTGGACGACGGCAAGGGCACGGTCGACCTGCGCGAAGTGCAAGTGGGTCGCAGCCTGGGCGACGACCGCGAAGTCACATCCGGATTGTCCGGTGGAGACACCGTGGTGCTCGATCCGCCGGACGAACTGCAGGACGGGGACGAGGTGCGCGTCGCGGAGGACGCGGCCGAGTAGGCATGAACACTGGGTTCCCGCCTTCGCGGGAATGACGGAATGGGGAACGACATGGCACTGGTTTCGATCCGCGACCTGCACAAGACCTACCAGCGCGGGCCCGAGAAGGTCGACGTGCTGCACGGCATCGACCTGGACATCGAGGCAGGGGACTTCGTGGCGCTGATGGGGCCCTCGGGTTCCGGCAAGACCACGCTGCTCAACCTGATCGGCGGGCTGGACACGCCCGGCTCGGGCCAGATCGAGGTGGCCGGGCAGCGCATCGACACGCTGCGCTCCGGCCAGCTGTCGCACTGGCGCAGCCAGAACGTCGGCTTCGTCTTCCAGTTCTACAACCTGATGCCCAACCTGTCCGCGCAGCGCAACGTCGAGTTGCCGCTGCTGCTGACCCGGCTTTCGTCGGCGCAGCGCCGGCGCAACGCGGAGATCGCGCTGCAACTGGTGGGCCTGCACGAGCGAGGCAAGCACCGCCCGGCCGAGTTGTCCGGCGGGCAGCAGCAGCGCGTCGCGATCGCGCGCGCCATCGTCTCCGACCCCACGCTGCTGATCTGCGACGAGCCCACCGGCGACCTGGACCGGCAGTCGGCGGAGGAGATCCTCACCCTGCTGCAGGTACTCAACCGCGAGCACGGCAAGACCGTCGTGATGGTCACCCACGACCCGAAGGCCGCCGAGTACGCGACCCACACCCTGCACCTCGACAAGGGCACGCTGGTCGAGCAGGCGGCCCACGCGGCCTGAGGAGGCGGACATGAAGTACCTGCACCTGGTCTGGTCCGCGCTGTTCCGCAGCCGCACCCGCACCTTCCTCACCCTGCTCTCGGTGGTGACGGCGTTCCTGCTGTTCGGGCTGCTCGACTCCGTGCGCATGGCCTTCAACGCCAGCAGCAACGTCGCCGGCTACGACCGGATGGTCGTCGCCTCGCGGCTGTCGATCACGCAGATGCTGCCGCTGCGCCTGGAAACGCAGATCGAGTCGGTGGACGGCGTGGAACGGGCCGTCCGTGCAGCGTGGTTCGGCGGCGTGTACCGCGACCAGCGCGGGTTCTTCCCCAACATGTCGGTGGGCGCCGACTTCTTCGACGTCTATCCGGAGTACGTGATTTCCGATGCGCACCGCGAGGCTTTCGCCAACACCCGCGACGGCGCCGTGGTGGGCGAGTCCCTGGCCGAGCAGTACGGCTGGGAGATCGGCGACGTCATCCCGCTGCAGGCGACGATCTTCCCCAAGGACGGCAGCAACGACTGGGCGTTCAAGCTGGTGGGCACGTTCTCGCTCGCGGACAAGAAGCGAAAGGGCGAGGAAAACGCGCTCTATTTCCGCTGGGACTACTTCAACGACGCCAACGACTACGTCCAGGACCGCGTGGGCTGGTGGATCGTCAAGCTCGAGCATCCCACCGGGGCCAACGCTGTCGCACAGGCGATCGACGACCTCAGCGAGAACTCCGACCACGAGACCAAGACCCAGTCGGAGCAGGCGTTCAACCAGGCGTTCGTCGAACAGTTCGCGGACGTCGGCACCATCGTCACGGCGATCGTAGGCGCCGTGTTCTTCACCCTCGTGATCCTGACCGGCAACACCATGGTCCAGGCGGTGCGCGAGCGCATCCCGGAACTGGCCATCCTCAAGACCATCGGCTTCACCGACCGCAGCGTGCTGATGCTGGTGCTGGCCGAGTCGATGCTGCTGCTGGTGATCGGCGGCCTGCTGGGGCTCGGCCTGGCGGCGGTGGCCATGCCGGCGGTGAGCGCCGCCAGCGGCGGCATGATCCAGCTCGGCACGATGCCTGCGGCGACCTGGGCGCTGGGCGTGGTGCTGATGCTGGCGATCGGCGCACTCGTCGGGCTGATCCCCGCGATGCGCGCAATGCGCTTGAACATCGTCGATGCGCTGGCGGGACGCTGAGGGGAACGACCCATGAACCTGCTACTTCGCATGCTCGGCTGGATCGCCCTGCCCTTCGTGTACCTCGGTCGCGCGGTCGCCTGGGTCTTCGGATTCGGCAACATCGCGCGCGGCCGGCGCAACCTGGCCTCGCTCGCAGTCATGGCGATCGTCGTCCTCGCGCTGGTGGGCTGGATCTACCTTCCCTGGTGGGGGGTGCTGGGCGTTGCGCTGCTGCTGGCGCTCTGGCTCGCGGTGTTCCGGCGGGGTCGCCAGGCGCTGGCAGTGGCTGGCGTGGGCATGTCGACATTGCCGTATCGCTGGGGCGCGTCGAGCGTGATCGTGGTCGGCATTGCCGGCGTGGTCGCGGTGCTGGTGGCCATGCTTTCGATGGCCGCCGGCTTCGAGGCGACGCTCGACCGCACCGGCAACGACGAAACCGCGATCGTCCTGCGTGGCGGCTCGATGGCCGAGACCAACTCGGTCATCACGCGCGACCAGGTGCCGTTGATCGGCGCACTCGACGGCATCGCCGAGGGCCAGGACGGCCGCCCGCTGGTGTCCCCGGAGCTCTCGCAGGTCGTCAACCTGCCCACGAGGGAGGACGGCACCGATGCGAACGCGCAGTTGCGCGGCGTCGGTCCTGCGGCATGGACGTTGCGCCCGCAGGTCGAGATCGTCGAAGGCCGCCGGTTCGAGCCAGGGCGACGCGAGCTAGTCGTCGGCAGTGGTGCCGCGCGACAGTACGTCGGCCTGGATGTCGGTAACACCATCGAGCTCGCCAACCAGCCCTGGACCGTGGTTGGCCGTTTCGACTCCGGCGACTCGCATGCGTCCGAGCTGTGGGCGGATGCCGAAATCCTGGGCGCGACCTACCAGCGCACCGCGTACCAGTCGGTGACGTTGAAACTGGACGGCGAGGACGGCTTCGACCGGTTGAAGGCCGCAATGGCCGCGGACCCACGGCTGAAGCTGGACGTGTCCACGACGCGCGAGTACTACAGCAAGCAGTCGGAAGGATTGACGAAGCTGATCGAGATCCTGGGCACGGTGATCGGTTCGATCATGGCGATCGGCGC
>DASTUL010000134.1:0-6278 GCA_035759645.1 Lysobacteraceae bacterium | reverse complement strand
CCCATGGCGCCGTCGATCTCGCCCGGCGAGAAGTTCGCGCGGTCGAGCAGGACCTGGATCCGGAGGGTTTCGTCGGTGTCGTCGTTGTCGGGCGCCGTGGAAGCCGGCGCGGCGCTCGAGGCCTGCGTGGCACTCGACTGCGCATATGGCTCGTCAGGCTGCGGAACGCGATCCGCCTCCTGTGCGTTGGCGGGGACGATCAGTGCGAGGGAAAGGGCGCACGCGGCGCCCAGGACATTCGTATTCACCGTGGTGCCTTCTGCGTGAGGAAGGCACCCGATGTTGCGGACGGTCAGCGCGCCGCGGTGTGAAGGGTCGTGCCGCCGCCCGCGTTTTCGTTCACGGAGGTGTCGCCCGCGTCAGCGACGCGAGTGGCGTCCTTCGACTTCATGCGATACGCGGTGATCGCGTCCACGCGGTCGCAGTTGAGGAAGCGCGAGCTGTCGATCCACTCGTCCTTCGGGTAGTAGGAGAACAGCAGCTGGCCACCCTTGAGCAGGTCGATCATGTCGCGCGCCACGGCCGTGCGCACCGCCGGGCAACCCCAGCTGCGGCCGAGCCGGCCCATCGCAGGCGCCGCTGCCGGATTCACGTAGTCGGCGCCGTGCATGACGATCAGGCGGTCGCGCGCGTTGTCGTTGAACCCGGCGTCCAGGCCGTCCATGCGCATCGAGTAGCCGTTGCCGCCGACATAGGTCTCGGCCGTGCGGAACAGGCCCAGGCTAGTCGCGTGGGTGCCGTCCTGGTTGGAGAACCGGGTCGTCATGTTGCCGCCGCTGCCCTGGCCGTGCGCGACGTGCTCGTTGAACACGACGTCGCCGGACTCCAGGTCGAACACCCACAGGCGCTTCTCGGTCGACGGCATCGAGTAGTCGATCACCGCCAGGCACGAGTCGCCCTCGATGTCGCCATAGGCCGCCGCGCAGGTACGCGCCTGCAGCGCCATGTCGAGCACCTTGGCGTCCAGGCCCGGCGCGTTCGCCGACAGGCGCGCGAACAGGTCTTCGTGCTCCAGCACGAACGCGGGCACCGACTGTTCAGCCGGCATCACCAAAGGCGATGCCGAGGTGAGCGAGGATGCCGGTGCGGACATGTCGTTCCCGGGCACGTGTGAAGAGACGACGGCGCGCGGGTTGGCCTGGGAAACGGCGGACCCCGTGGCGGCAATCGCAACGGAAACAAGGGCGAGCGAGAGGATTCGGTTCATGCATGCAGGTTAGCTCACGCTGCATGCACTTGCCTGAATTCACGAGGCTAAATATTCACCTCCTGGAGCCCCGATTCCGGGGATCAACGTCGCGTGAAACCGTGTCGTGTTCAGTCTTCGGACTTGAGCGGCTCCGGCGCGGCATCGCGCTGCGTTCCGCCGTCGAATTTGGGCCAGTCCGACTCGCTTTTCTTGGTGTTGCGGTCGCCGGAACTGTGGGGGTAGTCGCGCTTTGATTCGCCAACGGTGTGCGGCGGATCGATCGGGCGGCGCGGCTTTCGGTGCTCTGTCATCGGGAAGCTCCTGTCGTGGGCCACCAGCATGGAAGCGCTTGAGTGAAGGGCAGGCATCCGCCAGGGAATCGCGCATCGGTTCCCTGTTCACCTTTCATGTACGCGTTTCCCCCTGCGCAAAACCCCTGATTTCACGTGGTCTTGACGCCGTCTGCCTACGCTGCCTGTTGCTTTGCAGGCTAGAAGAACAAGAAGAAATGCCGAGGACACTGCCGCTGGAGGAACTGGGATTGCTCCAGCTTCTCGAGAAGATCAGCGAAAACGCCGGAAATGCCATCGACCGCTTTTCGCGGTACGGATTGCTGCAGAACGGGCTGATCACCGATACGGACCCGCCACTCCTCACGGAGATGGGGTCCTTGCGGCTTGCGGAACTGCGCCTCGCGCGCGACGAGCTGTCGGTGGACCGGGACGCCAGTCCGGCCTGACGGGCAACAAAAAACCCGCAGCGCGTGCGGGTCCTGGTGGTGCCTTGATCATTGGTGGCCGGGGACGGAATCGAACCGCCGACACGGGGATTTTCAATCCCCTGCTCTACCAACTGAGCTACCCGGCCAGCGAGCCGCGCATGATACGGGCGGGCCGGGGCCCGGGCAAGCTGCGACGTTCCGGACTCGGCATGCGTAGGACCCTGTAGCAACCACGAGCTGGAGGTCCCCCATGAAGGTCCAATTCATCGCGATCCCGCTGGCCCTGTCCCTGGCCGCGTGCGCGACCACCGGTCCCGGCGACGACGAGCGTTATGCCGCGAAACTGGCCCTGTACCGGGCGCATGCCATCGAGGAAGTCGGCAGCATTCCGTTCTCGGGGAGCGTCGACCGCTGGACGGGACTCGGCGACAGCGCCCTGGCGGTCTGGACCAGCCCGAGTCGCGCCTGGCTGCTGGAGTTGTCCGGTCCATGCCCGAACCTGGATCACAGCTACGGGATCGGGTTCGACAGCCGCGACGGCCGGATCGACGCCGGCTTCGACGCGGTCGTACCGCTTTCGGGCCCGGGCATCGACATCCCGTGCCGGATCGACAGCATCCACCGGATCAACGTGGAGGCCCTGCGCGCCGTCGAGCGAGCTCAGGATTCCGGCTGGTAGCCCGCGGGCTTGTCCGCGCCACCCTCGAGCAGGAACTTCAGCATTTCGCCTTCCAGGAAGGCACGGTGCTTCGGGTCGAGCGGCGACAGCCGGTTCTCGTTGATCAGCATGGTCTGGTGCGCCAGCCACGCGGCCCACGCCCGCTTGCCGATGTTCGCGTAGACGCGCTTGCCGGCTTCGCCGGGCCATGGAACGAAGTCGAGGCCTTCGGACTCGCGCTGTTCGTACTGGCAGAACACCTGTCGCGCCATGGCGGCGTCATTCCTGTTCGATGAGGCGGCGGATCGGCGCCGGGATGCCGAGCGTGCGCAGCGCATCGCGCGGCACCCAGCGGACGTCGGCATTGTCGCGCACCCCGTCGCGTGGCGCGACCGCGCGCCACCGCAGCGGGTGCAGTTGCAGCCGGTAATGCGTGAATCCGTGTGCGATCGGCAGCGAGGGTTCCGCGGCGTCGAAGTCGACATCGCCGCCCATGCTGGATTCGAACCACGCGCGCGCCTGGGCGTGGTCGTCGGCTTGCGGGAGCGACCAGAGCGCGGCCCACACGCCGGTGGGCGGCCGCCGCTCCAGCAACACGCGTCCCATTGCGTCCTCGAGCCACAGGACGATCGACTGCTTCTCCGGCAGCGGCTTCCCGGGTTTCGGTGTCGGAAGTTCCGCGACGCGGCCCTCGTGCAGCGCGACGCATCGGTCCTGCAACGGGCACAGCACGCAGGCCGGATCGTGCCGCGTGCAGAGCGTGGCGCCGAAATCCATCTGCGCCTGCGTGTAGTCGGCGAGGCGTGCCTGCGGAAGCTGGGCATCGGCGAGTTCCCACAACTGCTTTTCGACAGCGGGCGTGCCGGGCCAGCCCTCGATGCCGTGCAGTCGCGCGAGCACGCGCTTCACGTTGCCGTCGAGGATCGGGGTGCGGTCGCCCCAGGCCTGCGCGAGGATCGCGCCCGCGGTGCTGCGGCCGATGCCGGGCAGGGCGACCAATGCGGCGAGGTCGCGCGGCAGGTGGCCGTCGTGGCGTTCGACGCATCGGCGAGCGGCGGCGTGCAGGTTGCGGGCGCGGGCGTAGTAGCCCAGGTCCGACCACAGCGCCAGCACGTCGTCGAGCGGTGCTGCGGCAAGCGCCTGGAGCGTTGGCAGCGCGGCAACGAAACGCTCGAAGTAGGGCACGACGACCTGCACCTGCGTCTGCTGCAGCATGATCTCCGACAGCCAGACGCGGTACGGCGAACGCGGGTGTTGCCAGGGCAGGTCGTGGCGGCCGTCGCGATCGAACCAGTGGAGCAGCCGGTCGGCGACGGCGTCAGTCATCGCTACCGGTGCCAGCCGTGTCGGGCACAGCGGGATCGTCCAGGGTGATTTCCACGCCGTGCAGCGTCGCGCCGGCGATCTCCAGGCGTGGCACCGACGCTGTCGCATCGAGCGGCGGCAGCAGCGATCCCGTTTTCGGGGCATCGAGCCACGCAGTGATGTCGGGCAGGCGCAATCGTGCGTCCGCACGCGCGCCTTCGCGCGTCACGGCGAGTTCGGCGATTTCGTCGAAGGCGATGTCGCCCACGTAGTCGAGGTCGAAGCCCGTCGGCGCCGAGGCGTCGTCCAGCGGTGCGGGCAATGCCGGCCAGGTGTCCGGCCACCTCGGCAGCGTGCCCTCCAGTTGCAGGTCCAGGAGATCGTCCAACACCAGCGACCCCGCGGCATCCATGGTGGGAATGGGATTGGTGTCGTCGCCCATGGGGCGCACTGCGACATGCATCGGCGCGAGGCTGGTGCGCCCATCGGCAATCCGCAGCGGTGCGAGCAGGCCGAGGGCGAACCGTGCCTGCGTGTCGTCCGATTCGTAGGTGGCAGTCGCGCCCAGCGTCATGCGTGCGATGCCCCAGCCTTCGTCGTCCGACTGCCACTTGCCATCCATGCGCAAACGAGAGGGCATCCGCCAGCCTTCGCGCACCACCGTCGCGGTGCCGGCGACGCCGATCGCATGGCCGGGCGCGGGGCGCTCGAGCACGCCGTGCAGGTCGAAGGGGATCCGTGTCTCGCCCGCGACGTAGCGCCCGGTGGCGTGCGCCCGCACGGGGTGGTTCGCATGCAGCGAAGGCAACGACAAGTCGATGGCCTCGATCCGCCAGCCCTCGGCCACCAGCGTGCCGTCCACGACGACGATGCCTTCGCGCAGCGTCGGCACGCGGCCGTCACCCGGCGGGCGCGTGGCCAGCCAGTCCTGCAGCGCGGAGAGATGCAGCACCGGCGCGTCCAGCTCGATGCGCGTGAAGTCGAGTTCCTGCAAGCGGCCGCGCAATGTCGACCAGGGCATCGACAGCAGCACGCGGTCGGCGGTCAGCACCGTCACCTGGGTCCCCGGCAGGCGCGCGACGACGTCGCGAACGACCAGCGTCGGGGTTCCGCGGATCCGGTATTCGGCGGCACCCGACGAAGTGATCTCCAGCCCGAGCGCGTCGCCGGCCTGGTCGAGCGCGAAGCGCGCGACGCGGTCCGCCTGCAGGAGCAGCGTGATGGCGACGACCAGGGCGACAACCACCACGCCAGCCGCGACCCATGCGATCCACCGGCGGGAAGCCGTTGCCGATGCCTCGCTTGCCTCGCGGGCCATCTCAGCCCGTGCCGAGCGACTCCGGCAGCAGGGCGTCCACGAAGGCGCCCGCGTCGAACACGCGCAGGTCCTCGGGTCGCTCGCCGATGCCGGCGAATCGGATCGGGATGCCGAACTCACGGGCCAGCGCGAACACCACGCCACCCTTGGCCGTGCCGTCCAGCTTGGTGACCACCAGCCCGGTGACGCCGACGGCTGCATGGAACTGGCGCAACTGCGACAGCGCGTTCTGGCCGGTCGTGCCGTCGATCACCATCAGCACTTCATGCGGCGCGGTGGGATCGAGCTTGCCGAGGACGCGGCGGATCTTGCCGAGCTCGTCCATCAGGCCCTTCTGCGTATGCAGCCGCCCGGCGGTGTCGGCGATGAGTACCTCGGTGCCGCGCGCCTTCGCGGCCTGCAACGCGTCGAACGCGACCGAAGCTGCGTCGGCGTCCTGGCCCTGCGCGACGACGGGCACGCCGTTGCGCTCGCCCCAGGCCTGCAACTGCGCCACCGCCGCGGCGCGGAACGTGTCGCCCGCGGCGAGCATCAGCGAACGTCCCTCGTCCTTGAACCGTCTCGCCAGCTTGCCGATGGTCGTCGTCTTGCCCACGCCGTTGACGCCGACGGTGAGCAGCACGAAAGGCCTGGCGCCGATGTCCACCTGCAACGGCACGGCGACCGGTTGCAGCATCGCGACCAGGTCGGCGCGCAGCGCCTGTAGCAGCGCGGCGGCATCGGCGAATTCGCGCGCCTTCATCCGCTTGCGGAGCCCGTCGACCAGCTGGGTGGTGGCGGTGACGCCGACGTCGGCCGTCAGCAATGCGGTCTCGACCTCGTCGAGCAGGTCTTCGTCGAGCCGCGGATTGCGCGCGAACAGCCCGCCGAAGCTCCGGGCAAGGCCGCTGCCGCGCAGCCGGTCGCGCCATCCTGCGCTACCAGCGGCAGCCGGAGGTGGCTCTGGTGCCGGTGTCGCTTCGGGCGTGGGTTCCTCGGGCTTCCTGAAGCGGAAAAAGCTGGCCATTCCGGAGGGGTCGTGGGGATGCGCGAGAATGGCGGCCATGCTAGCACCCGACCCTTGCGCGACCCGATGAAGGCGATGTCC
>DASTUL010000133.1:0-4353 GCA_035759645.1 Lysobacteraceae bacterium | reverse complement strand
GCGCTGTCGAACATCTGCGCGTGGATCAGGCCGACGACGTTGGTGGTCGCGCCGCCGCCCGCTCCAGTCAACATCGTCGTCCGCTCCGTGTCCCAGCGCGCGTTGGTGATCGCACCCTGGTTGACGCCGACGATCCCGTGGGTCCATGGCGCATAGGTGCCCGTTATCGCCCCACTGGCGTGCACATTCTGGATGGTCGCGCCGGAGCCGTTGCTACCGGCGATTCCGCCGACACGCGCAAAGGCCTCGGTCGAACTCACCGCGCCCGTAGCGTAAGCGTTGCTGATCGACGAGCTTGAGTTCTGGCCTACGAGCCCGCCGACGGACCTCCCTCCCGTGACATCGCCTGTCGCGTAGCTATTGCTGATGGTTGTCGTATTGCCGAAGTTCGAATGGTTGAGCCCGACGAGTCCTCCGGCCACGCCGCTGGACCCGGCCTCGACGGAACCGGATGCATAGGCGTTCCGGATCGTCGCGCCTGACCGGTTGGCGCCGACAAGGCCGCCGACGTTGGCACTAGCGCCGCCCGAGATCGCGCCCGAAGCGGATGCTTCCTCGATCAATCCTGCCACGCCGACGCTTGAACCCACGAGCCCTCCGACGTTGGCGATGGAAACTGATGTGACATCCCCGGTGGCATGGGCGTCCCGGATCGTACCCAGGAAGTTTTCGCCGACAAGCCCTCCGATATTGGTCACACCTGCACTGGCCTCGTTTACGTCGGCCGAAGAACGTACGTTCTCGATCAAGCCAAGGTTGCGGCCCGCCAACGACCCCATGCCAAACGCCGCGCCACTTGTCGTTACCGTCCCACCTGCGAGAACCAGGTTTCGGACCTCGCCAGTGCTATCCACGGTGCCGAATAATCCGACGTTGGAAGCAAGCGAGTCGATCCACAGGCCGCTGATGCCGTGGCCCAGCCCGTCCAGGATCCCGCTGAACCCGACCGCGCCGGGTCCAAGCGGATCAAACCCCGCTCCGCCATTCCACGCCGCCGTATCACTCGCATCGATATCGCTACCCAATGCGTAATAGCCGGCCAGATCACCCGCGATGCCCTGCAGCGTCTCCCCGCTCGTGTCGCCGGCCACGCCCAGGCTGTTGATCACCGTGTAAACGTTCCCGCCGATGCTCAGGTACGGATTCAGTCCCGACAGCGTGATGCGCGCACCGCGGTTGAGGCTGTAGGTTCCGCTGCCGCTGGCCGCGTCGGCGCCGTTGGCGGTGTCCGGGTTCAGCACCAGGCCGGCGTTGTCGCCGGTGGCGGTGAGGTCGGCGTTGATGTTGATGTCGTTGCTGGCAGTGAGCGTCAGCGTGGTGTCCGCGTCCCACGTCACCGCGTCGTCGACATGGATGTCGCCGCTGCCCGCCGTCGCGCCCGAGGCGCTCTGGATCTCGATGTCGGTCGTCGCGAGGTTCGCCGAAAGGGTGGCGCCAGTGATGTCGCCGCCGGTTGCCGCGACGGTGTAGTCCTGCGGATCGATCAGCCAGGTTCCAGTGTCGCCGTCCGCAGCGAGCGTCGTGATCCGCGCGGAGTCGGCGACCTGCACGTGAGCGGCGGACGTCTCGATGAATCCACCATCACCGCCCTCGGGCGCGCTGGCATCCAGCAGGCCGTCGACGTGCGTCGTGCCCGCCTCCATGCCGCCGAGCAGGACGATCCGGCCGTCGCGCTCGCCAACCGTGCGGGCCTGCACCACGCCGGTGTTGTTGACCACGCTGGCGAGCAGGCTGTCGCGGGCGCCGGCAGTCATCAGGACCTGGCCGCCGTCGGCGACGATCAACTCGCGGTTCTCGACCAGCGCCTCGAGCGCACTGCGTTCCACCTGCATGTCGACCAGCTGCTGGCCGTCCATGCGCAGCGTCACGGCGAAACCGGCGCCCAGCGCGACGCTGCCCAGCTGCGCGCGGATCGTGCCCTGGTTGGAGACGTTGTGGCCGAGCAATGCGACGTAGCCGCCGCTCGCGGCCGTCAGGGTTCCCCGGTTGATCACGGCCGCCGAGCTGTCCCCGCTGAAGCGCAGGGTTTCGCTGCCGAACGAGTCGTCGTCGAGGTCGAGCGTCGACGCCACCAGGCCGCCCACGTTGACCTGGGCGCCTTCGCCAAACACCACGCCGTAGGGATTGATCAGGAAGACCTGGCCGTTCGCGTCGAGCCGGCCGAGGATCTGGCTGGCGTCCGTGCCGAGCACGCGGTTCACCGCGATCGACAGCGCATCGGGCTGCACGAATGTCACCGTACTGCCGGCGCCGATGTCGAAGCTGTTCCAGGTCAGGGACAGGACGTCACTGCCTTGTGTGATCGTCGTCACGTTTCCGCTGCTGACGATGCTGCCGTCGCCGGCGACGACGGTGCCGCCCGTGGGGCGCGCGTCAGGCGCGACGACTGGTGCCGGCGGCGTCGCCGGGGAACGCCGGATCGCCGGAACCGCGACGGGCGCGGAGACTTCGTGGGGCGCCACGGGAGCGGTGAACACGTGGCTCCGCTCGCCGGCCCACGCATGCAATGGCAGCAATCCGATGCCCGCGAGCACCAGCGTCGCGCGCGTCGTGGCTTCGGCCGCCGTGCGCCGCTTCCCACCGCCTGACTTGCCGCGCCCGCGCGCGAATTCGCAAACCACCACCCAGGCCTGGCGCGCATGGCTCCAGACAATGCGATAGACGTGATTCATCCCCGTGTTCCCCCTGGCTGCATCGCGCTGCATGCGCGACGAACGGGGAACCGATCTTACGGGACCCCTTGCTTGGGGAACGTCACCAGTTAAGCGTGCGGGACAGCATCCTCGTTAATTTTCATAAATCGGAAGAATCAGTCACAACTTTTTCCGGCAAGCGTGAGCGCCGCTGAATACATCGGCACCGGCGCCAGGTCGCCGCTCGCGATCTTCTGCATCGATTCGTCGAGATAGATGCGTGCGCGGCCTTGGCCATCCAGGTCCGGCGGATTGGCGTCAGCCGGCTTGCGCCACACGGTCACTACTGCGCGATGTGACGGGCATCCCGCTTGCGGCACCACGATCACGTCATTGAGCTTCCAGCCGCGGTCCAGCGATGGCTTCGCCTTTGCGGGATCGACCAGGGCCGCGCGCTGCTGGCACGACGCACTGGTACGCACGGCACGGAAGTCGTATGGCGCGGCCGCATCGCCGGTGAAGGTTCCTTCGAGGCGGGCGCAGGCCTCCGTAATGGTGCGCAACGTATGCGCGGCGCCGACGGCCTGTGCGGCGCCCGGCTTCCGCTCGATCTCGGGCTTCCGCGTTTCGGCGGTGGCAGGCAGTGCCACGGCCAGCAGGCAGGCGGGCAAGAGGGGTAACAGGCGCATCGGGAATCTCCAGGCCGATCGGAAGCAGGCGAGGCTGGCACAGGCGGGCTGAACGCGATGTGGGAGCCGCCATGGCGGTGAGTCCACGTGGCTGCCCATTCGCCGCCATGGCGGCTCCCACGGGGGCTATGCGATAGTCATGGAATCGTTGCCGGGGGAGGGGCCGCGTCATTCCCGGCAATCGTGCAAGCGTCCGCGTGGCCCAGGCCCGCGGCGTCCGAATGTCCACTGCGAACACTTGGGGAGAGCTTCATGCTGGAGCAGTACGGTCTTGTCCTGGCGCTCGGTTGCGCCGCCATCGCGATCCTGTACGGGATCTTTTCAGCGCGCTGGATCAGCGCGCAGCCCGCCGGCAACGAGCGCATGCAGGAGATCGCCGGCGCGATCCAGGAAGGCGCGCGCGCCTACCTCAACCGCCAGTACACGACGATCGCCGTTGCCGGCGCGGTCCTGCTGGTGCTGATCGGCTTCTTCCTGGGCTGGCACACCGCGATCGGCTTCGCGATCGGCGCGATCCTGTCCGGTGCGGCCGGCTACATCGGCATGAACGTCTCGGTTCGCGCCAACGTGCGCACCGCGGAGGCGGCGCGCCGCGGCATCGGTCCGGCGATGGACGTCGCGTTCCGCGGCGGCGCGATCACCGGCATGCTCGTCGTCGGGCTCGGCCTGCTGGGCGTGGCCGGCTACTACTACGTGCTGCTCGCGATGGGCGTTGAAGTCGCAGACGCGTTGCATGCGCTGGTCGGCCTGGCGTTCGGTTCGTCCCTGATCTCGATCTTCGCGCGCCTTGGCGGCGGCATCTTCACCAAAGGCGCCGACGTCGGCGCCGACCTCGTGGGCAAGGTCGAGGCCGGCATCCCCGAGGACGACCCGCGCAACCCGGCGGTCATCGCCGACAACGTGGGCGACAACGTCGGCGACTGCGCCGGCATGGCGGCCGACCTGTTCGAGACCTACGCGGTGACGGTCATCGCGACCATGCTGCTGGGCGGCCTGATGATCACCACCGACCCGGCGACCACCGTCGGCGC
>DASTUL010000132.1:0-5667 GCA_035759645.1 Lysobacteraceae bacterium | reverse complement strand
GGCCTGATCTGCCAGGAGCTCGAACGCGGCGACAGCGGCATCCGCAGCTTCGTCAGCGTGCAGTCGTCGCTGTGCATGTATCCGATCTTCGCGTACGGCAGCGACGAGCAGAAAAAGCGCTGGCTGCCGGACATGGCCGCGGGCAAGGTCATCGGCTGCTTCGGCCTGACCGAGCCGCACGGCGGATCGGACCCGGCCAACATGAAGACCAGCGCGCGCAAGGACGGCGGCGACTGGATCCTCAACGGGTCGAAGATGTGGATCACCAACGGCAACGTCGCCGACATCGCCATCGTCTGGGCACAGACCGACGACGGCATCCGGGGCTTCGTGGTCGAGAAGGGGATGGCCGGGTTCGCGGCGCAGGAAATCAAGCACAAGATGTCGCTGCGCGCGTCGGTCACCAGCGCGCTGTTCTTCGACAACGTGCGCGTGCCGGAAGCCAATCGGCTCCCCAACGTAAAAGGCCTGAAGGGGCCATTGGGATGCCTGACCCAGGCGCGCTACGGCATCACCTGGGGCCCGATCGGTGCCGCCATCGCGTGCCTGCGCGAAGCGCTGGCGTACACCGGCGAGCGCATCCTGTTCGACCGCCCGGTGGCGGCGACGCAGAGCGCGCAGCTCAAGCTCGCGGACATGGCGCGGCGCATCACCGGTGCGCAGCTGCTGGTCGTGCAGCTCGGCCGCCTGAAGGATGCCGGCAGGATGGCGCCGGCCCAGGTCAGCCTGGCCAAGTGGAACAACTGCCGCATGGCGATCGACATCGCCCGCCAGTGTCGCGACCTGCTCGGCGCCGCCGGCATCACCACCGAGCACGCCGCCATCCGGCACGCGCTGAATCTCGAGTCGGTGATCACCTACGAGGGCACCGAGACCATCCACCAGTTGGTCATCGGCCGCGAACTGACCGGCATCAACGCGTTCTGACCCCCCGTCATTCCCGCGAAGGCGGGAATCCAGGACCCGCCATGCCTGCTCTCGACGTCCAGCTGGAAACCCCACGCCTCCACCTGCGCGTCCCGCAGGCGTCCGACTTCGACGGCTTCTGCGAGCTGATGGGCGACGAGGAGGCCTGCCGCTACATCGGCGGCCACATGACCCGCGCGGCCGCCTGGCGCAAGTTCCTGCAGATGCCGGGCGCCTGGGCAATCCAGGGCTTCGGCATGTTCGCGGTGACCGACCGGGCGACCGGCGAATGGCTCGGCCAGGCCGGCCCATGGCAGCCCGAGGGTTGGCCGGGAACCGAGGTGGGCTGGTCGTTCAAGCGCTCGGCCTGGGGCAAGGGCTACGCCCACGAGGCCGCGGTCGCCACGATCGACTGGGCCTTCGACCAGCTCGGCTGGAGCGACGTCATCCATTCCATCGATCCGGCCAACGTGCCGTCACAGGTGCTCGCGCAGCGGCTGGGATCGACCAATCGCGGACCCGGGAAACTGCCGGACCCGTTCGCCGACGTCCCCGTCGACATCTGGGGGCAGTCCCGCGAGCAGTGGCGCGCGCGCCGCGCGGGTACGCCCGCGTGATCACCGTCCACGGCATGTCGATGTCGGGCAACTGCCACAAGGTGCGGCAGATGCTGGAACACCTCGGGCGCGACTACCAGTGGATCGAGGTCGACAGCGCGCGCGGCGAAACCCGCACGCCGCAGTTCCTGGCGAAGAACCCGAACGGGCGCGTGCCGATCGTCGAGCGCGAGGACGGCGCGATCCTCCCGGAGTCGAACGCGATCCTGTGCTGGCTCGCCGACGGCACGCCGTACCTGCCCGACGATCCGTGGCAGCGCGCGCACGCGCTGGCCTGGCTGTTCTTCGAGCAATACAGCCACGAGCCGTACATCGCGGTGGCGCGCTACATCCGCGGCTGGACCCCGCCGGGGTCGCCGCGTCGCGCCGAGTTGCCTCGGTTGCGCGAGCGCGGCCACCAGGCGCTGGCCGTCATGGACCGGCACCTGGCGGCGCACCCCTGGTTCACCGGCGACCAGTACGGCATCGCCGACATCGCCCTGTTTGCCTATACCGACGTGGCCCACCACGGCGGCTTCGACCTGGCGCCATACCCGGCGATCCGCGACTGGCTCGGGCGCGTGCGCACGACGCCGGGTTTCGTGCCGATGCCGGACCTCGATGCCGAAGCCACGGCCCGCCTCGCCCAATCCGATTGACCGAGCCCCCAGACGAATGAGCAAGCCCGGCGTTCCCCAGGCAATCCCCGCACGCATGCGCGGCCTCAACCGCGCCGAGGTCTGCGACGTCAATTTCAGCGAGTTCGTGCGCGGCTGGGAAGGCGAGGTCGACGTGCGGCCCGCGCCGGGCGAAGCGATCCTCGACGGGAGCGCACTGGACGCCGCGTCGTTCCGCGAGCTGTTCGAGTCGCAGCTCATCAGCCGGCATCTCGACCTGATGGCGCGCGTGCTGCGCGTGCAGGACAAGGTCTTCTACACCATCGGATCGAGCGGCCACGAGGGCAATGCGATGGTCGCGCGCGCCGCGCGCCACACCGATCCGGCGTTCCTGCATTACCGTTCCGGCGGCTTCATGGCCGAGCGCTTCCGCAAGCTGCCGGGCATGGATCCGATCATGGATTCGGCGCTGAGCTTCGCGGCCAGCAAGGAAGACCCGATTTCCGGCGGCCGGCACAAGGTGTGGGGCAGCAAGCCGCTGTGGGTCTTGCCGCAGACCTCGACGATCGCCTCGCACCTGCCCAAGGCGCTGGGCACCGCGATGGCGATCGAGGCCGGCCGGCGCATCGGCCACGCGTTGCCGATCCCGGGCGACAGCATCGTGCTGTGCTCGTTCGGCGACGCGTCCGCCAACCATGCCACCGCGCAGACCGCGTTCAACGCGGCGGCCTGGTCCGCGTACCAGAAGCTGCCGGCGCCGGTGCTGTTCGTCTGCGAGGACAACGGGATCGGCATCTCGGTGAAGACGCCCAGCGGCTGGATCGCCAACCGTTTCCGCGAGATGCCGGGCCTGGACTACTTCTACGCGGACGGCCTCGACCTGGCGGATGGCTACGGCGACGTCCAGCGCGCCGTGGACCATTGCCGCCACACGCGCCGCCCGACCTTCCTGCACCTGCGCACCACGCGCCTGATGGGGCACGCGGGCACCGATTTCGAGATCGAATGGCGCTCGCTCGAGGAACTGTGCGCGGTGGAGGCGAGCGATCCGCTGTTGCGTTCCGCGTCGATCGCACTGGCATCCGGGCTGATGTCGAAGGACGAAGTGCTGGCGCTGTACGAGGACACGCGCAAGCGCTGCTTCGCGGCCGCCGAGGCGGCGGACCGGCGGCCGAAACTGGACAGGCTGGAGGACGTCGTGTCGCCGTTGGCGCCTTACACGCCGCTCGCGGTGAAGACGGAAGCCGAGCGCACGGACTACGCCGACCGTCGCGCCGGCGTGTTCGGCGGCGAGGACAAGCTGCCGGAGAAACTCCCGCCACGGCACATGGCCATCCAGATCAACCAGGGACTGCACGACCTGTTCGCGAAGCACCCGGAGGCGATGCTGTTCGGCGAGGACGTCGCGCAGAAGGGCGGCGTCTACACGGTGACCCGCGGGCTGCAGAAGGCGTTCGGTTCGCGCCGCGTGTTCAACACGCTGCTGGACGAGACCATGATCCTGGGCATGGCGCAGGGCTTCGCGAACATGGGCCTGCTGCCGATCCCGGAGATCCAGTACCTGGCGTACTTCCACAACGCCTGCGACCAGTTGCGCGGCGAGGCCGCCAGCCTGCAGTTCTTCAGCAACGACCAGTACCGCAACCCGATGGTGGTGCGCATCGCGGGGCTGGGCTACCAGCGCGGGTTCGGCGGGCACTTCCACAACGACAACTCGATCACGGCGTTGCGCGACATCCCAGGGATTGTGGTCGGTTGCCCGTCGCGGGGCGACGATGCGGTCGCGATGCTGCGCACGCTGACGGCGCTGGCCAAGGTGGACGGGCGGGTGTGCGTGTTCCTGGAGCCGATCGCGCTGTACATGACCAAGGATCTGTACGAAGCGGGCGACGGGCAGTGGCTGACGTCGTTCCCGGCGCCGGGCGAGGCGATGGTGCTGGGCGAGGGGTGTGTGTACGGGGAGGGCGACGACCTGGTCGTGTTCACCTATGGCAACGGGGTGCCGATGAGCCTGCGCGCGGCGCGGCGCATTTCGGAGCAGCACGGGTGGGGCGTGCGCGTGGTCGACCTGCGCTGGCTGGTGCCGCTCGACGACGGCTACATCCGCGCGCAGGCGGCGGACGCGAAGCGGATCCTGATCGTCGATGAAGGCCGTCGCAGTGCCGGCGTGGGCGAGGGCGTGATCACCGCCCTGGCAGAAGGCGGCTACGGCGCACGTCCGTTCGGCCGCGTCGTCGGCGCCGACACCTACACGCCGCTCGCCGGTGCCGCGTTCCTGGTCATCCCCGGCGAAGACGACATCGTCGCCGCCGCCGACGCGCTGGCAACCCGCGACTGACGCTGTGGGAGCCGCTATAGCGGCGAGCTTTTCGCGAAGCGCTCGCCGCTATAGCGGCTCCCACATGGCTAGCGCGACAACCCGTCCAGCAACGGCCGTTCGCGCGGGTCGGCTTCACGCTCCAGCGGTCGCACCGCCAAGGCAACGTGGCGATCCCCGGTGGATGCCTCACTGACGATGGCGTCTTTGCCGACCGCGAACGGCGTGTCACCGGCCAATAGCACCAGCTCGCGTTTCTGGCGCCCGAGGAAATGCGTGCGGGCGACGATTTCCTGGCCCGGGTAGCAGCCCTTTTTCACGCTGAAGGCGTGGAGGCGTTGCAGCGACAGCATCTGCGGGGTCCATTCGCCGGATTGCGAAGCGTCCAGGCGGGGCAGGCCGTGGGCGAGGTCGGCGCAGGTCCAGCGCGCGTTGAAGGTGTCGTCCGCCGTGGCGTCGAAGGCAAGGCCGACGTGCAGCACGCGCGGACCGCCGTCGCCGGTCATGTCGAGTTCGAATCCGGTGTCTGTGCTGCCCGCCAGGGCACCGGCGCGCGCACGGGCCGGTGGCTGGAATGCGCCGGCAACGCGCAGGTCCGGACGCGGTTCGAGCACGACCTTGCTGCGGAACACGAACCGGCGCAGTTGTGCGGCGAGGTCCGCCGGGTCGGCGTCGGGCAGCAGCAGCCAGACGTGTTCGGCATCCAGCCGCAGCAGCGCGAACAGGGCGATGACACGCCCCTTGGGGGTCAGCCAGCCGTTCCAGTGCCAGTGGCCGTCGGCCAGCCGGGCCACGTCGCCCATGAATTGCGCCTGCGCAAAAGCGGCGGCATCGCGACCGGAAAGCGCCAGGACGCGGTGCCCGGGGAGTTCACGCGGGAGGGTCGCGGCGTCGGGCAGGTTGTCGGGCATGGGTGCGGGACTTAAACTTCCGAGGTTCGATCGAGGCGTCCATGTTAAGCGAATCGCGCGTTCCCACTGATCCAGCTACGCCGCCACAGGCGCCAGTCCCGGCACTGTCCGGCGGCGACGCCGCCGCCACGGCGCCCGAGGTCGGTGGCCGCGAGGGCCCGGAACCCACGCGCTACGGCGACTGGGAAAAGAACGGACGCTGCATCGACTTCTAGCGACACCGCCAGCCACACCGGCGGCGCGCGTGCGTCGCCGTTCCCGCAGGAGCGATCCGAGATGCCCATCCGCGAACGTCCCCTGTCGCCGCACCTGCAGGTGTA
>DASTUL010000131.1:0-2401 GCA_035759645.1 Lysobacteraceae bacterium | reverse complement strand
CCGTTCTGGGCCGCGGGCGTCGTCAACGGCCTGGGCCACTGGTGGGGCTACCGCAACTTCGAGACCACGGACACCGCGACCAACCTGTCGCCGTGGGGCGTGTGGATCGGTGGCGAAGAGCTGCACAACAACCACCACGCGTTCCCGAGTTCGGCGAAGTTCGCGCTCCGCAAGTGGGAGTTCGACATCGGCTGGGCGGCGATCCGCACGCTCGAGTCGGTCGGCCTGGCGAAGGTGCTGCGCGTGGCGCCATCGCTCGACGTGCGCCCGAACATCCGGGTGCCGGACAGCGACACGATGAAGGCGCTGCTCGCCCACCGGTTCCAGGCGATGACCGATTTCCAGCGCAGCGTGATCAAGCCCGCGCTGCGCGAGGAAGCCGCTGCCGCGGGTGCGCGTTTGCGCGCGCTGCTGCCGCGCAAGCTGCGCAAGGGCCTGGCCGACGATGGCCGCTGGCTCAAGCCGGAAGCCCGCGAGCAGTTGCAGGCGTGGGTGCAGCAGCGCCCGCGGATCCGCACGCTGGTCGAGTACCGCGCGCAGCTGGCCGAGGTGCTCGAGGCGCGTGGCCACGACGCCCAGGCGACGCTGCAGCGCCTGCAGCTGTGGTGCCAGGAGGCGGAAGCGAGCGGCAACCGCGCGTTGCAGGAGTACTCGGCGCGGCTGAAGGGTTATTCCCTGAAGGGAGCTTCATTGCAAACCGCCTGACCCGACGCCACACCCCACGAAGACCCGCACGGCGACGTGCGGGTTTTTTGTTGCGCGCTACTCCTGCCGCTCCGGGGCCGGCGCCATGTCGTGTTCGTCCTCCAGGACGTACCGAAGCAGGTCGTCGATCCCGTCCTGGCGTTCGTTGAGGAAGACACTGATGTCGCCGGTGACTTCCAGGATGGCCGCATCGACCTGCGACAACGAGCGCGCGCCCTTGATCCGCAGTTCGGCGAACAGTTCCCGGTGCGTCGTACGCTCGCACCGCAAGGCCTCCCAGTCGACCTGTCCGTCGCGCACCAGCACCCTGGGGCGGGACTCGACGTAATCGCGCACCGGCCGGAAGTGCGCGCTGCCGATTTCCAGCAGCATGACCAGGCCGGTCACGCCGAACAGGATCAGGGCCGCGTAACCCAGCGGCACTTCCGGATACAGCATCACGTCGCCCGCCGCGGAACCCAGCGCGATCAGCAACATCTGCTGCATCGGGCTGAGGTTGTGGTGCGCCCGCTTGCCGAGCAGGCGCAGCACCAGCAGCAGGATCGCGAACAGCGTGAGCGTCTTGAACGCGATCTCGAGGTAGTAGAACTTCGGTGGCAAGCCGACGAGCAGGCGTTCCCAGTCGAACAGGGTGATGTCGGTTGGCATGGCGTGCCGTCCCGCAGTACGTGGATCGACCATGCTGGGTGGGGGTGCGTGATCGCCGGATGCAGGGTGAGGCAGACTGGCGACCTGTTCGACGGAGAGCCGCCATGTCCGAATCCGTTCCCTCCTCCCTGGCCGAGTACGAGCGCCGGTACGCCGAATCCTTGCGGCATCCGGATGCCTTTTGGGGTGAGGTCGCAGGGCGCCTGGACTGGATCCGGCGGCCGACCCAGGTCAAGGACACCAGCTTCGACGCGGCGGACTTCCGGATCCGCTGGTTCGCCGACGGCGTGCTCAACGCGAGCGTCGAGTGCCTGGACCGGCACCTGGCCACGCGCGGCGACAAGGCCGCGCTGCTGTTCGAGCACGACGACCCGGCGTTGCCCCCCGAAACGATCACCTACCGCGAGTTGCACGCGCGCACCTGCCGGCTGGCCAATGCCTTGCGCAACCTGGGCATCGGCAAGGGCGACCGGGTCACGATCTACCTGCCGATGATCCCTGAGGCGGTGGTGGCGATGCTCGCCTGCGCGCGCATCGGCGCCATCCACTCGGTGGTGTTCGGCGGGTTCGCGCCGCAGTCGATCGCCGACCGCATCGCCGACTGCGGCAGCAAGCTGGTGATCACGGCCGACGAGGGCTTGCGCGGGGGCAAGCGCATCTCGCTGAAGGCGAACGTCGATGCGGCGCTGCAGCTGCCCGGCACGAACCCCGTCGAGACCGTCCTCGTCGTGCGCCACACGAACGCGGCGGTCGACATGCAGATGCCACGCGACCGCTGGTACGACGCGGTTGTCGAGGGCCAGCCGGAAACCTGCGAGCCCGAACCGATGGGCGCGGAGGACCCGTTGTTCATCCTCTACACCTCGGGCAGCACCGGCAAGCCGAAGGGCGTGCTGCACACGACCGGTGGCTACCTGGTGTTCGTCGCGCACACGCACGAGCAGGTCTTCGGCCTGCGCGAGGAGGATGTGTACTGGTGCACCGCCGACGTCGGCTGGGTCACCGGACACAGTTACATCGTCTACGGGCCGCTGGCGAACGGCGCGAC
>DASTUL010000130.1:0-8424 GCA_035759645.1 Lysobacteraceae bacterium | reverse complement strand
CGACCGCATCGCCGAGGGCGCGATCGAAATCCGCGCGTGTCGCGTGGCGCGCCGGCGTGTCGCTCCAGCGCAACGCGGCGGGCACGCGCGCGAGTGCCGCGGCGTCGGGACGGTCGGAGAACACGCCGACGAGTTCGGCTTCGAGCACGCCATCGGCGATGGCGTCGACGATGGCCTGGAGGTTGGTCCCGCGCCCGGAAACGAGCGCCGCCAGGCGCGGCAGCGGCGCGTTCGCCATCGCGCTGCTAGCCGATGCGCACGCGTTCGCCGTCGGCGCGCGCCACCACCGAACCGATCCGGCGATGCGCCAGGCCGAGGCGGTCGAGCCCGGCTTCGAGCGAGGCCGCTGCATCCGTCCCCGCCAGCAGTACGAAGCCGATGCCGCAGTTGAACGTGCGCCACATCTCCTCGCGGGCGACGCCGCCTTCGCGCTGCAGCCAGTCGAACACCGGCGGCAACGCCAGCGTCGAGGCCTCGATGTCCAGGCCCAGGCCGTCCGGGACGACGCGGATGATGTTCTCGGTCAGGCCGCCGCCGGTCACGTGCGCCATGGCGTGGATGCCGGCGCGGGAATCCCCGCGCAGCAATTCGAGGACCGGCTTCACGTAGAGCGCGGTGGGTGCCATCAGCGCGTCGGCCAGCGGCACGCCGCCGACCTGCACGTCGGCGGGCCGCCCGGCGCGATCGTAGATGCGCCGGACCAGCGAGTAGCCGTTCGAGTGCGGGCCGGACGACGCGATGCCGATGAGTACGTCGCCCGCGCGCACCTTCGTCCCGTCCAGCAGCTCGGACTTCTCGACCGCTGCCACGCAGAACCCCGCGAGGTCGTACTCGCCGGGCGGGTACATGTCCGGCATCTCGGCGGTCTCGCCGCCGATCAATGCGCACCCGGACAGTTCGCAGCCGCGGGCGATGCCGCCGACGACCGCGGCAGCCGTGTCCACGTCGAGCTTGCCGGTCGCGAAGTAGTCCAGGAAGAACAGCGGCTCCGCGCCCTGCACCAGCACGTCGTTCACGCACATGCCGACCAGGTCGATGCCGATGGTGTCGTGGCGCCCGAGTTGCTGCGCCAGCTTCAGCTTGGTGCCGACCCCGTCGGTGCCGGACACCAGCACCGGTTCGCGGTAGCGGCCGGACAGGTCGAACAACGCGCCGAATCCGCCCAGCCCGCCCATCACGCCCGGGCGGGCGGTGCGTTTGGCGAGCGGCTTGATGCGCTCGACGAGCGCGGCGCCCGCGTCGATGTCGACGCCGGCCTCGCGATAGGTGAGGGGTGCGGGCGGCTTGCCGGTCACGGCGGCCTCGGATCGGCGGGGAATGGTCCCCTATTTTACAGTCGACCACAGGTCGACCACGGGGCGATGGACCTATGGCATGGGCTGCGGCACCATTCGGGGAGGTTTCGCAGCAGGAAAACACCCATGCGCCGCATGCCAGTTCTGTCCGGGATCCTGCCTGGGAAGATGATCCTGATCGTCCTCGCGCTGGCATTGTTCGCGGCCGCGCCCACCGCGGCGCAGCGCGTGGAGGGGTCCCGCGCCGCCGCGAGCGGCCTGTACGAGGCGGAAGTCCCCGTGAACAGCCAAGGTGCAGGCGACCGCGATGCCGGGTTCGCACGCGCGTTGGCGGAGGTGCTGGGCAAGATTTCCGGCGACCGCGGTGCGGCCGGCAGGCCGGGCGTCGCCGCGGAACTGTCGAATGCGGGCGATTACGTCGACAGCTACGACTACCGCCAGGACGAAGGCACCACCGCCGGCGGTGCGCCCAGCTACCGCACCACCCTGGTCGTGCGTTTCGACGAATCGGCGGTGGAGGACCTCGCGGCCGCGCTGGGCATCCCCGTCTGGCCGACGCCCAGGCCCAAGCCCGTGTTGTGGCTGGCGATCGACGACGGCAGCGGGCCGCGCCTGGTGGGCGTGCGCCAGGACGACGTCGCCCGGCCGTTGACCGCGCGGGCCATCGAGCGTGGATACCGGCTGGGGCTGCCGGCTGGCAGCGCGGCCGAGCGCGCCGTCGTCGGTGCGATCTGGCGCGGTGACACCGCCGCGGTCGCACGCGCGTCCTCCCGTTACAAGCCGCCGATGCAACTGGTCGGCAAGCTCTACCGCAAGGGGAACGGGTGGCGTGCGGACTGGATCTTCGTGGACGACGGCCGGGTGCTGTCGTCGTGGTCGGTGGAGGAGCGCGATGCACGCCAGGCGCTGGCCGCCGGCGCCGACGGCGCCGCCGATGCATTGGCCTCGCGTTACGCGAAGGCGCCGCCGACCGATCCGCCGGGCAACTTCCGCGTGGCCTTCAGCGGCATCGACGGCACGGACGACTACCTGCGGCTGTCCGCATGGCTGCAGGGCGTGCCCCTGGTCACCGACATCACGCCGCTGGCCGCGACCGGCGACGCCCTCGAACTGGAACTGGCGCTGAGCACCGGCCTTGCGGGGTTCGCGCGGATGGCGGCGCGCAGCGAGGTGGTCGAAGCGATCGACGACGGCTCGGCATCCGATGTACCCGAGCCTGGCGTGCCGCCCGTGGACGCTGCGCCCGCCACCCCTTCCGCGCACTACCGCGTCCTTTGACCGCTTCGCGCATGGACGACTCGCCGCTGGTCGAGATCGCGCGGTTCCTGCGGCGCCTGCAATGGATCGTCGTGACGCTCGTGGTGCTGTGGCTGGTCGGCTTGCTGGCGCCGGTGCTGACGCCGTTCGTGCTCGGTGCGTTGCTGGGCTGGCTCGGCGATCCGCTGGTCGATCGCCTGGTCGCGCGGGGGCGGTCGCGCGCCGCCGCGGTGACGCTGGTGTTCACCGGGATGGTGCTGGCGCTGCTGGTGGGGCTGGTGTTGCTGATCCCGATGCTCGAGCGGCAGGTGGTCACGCTGTTCGAGTCGCTGCCGCGCTACCGCGGCTGGTTCGTGGGCACCGCGCTGCCCTGGCTGGAGGCGCGCACGGGCCTGGAACTCATGAGCTGGCTCGATCCCGCGCGGCTCATCGCGCTGGCGCGACAGCACTGGGAGCAGGCCGGCGGCGCGGCGGCAACGGTGCTGGGTTACCTGTCGCGTTCCGGGTTCGCGCTGCTGGCGTGGTTCGCCAACATCGTGCTGCTGCCGGTCCTCACGTTCTTCTTCCTGCGCGACTGGGACATCCTGGTCGCACGGGTGGCATCGCTGATCCCGCGCGACCACCTGCCGACGGTCACGCGGCTGGCGAAGGAATCCGACGCGGTGCTCGGCGGGTTCCTGCGCGGGCAATTGCTGGTGATGCTGATCCTCGGCGTGTTCTACGGCGTCGGGTTGTGGCTCGTCGGACTGGATCTCGGCTTGCTGATCGGACTGATCGCCGGGCTGCTGACCTTCGTGCCGTACCTGGGTCCCGCAAGCGGCATCGTGCTGGGGGTGGTCGCGGCGCTGGCGCAGTACGGCGACTGGCCCCACGTGGCGGGCGTGCTCGCGGTGTTCGGCGTGGGCCAGGTGATCGAGACTTACCTGCTGACGCCCAAGCTGGTCGGCGACCGCATCGGCCTGCATCCGATGGCGGTGATCTTCGCGGTGATGGCCGGCGGCGTGCTCTTCGGATTCCTCGGCATGCTGCTGGCGCTGCCGGTGGCGGCCGTGGCGAACGTGCTTCTGCGCTATGCGGAAGAACGCTACACGCACAGCAGGCTCTACGCGGGAGACCATCCCGAGATCGTGCGGCCGGCCGGCGCGGCCGTCGCGGATGGGCCGGCGCCCGGTCCAGCGGACGCACCATGAGTCGCGGCCGGTGAACCAGTCGCCGGGACGCGCGCCGGGCGGTGCGGTGCCGCAGTTGCCGCTAGCGCTGCGCCATCCGGCGGACCAGCGTTTCGAGACCTTCGTCGGCGCGCCGCCGGGTGCGCTCGAGCAGTTGCGTGCGCTCGCCACCGGCGTTGCCGGCGACCGCATCTATCTCGCGGGGCCACCGGGCACCGGCAAGACCCACCTGGCGCTGGCGGCATGCGCCGCGGCCGACGCGGCCGGGCAGCGCGCGGCGTACCTGCCGCTGCGCGCCGCGGCGGGACGCGTCGGCGACGCACTCGACGCGCTTGCCGATGCCGGCAGCGGCAACGCGCCGGCACTGCTTGCACTCGACGGGCTCGACGCCGTCGCGGGTCATCGCGACGACGAGGTCGCGCTGTTCGCATTCCACGACCGGGCGCGCCGCGCCGGCCTGCGCGTGCTCTATGTCGGGTCGGTCGGCCCGGACCGCCTGCCGCTCGTGTTGCCCGACCTGCGTTCGCGCCTCTCGCAATGCGCCCGGATCGTGCTCGCGCCGCTGGACGACGCCGGGCGGCGGGAGGTCCTGCGCGAACGTGCGCGCCGTCGCGGGCTGGTCGTCGAAGAGGCGGCGCTGGACTGGTTGCTGGTGCGCGCTGGCCGTGACCTGGCCGGGCTCGCCGCGCTGCTGGAGCGGCTGGACCGCGCGTCGCTCGCCGCGCAACGCCGGATCACGGTGCCGTTCCTGCGCCAGGTGCTGGAGTCGCCCGCCGCCTGAGCGGGCAGAGCCCGCTCAGTGGCAGGGGTCGGGATCCACCGCCCAGACCACCGGTTCCCAGTACGCGTTTGCGCGGATGCTTTCGGAATCCAGCTTGTCGCGCAGCAGCCGCGCGCCGATCTTGTAGGTGGTGCCCGGCTGCACGTCGACCACGAGCGACTTGTAGGCGCGGGCCCGTTCGCGCCGCTGCATCAGGTCGATGGTCCTGACCTGCGCGCGGTTCAACCAGGTGCGGTCGACCAGTTCGCGCACCGTCAGCACGTGCCGGCCCGGCTCCACCCGGTGCCGGTTGGTCGGATGGAGCGGCGTGCTGCGGCCATCGATGCGGGTGATGTCGGCCGCGTAGATCGAATGGCTGCGCGGCTGGGCGCCCTGGTCGCTGACGTAGCCGTCGCACGCGCCGGTCGTGGCCGCGCCCACCACGAGCCGGTAGGCCGGGATCGCGACGATGCCGGCGCTGCCCGTCGCGGCCTGGACCTTCCCGGCTCGCAGGTATTCGACCCGCAAGGCACCGTCGTCCGCTGCGATGGCGGACTGCAGCGCCGCGACCGGCTCGTCGACGCCGGCCAGCGCCTTGCCGTTGACCGAGACCAGGCGATCGCCGACCCGCAGCCGCAACCGCTCGGCGGCGCCGCCCGGCGTGATCGCCATGATCGCGGGCGCGCCGTCGGCGCGTGGCACCAGCACGGCGCCCAGTTCGTAGCGCACCTGGGTCGGCGACGAGACGGTCAGGGGCTCGTCGCTCGTGCCGAGCGCGCCGCGGTCGCCCAGCGCAAGCAGCGCCGACTCGACGTCGCGCTGCAACTGCCCGACGTCGGCCGGTTGCGCGGCAGCCGGTAGCGCCGCGAACAGCGGCAGCAGCAGCAAGGCCAGGCGCGGTAGCGAAGTGGACGGGCGACGCGGGGGAGGGGTCATGTTTTTTCCTGTGGTGTCAGATGCGCAAGGGGCGGACGCGGGTGCCTTGATCGCGCTCGCGTACCAGTGCGGCACGTGCCTGCCAGAGCTGGGCGATCTCCGCCGGGCCGGAACCGCGGTGATAGGCGGCCTGCAATTCGCGGTCGAGGATGCGCAGGCGTGCATCCGGATCGGCCGCGACGGGGGCACGGGCGGGCATCGTGTGTGCGGATGCGACCAGCGCGGCCGCGTCCGTGTGTCGCAGCAGGTCGGGACCCGGCAGGCGGCCCGGCAGGACCAGCAAGGCGAACAGCGCCGCGATGCCGCCGCCGAGCGCGATGCGGCGTCGCGCGAGCTGGCGTTGCCGCGCCCGTGCCACGCGGGGCCACAAGGCCGCCGGCAACGGCGGCTCGGGCAGTGCGCCGAGGTGGTGCTGCAACCGGTCTTCGTCAGTCGCGGGCGGCATCGTGATGGGCATCGGGATCGGCCTCGGTTCCGGCAGGAAGGGTGTCGTCGAGCTCGCCGCGCAGTCGCGCCAGGCCACGGGCCAGCACCGACTTCGACCAGCTCTGGCTGCGGCCGAAGCGGCGGGCCAGTTCGGGATGCGACCAGCCTTCCATTTCGTGCAACCACACCACGGTACGCACCAGCGGCGGCAGCCGTCGCAACAGTCCTTCGCCTTCGGCGTGGAGGTCCGGGCCCGCGCCGCGATCGGCCCAGGCGTCCTCTTCCAGCGGCGCGTCCAGCTGCGGGCGCTGCCGGCGCAAGCGGTCGATCGCGAGGTTGGACGCCACCCGCTTCAACCAGGGTCGCAGCGGCGCGTCGTCGCGAAATCCACCGAGGAAGCCGAACAGTTTCAGGAACGTGTCCTGGACGATGTCCTCGGCGGCGGGCGGGTCGCCGCACAGGCGCAGGGCGAACCCGTGGACCGCGCGGGCATGCCGGCGGTACAGCGCCTCGAAGGCCGCGTGGTCGCCGCGGCGTGCGCGCCGGACGAGGTCGGTGTCGGCGGTGTCGGCGGTGTCGTCCGTCCCGGCGTGCTCCATGACCGGACCATACGCGCGGCGGGCGCGGCCCGTCGCGGGGCCTCGCGATCAGGCTTCAGCGCGTAGCTCGGCGTCGAGCCACTCCAGCCGCGCGGGCGTGCCGACATCGGTCCAGCGTCCGCGGTGGTGCTCGCCCGTGACGGCATCGCGGGCCATCGCCGCGCGCAGCAGGGGTGCGAGCTGGAACCGCGGCGGCACTTCGTCGATCGCCGGTGCGCCTGCGACCGCCGCGCGCCAGTCGTCGAACAGCGACGGCCGGTAGACGCCGATGCCTGAAAAGGTGAGTCGCGGCTCCCCGGCGGCCGCGATCCGTCCGTCGCCGCCGAGCATGAAGTCGCCGGCCGGGTGGTGCTCCGGGTTGTCGACCAGCACCAGGTGCGCATCCCCCGCGGGATCGAGCGGCAGCGCCGCGTAATCGTGGTCGCTGTAGATGTCGCCGTTGATCGCGAGGAACGCGCCGTTGCCGCCGCCGTCGCCGCGCAGCCGGGGCAGCGCGTTCAACATGCCGCCGCCGGTTTCCAGCGGCACCGTGCCCTCGACGGAGAAGTGCAGCCGCAGTCCCCATCGCGACCCGTCGCCAAGGGCCTCCGGGAAGCGGCTCGCGAGCCAGCTCGTGTTGACGACCACGTCGGTCGCGCCGGCGGCTGCCAGCTTCTCCAGGTGGCGCACGATCAACGCCCGTCCGCCGACTTCCAGCAAGGGCTTGGGCGTACGGTCGGTCAGGGGGCGCATGCGCTCGCCCAGGCCGGCCGCGAAGATCAACGCCTTCATGTCGCCGCCTTTCGCGCGAACGCGGGTCGGACGTGCTGCACCACGAGGGCGTGCAGCGCCGCCAGTCCGGGATGCCGCGGCAGCACGCCATCGAGGTAATCGAGGAATCGTGGGGCATCCGCGAGGTACTTCGGCTTGCCGTCGCGATGCGACAGGCGGGCGAAGATGCCCAGCACCTTGAGGTGCCGCTGCACGCCGATCCAGTCGACATCGCGCCGGAACGTGGCCGCGTCAGGAACCGGCAATCCTGCCGTGGTCGCGCGCGCGTGGTAGCGCCCGAGCCAGTCGTCGAACCGTGCTTCTGGCCAGCTGGTGAACGCGTCCTTGAACAGGCTCAGCACGTCGTAGGCGATGGGCCCGCGGACCGCATCCTGGAAATCGAGCACGGCGGCATCGTCGCCGACCGGCATCAGGTTGCGCGGCATGAAGTCGCGATGCACCAGCACGCGGGGCTGGGCGAGCGCCGCAGCGGCCAGGCGCGCAAATGCGTCCTCCAGTACCCCGCGCGCATCACCGTCGAGTTGCACGCCGAGGTGCCGCTGCAGGAACCAGTCGTCGAACAGCCGCAATTCGCGCACCAGCAGCGCGTCGTCGTAGGGCGGGAGCCAGTCCGGGCACGGAATCGCCTGCAAACGCAGCAACTGGTCCACCGCAGCGTCGAACAGCGCGTCGGCGTTGTCGTCGTCGAGTACCTGCAGGTAGGTCCGGGTGCCAAGGTCCTCCAGCAGCAGGAAGCCGCCATCGACGTCGCGCGCGAGCACCCGCGGCACGCGCACGCCGCCGCCGTCGAGCAGCGCATGCACGCGCAGCCACGGCCGGACGTCCTCCAGCCCGGGCGGTGAATCCATCACGATGCGCGTGGGGGCGCCGGGCGCGGTCGCGCGCCAGTAGCTGCGGAAACCCGCGTCCACCGACGCCCGCGACAGCGCCAGCGCCGGTTCGGCGGTCGCCGCGCGCGCCCAGGCCAGGCGCTCGGTCGCGCGCGCGTCGTCGGGGTCGATGGCCGTGCTCATGCAGTCTCCGGGCGGCAGGGGTCGCCGGACGCACAGGGTAAACTGCGCGCTCGCGATTGCGCGCGCGGCGACGGACAGAAACGTGACCGAACTCCAGCCCGTCCTGCTGTCCGGTGGCTCCGGCACGCGGCTGTGGCCGCTGTCGCGGGAGGCCTACCCGAAGCAGTTCCTGCCGCTGGCCGGGCCGGACACGATGCT
>DASTUL010000129.1:0-2317 GCA_035759645.1 Lysobacteraceae bacterium | reverse complement strand
TGTAGTCGGCGGTGGCGCGCGGCCCTTCGCACAGGGCCTCGAAGTCGAACCAGGCATGGCCTTCGGCGAGCGCACGCGCCGGGATCTCGCGGCCCTCGATGACCAACGGGCCGTCTTCGAGCGGGACGCCGCTGGTCAGTTGGTCCCAACGCTGCTGCAGCCAGTCGCCCGATCCGGCGTCGAGCGGCGCGCGATACACGGGCGACTTCGTCAGCGCGCGCAGCCGGTAGTCGGTCGAGCTGTCCAGCTCGAGCACCACGCAATGACGTTTCAGCAATTCGATCGCGGGCAGGAACCGCGCGCGTTGCAGCCCCCCGGCGTACAGGCGGTCCGGGGGGGTGTTGGAGGTGGTGACCAGCACGACGCCTTCGGCGAACAGGCCGTCGAGCAGGCGGGCGAGCAGCATCGCGTCGCCGATGTCGCTGACGAAGAACTCGTCGAGCACCAGCACGCGCAGCTCGCGACCCCACTGGCGGGCGATGGCGCCGAGCGGGTCGCGTTCGCCGGCGTGCGCGCGCAGCTGCGCATGGACTTCGCGCATGAAGCGATGGAAGTGGGTGCGCCGCTTCGAAGGAATCTTCAGGTTGTCGTAGAACAGGTCGACAAGGAAGGTCTTGCCGCGGCCGACGCCACCCCAGAGGTACAGGCCTTTCGGCGCCGCCTCGCGCTTGCCCAGCAGGCGGCCGAAAAACCCGGGGCCAGACGCCTCTGCCAGCGCGTGGTGGATTCGCTCGAGCTCCGCGAGCGTGGGCAGTTGCGCGGGATCGCGTTGCCAGTCCCCGCGCGTCACGCCTGCCGCGTACACCTCGCCCGGCGTGGGTCCCTGCCGCGCGTCAGCCATTCGTGCCCTGCGCGGGCGGCAGCCAGGTCCGGATCCCGTGCTTGATGGCGCCGCGCAGGTCGATCAGGCGCCGATGGAAGAAGTGGCCCGCCTCCGGCATGCGCACCAGCTCGGGCGGCTCGGGCATCTTGTCCACCCACGCGGCGACCTCGTTCGCGTCGACCACCTCGTCGGCATCGCCCTGCACGACCAGCCACGGCACCGCCGGCGGCTGGATGGTGGTGAAGTCCCAGCTGCGGCCGACCGGCGGCGCGATCGAGATCACCGCATCGGCGGCCAGCTCCACCGCGCCGCGCAGCGACACGTAGGCGCCGAAGCTGAAGCCGCACAACCACAACTGGTGTTCCGGGCGCTGCTCACGCACCCACTCGACCACCGCGCGCAGGTCCTCGAGCTCGCCCCGGCCGTCGTCGAAGTCGCCGGCGGAGTCGCCCACGCCGCGGAAATTGAAGCGCACCGTGGTGGCGCCGCACTGGCGCAGGGCGCGCGCGGCCATCGTCACGACCTTGTTGTGCATCGTCCCGCCCTCGGTGGGCAGGGGATGGCACATCACGGCGACCACCGGTCGAGCGGTCCCTTCCGGATACTCGACCGTCGCCTCGATCGCGCCGGCGGGGCCCTCGAGCATCAGCGACGGGGCGTCCGGATCGGCGGCAGCCTCGGGCGTGGGGAACGGGGGTTGGGTCATTCCTGAATGATAAGCCCCGGACATGAAGACGCCGCCCGGGGGCGGCGTCTCGGAAAGCTTCGCGGCTTACGCCGCTCCTACTGGAGGTTCTCGACCATCCAGTCGACGGTGGCGACGACCTGTTCGTCGGTCAGCGCGGGGTTGCCGCCCTTCGGCGGCATGAAGCCGGCCTGGCCCTGGTAGCCCTCGATCGCGTGCGAGTGCAGCACGTCCATGCCCTGCGCGATGCGCGCGGTCCACTCGGCAGACACCAGCTTCGGCGCACCGGCGACCCCGGCGGTGTGGCAGCCGCCGCAGAGGTTCTGGTAGATCGTCGCGCCGTCCAGCGTGCCGCCGTAGGCGACCTGCGACGCGGCGGCGGCCTGGGCGGCAGCGGCCGCGGCCGCCTGCGATGCGGCACCGGTCGCGCCCGCGTAGACCTGCCCGATGGGCGCGATCCGCGCCTCGGTGCGCGCGGTGACCGACGGATCCTCCTCGCGCGGCAAGGTTCCCTGCAGGTATTTGGCGAGCAGGATCAACCCGATGGCAACCACCACCAGGAAGCCGAGCACCATCGAGAATTTCTTGAGGAAGTCCAGGTCGTAATTGCGCACGATCCACCCATGCACGCGGCTCGGCCGCAGAAGTCGATTCGATGGCGCGCCAAGGGGTCGGAACAGTGGCGCGCCCGGAGGGATTCGAACCCCCGACCAATGGCTTCGGAAGCCACTACTCTATCCGGCTGAGCTACGGGCGCGTGCCGTTCCGCGGGAGCCTGGGCACGCCGCTGGGCGCGCATTGTCGCACAC
>DASTUL010000128.1:0-7610 GCA_035759645.1 Lysobacteraceae bacterium | reverse complement strand
GATGGTCGCGAGACGGTGTTGCGCGCGGTGGTGCGCGCCGGCGGATCCGGCTTGCCCGGATCGACCTACACGCCGCTTGAGTGGGAGGAGGAGGCATCGCGATGACCCCGCTGCGCGCCCGGCTCGGACGCGTCGGAGCCCGGTTGGGCCCGGGGCCGGGCGGCTTTCTTTCCTGGTGGGGCCATTCGCTCGCGGCGTGGTTGCCGCGCAGCTGGCGTCGCGTGCTCGGGCTCGACCGGGGTCGCCTGCTGCTCGCGCCGGACCTGTCCGCGCCGTCCGCCAACGACAATGATGATCGGCCCGCGCTCCAGCTTTGGCGGGAGGACGGCGATGGCCTGCGCGACCTCGGCCGGATGCCGTTGCCCTCCGATCCCGATGAGGCATTGGGCGACTTGCCGCGCTGGTTGCTGCTGCCCGCCGCCAGTGGCCTGGTGCGACGGCTGGCGCTGCCCGCGGCCGCGGCCGACCGGCTGCGCGACGTCCTCGCGTTCGAGATCGACCGGCAGACGCCCTTCGCCGCCGCCGACGTCGCGTACGACGCGCGCGTCGTGCGTCGTCGCACGGACGGCCAGCTCGACGTCGACCTGGTGGTGGTGCCGCTCGCGCGGCTGCACGTGCATCGCAACGCACTCGGCGCGCTCGCGACCACGCTCGCCGGTGTCGACCTCGCCGGCGCCGGCGGCGCACCACTGGGTGCCAACCTGCTGCCGCCCGGGCAGCGTCGCAAGGTGGCCGATCCCTGGCGCCGCTGGAACCTGGCGCTGGCGGCAGTCGCCGTGTGCGCGTTGCTGCTCGGGTTGTGGCAGGTGCTCGACAATCGCCGCGACGCCGCCGATGCCTTCGAGGCCGAACTCGCGCCGCGCGCCGCGCAGGCGCGCCAGGTCGCGGCGGAACGCCAGGAACTCGTGGCGATCGTCGCCGGCCAGGCCTTCCTCGACCGCAGCCGTGCCGCGCGCCCGACCACGGTCGAGATCCTGGACGAATTGAGCCGGCTGCTGCCCGATGGCACGTGGCTTGAGAAAGTCGCGATCGAAGGCGACCAGCTCGTGCTGATCGGCCTGAGCAGCGAGGCATCCGCACTGGTGCGCCGGCTCGAGCCATCCCCGCTGTGGCGCTCGCCGGCGCTGACCGGCGCATTGCAACCCGATCCGCGCACCGGCCGCGACCGCTTCTCGCTGGTGGCCGAACTCGCCACGCGGCCGCCCGTGCCCGCCGCCACCGGACCGGAGGCGCCCCGTGGCCCGGACCGCTGACCGCGACCGCTGGCTGGCGCTCGGGCTGCTGCTCGCCGCGCTCGGGCTGGCTTACCTGTTGCTGCTGCATCCGTGGTGGACCGTGCCGATGCTCCAGGCGCAGGAACGCATCGATGGCCTGCGCGAACGCGAGTTGCGCGTGCGCACCCGCCTGCAGCAGGCGCCCGACGTGCAGCGCCTGCTGGTCCAGGTGCGCGCGCGGCAGGCGAGCGCGTCCGGCTTCCTGCCCGAAGCGACCGCCGAGCTCGCGACCGCCGGACTCGTGCAGCGACTGGAGACCGTGGTCGCCCAGGCGAGTCCCGGCAACGCGGCGTGCGCGATCACCAACCGCACGCCGGTCAACCGCAATGCGCCCGAGGCCGGGTACGCGCCGATCGCCGTGCAGGTGCACGTCCAGTGTGGCGTGCCGGAACTGGCGGCCGTGCTGCACGCACTGGAAAGCGGGTCGCCGCGCCTGTTCGTCGACAACTTCAACATGCTCCCGATCCGCCGCTACGTGCTCGGTGCGAACCGCACGCAGGGCAACGGCGGCGTCGACGTGACGTTCGAGTTGGTCGGTTACCTGCGTCCCCCGCCTGCCGCCGCCGTGGAGGTGCCCGGTGCGCCTTGACGACGCGGGCCCGCGGACCTGGCTGCTCGGTGCGACGGCGGGCTGGACCCTGGCGCTCTGGCTGCTCGCGCTCGCCGGGATGGGCGGCAACATCGCGCCCTTGCCCGACGATCCCGCGCTGGCCCAGGCGCTTCCCGCGCCGGCGGCGCCGGTCGCAGGGCGACTGGGGCCGCAGTCCGGCTACGCGGAGATCAGCGGCCGCCCGTTGCTGTCGCCCGACCGCCGGCCGCAACCGTTCTCGCTCGCGCCGGAGGGCGAGGGCGAGGTGGCCGAGGAGCGATTCGACTTCGTGCTCACCGGCGTGTTGCTGACGCCGGGCCTGCAGATGGCGATCGTGCAGCCGGCCGGCGGCGGCGAATCGATCCGCCTGCGGGTGGGCCAGTCGCCGGAAGGCGCTCCGTCCTGGCGGCTGGTGGCGTTGTCGCCGCGCGGCGCCGTGTTCGAGGGACCCGACGGCGAGCAGTCGCTGGAACTGCGCAGCTACGACGGCGGCGCGGACCTGCGTGCCGCGCCCGCACCGGTCTCCGGCGCGCCACCCCGGCCGATGTCCGACCAGCAAGCCGTCGCAGCCGCCGCTGCCGCGCAGGCCGCTGCGATGGCACAGGTCGCGTCGGAGGAGGCGGAGGCGGAAGCCGCCATCACGCCCGAGGCCCAGGTGGAAGCGATCCGAAAGCGGATCGAAGCGCGCCGCGAGCAACTTCGCCGCGAGGCCCGGCAACCGCCGGCGACCCAACAACGGTAGAGTTCGACGAATGATCGTTTTTCCCCGTCTTTCGCTCGCCACGTTCATCCTGGCGCCGCTCCTGCTCGTGAGCTGCGCCACGGTGCCGGCGCCGACCATCTCGCGCGAGGGCGACCTGCGCGCGGCGCCGCCGGCCGGCACCAGCGACCCGGCGGCCCGCATCGAGACGGTCATCGTCGATGGCCAGCCGCGCACGCTTGTCGTGTCCGATCCCGCGACCGGCGAAGCGCAGCCCCGGTTGCGTCCCGGCACCGGCATCGTCATCGATCGCGCGGCCGCCGCCGCGCCGCCGCCCGGCCTGGGCGCGACCAGCGGTGCCGTGACCTTCAACTTCGAGGGCGAATCGCTGCACGCGGTCGCCAAGGCGATCCTCGGCGACATGCTGGGGCAGAACTACGTGATCGCGCCGGGCGTGCAAGGCACCGTGACCCTGGCCACGCCCGACCCGGTGAGCCCGGCCGAGGCACTGAGCCTGCTGGAGATGGTGCTCGGCTGGAACGGTGCGCGCATGGTCTACAGCGACGGCCGCTACAACATCGTGCCCGCCGAGCAGGGCCTGGCCGGCACGGTCGCCCCGCGCACCGGTCCCGCCAGCGATGCACGCGGCTACGAGACGCGCGTAGTCCCGCTGCGCTACATCTCCGCGACCGAGATGGAGAAGCTGCTAGAGCCCTACGCGCGCGACAACGCCATCGTGCACGTCGACCCGGCGCGCAACGTCATCACGGTCGCGGGCACGCGTGCCGAACTCGAGAACTACCTGCGCACCATCCAGGTGTTCGACGTCGACTGGCTGGCGGGCATGTCGGTCGGCGTGTTCCCGCTGCAGTCGGGCAAGGCCACGCGCGTGGTCGAGGACCTGGAAAAGGTGTTCGGCGAGGACAGCGGCTCGCCGGTGGCCGGCATGTTCCGCTTCATGCCGCTGGAAGGCGCCAATGCGGTGCTGGTGATCACCCCGCAACCCGCCTACCTGGCCGACATCCGCCAGTGGCTCGAGCGGATCGACGGCGCGGGCGAGGGCGTGCAGCTGTTTTCGTACCAGCTCAAGTACGTCAAGGCCGCCGACCTCGCGCGCCGGTTGTCGGAAGTGTTCGGCGGCAACGGTGGCGGCAGCGGCGGCGAGCCGTCGCTGATGACCGGGTTGCAGTCGAGCACGCTCAAGGACGAAGGCTTCGGCGACCGCGACGGCAGCGCGCCGGTGGTCGGCGGCAACGGTGAAGGCCTGGGCGAGGGGCAGCTGTCGCTCGACCCGCGCGAGGAAGGCGATGCCGCAGTGACGCTCGAGATCGACGGCGACGCGGTCGGCGTGTCCGCGGTGGAAGAAACGAACACGCTGCTCGTGCGCACCAGCCCGCAGGCCTGGCGCTCGATCCTCGACGTCGTCGAGCGCATCGATGTCATGCCGCTGCAGGTGCACATCGAGGCGCAGGTCGCGGAGGTCAAGCTCACCGGCGACCTGGAATACGGCGTCAACTGGTACTTCGAGAATGCGGTGAGCGATCCGCTGACGGCCGGTGGCGCCGGGCTGCCGAATGCGGATGGCCGCGGGATCTGGGGCGACCTCGCGGGCCGGATCGTCGACAACGGCCTGTCGTGGACGTTCCTCGGCCGCAATGCCGCGGCCGTGATCAGTGCGCTCGACGAGGTCACCGACGTGCGCCTGCTGCAGACGCCATCGCTGATGGTGCGCAACAACGCGGAAGCCGAACTCAACGTCGGCACCAGCATCCCGGTGTCGTCGGTGTCCTTCGACCCGATCAGCGGCGGCACCGGCACCGTGAGCCAGGTGCAGTACCTGGACACGGGCGTGATCCTCAAGGTGCGCCCGCGCATCACCCGCGACGGCATGGTGTTCCTGGACATCGTGCAGGAGGTCAGCTCGCCCGGCCCGGTGCCCGCCAACTGCGACATCAACTGCAACGTGCCGATCGATACGCGTCGTTTGAAGACCGAAGCCGCGATCCAGAGCGGGGAGACGGTGATGCTCGCGGGCCTGATCAGCGAGGGCGTGACCACCGGTTCGTCCGGCGTGCCGGGCCTGAGCCGGATCCCGGTGATTGGCAGCCTGTTCGGCACCCGCACGCACGGCACCGACCGCAGCGAGGTCATCGTGCTGCTGACGCCGACGGTCATCCGCAACCCGATGCAGGCGCGCGAGCTGACCGACGAATACAGCCAGCGCTTCCGATCGCTGGAACCGCTGCGCACGGACGACGGCGCGGACCGGTAGTGGCCGCGGCGCCCGCCGCCGTCGACACGCTGCCGGTCGTGTTGTTGCCGGTGGGTCCCGACGACGCGGCCCTGGACGCCGCCCTCGCGGCGCTGGATGCGGGCACGCCCGCCGGCACCCGGGTCTGGCTGGCCGACGATGCCTGCGCCGGCCCGCGCGGCATCGCGATCATCGAACGTTGGCTCGGCGCGACCCCGCTGTGCGCGGACTACACGCGACGGCAACGCTCGGTGGGCGAGGTGGTGCACCTGGACGAGGCGCTGGCGGCCTGCGGCGAGGCGGATGTCGTGGTGCTCGCGAGCGACGCGCGACCCGGTCCGGGATGGCTGCAGCAGTTGTCGGCCTGCTTCGCGCGCGACCCGGCGATCGGCACCGCGACGACCTGGAGCAATGCGGGCGAAGCGGCGGCATGGCCGCGGCTCGGCGAAGTCGCGCCGCCGCCTTCGACCGCCGGACTCGCGGCGCTGGCGCGCGCGGCCGCGGGGATGCCACCGCGACACCCCGAGCTGCCCGCGGCGATCGGCCACGCGGTGCTGCTGCGCGCCAGCGCGCGCCGGCGCGCAGGTGGCCTGGACGGCGCCAGCTACGGATCGTGGTACGCGGCGCTGGTGGACCTGTCGCTGCGGCTGGCGGGGCAGGGCTGGCGCAATGCACTGTGCGAGACGGCCTTCGTGGCCTGCGCCGGCGAGGGCGTGCCAGCCGACGGTGACCTCGACGTGCTCGCCGCGCGCTGGCCCGCGTGGCATCCGCGGCTGGCGAAGTTCCTGATGGACGATCCGTTGCGTTCCTTGCGCGATGCGTTATCCGCGCGGCTTGCGGCATCCGACGCGACGTCGCAGGCCGACCTGTTCGGTCGCGAGGACGACAGCACGGCCGCCCTTGCCGCCGGGAGCGCGGCGTGAACGGCGGGCCGGCCGGCATCGGCGTCGTGGTGGTCTCCCACCGCAGCATCGAGACGATCGAGGCTTGCCTGGCGCGCCTGCTCGCCGCGGAAGGCGTCGATGCGGTGAGCGTGGTCGACAACGCCTCCGGCGATGGCACGATGGCGGTGGTGCAGCGGCTCGCCGTCGCCGACCTGCGGCTGCGCTTCGTCGCCAACCCCGACAACCCCGGCTTCGCCGTCGCCTGCAACCAGGGCGTCGCCGAACTGCGCGAGCGCGGGCGCGCGCTGCGCTGGATCGCGTTCGTCAACCCGGATTGCCTGGTCGAGCCGGACAGCCTCGCGCGACTGGAAGCACATGCCGGTGTGTTGGGAGGCGCCGCGCTGGTCGGCGCCGATCTCGTCGATGAAGCGGGCGTTCGCGACGGCGCGGCACGCCGCCGGGATCCGGACTTCGGGGCCATGCTGGGCGCCCTGCGACGCGGCCGGGGCGTTGGGAGGCTGGACGTGCCGGTCGATCCCGGTGCAACGCTGCAGCCCGTCGACGCCGTGTCCGGCGCGCTGATGCTGCTGCCGCACGCGCTGTTCGCGCACGTCGGCGGCTTCGACCCGGGCTACCGGCTGCATGCCGAGGACCTGGACCTGTGCCGGCGCGTGCGCGAGGCCGGTGCCGTCGTGGCCGTCGCCAACGACGTGCGGGTGGTCCACATCCGCGGCGTCTCCAGCCGCGCCCGCCCGGTGTTCGTGGAATGGCACAAGCACCGCGGCCTCTGGCGCTACTTCAGCAAGTTCGAAGCCCCGCGACGCAACGTCCTGACCCGCGCCGCCGTCTTCGCCGCCATCTGGCTGCGCTTCCCCTTCGCGGCGGCGCGCGCGGCTATCGGTAGCGGTTGATCTCGTCGCGGAGGGCGCGGGCGGCCGCAGCTGATGCCTGGGCGTGGTCGTCGCCGGCGGAAGCGTAGAGGATCGCGCGCGAGGAGCTGACGAGCAGGCCGGTGCCGTCGGCGGTGCGGCCGTTGCGGACCACGCCTTCGACGTCGCCGCCCTGGGCGCCGACGCCCGGCACGAGGAACGGCATGTCGCCGACGATCGCGCGTACCTCGCGCAACTGCTCCGGCCAGGTCGCGCCAACCACCAGCAGGCAGTTGCCGTTGCCGTTCCAGTCGCGGGCGACGGTTCGGGCGACGTGCTGGTACAGCGGGCGGCCGTCGGCCATCGCCAGGTCCTGCAGGTCCGCCGCCCCGGGGTTGGACGTGCGGCACAGGATCACCACGCCGCGGTCGGCGCGGTCCAGGAACGGCTGCAGCGAATCGCGGCCCAGGTAAGGGTTGACGGTCACTGCGTCGGCCCCGTGGCGGTCGAACGCCTCGACGGCGTACTGCGTGGCCGTGCTGCCGATGTCCCCGCGCTTGGCGTCGAGGATGACCGGGATGCCGGGGTGCGCCTGGTGGATGTGCGCGACCAGCCGCGGCAGCGCGTCTTCCGCACCCAGTGCCGCGAAATGCGCGAACTGCGGCTTGAACGCACACGCGAACTCCGCCGTCGCATCCACCACCGCCCGGCAGAACCCGAACACGCCGTCCAGGTCGCCGCGGAACCGCGCCGGGAACTTCGCCGGTTCCGGGTCCAGGCCGACGCATACCAGCGTCCCGGCGTCGTCCCACCGCTGGCGCAGCTGCTGCATGAACCCCATCCCGGACCTCCTCTCCGTCATTCCCGCGAAGGCGGGAATCCAGAACGTCGACTCACCCCGCTGGATCCCCGCCTTCGCGGGGATGACCCTGCGTTCCGCAGGGTCACTTGAGGGCCTTGAAGCGGAGGCGGTGGGGGCCGGCGTCGTCGCCGAGGCGGCGGCGCTTGTCTTCCTCGTACTCGCGGTAGTTGCCCTGGAAGAA
>DASTUL010000127.1:0-6077 GCA_035759645.1 Lysobacteraceae bacterium | reverse complement strand
GCTGGCCGAGGCGATGCAGGCGGCCGGTGAAGCGGAAGGACTTTCGCCCGAGGCGGCGCGCACCCTGACGTTGCAGACACTGCTCGGCGCGTCGCGGATGCTGGTCGAAGGCGATGCGGATGCGGCTGAACTGCGGCGCCGTGTCACCTCGCCGAACGGCACGACCCAGGCGGCGATCGAGACCTTCGAGTCCGGCGGGTTCCGTGAACTCGTGCGCCGGGCGATCCATGCAGCGCGCGAACGGGGCCGCGAACTGTCCGAGGCGAACGACTGATGGTCTCGAACAGACACATGTTCATCCGCGCCTTCGCGGGGATGACGGTGGTGTGGGCGTTGCTGACCGCGTGCGGCGGCAGTGCGCCTGAGCCAGTGGCCGCGCAGCCGGCCGTGCCGCGCCATGCGACGACGCAGGTCGGCGACGTCACCGTGCGGGCGAATGCCCTGCGGACGGCCAGCCTCGACGCGGCGGTGGCCGAACGCTATGGCATCGCGCGCGAGCCGGATGCGGTGCTGCTGCTGGTAGGCGTGCGACGTGGCGACGGCGCCGACGAGGTGCCGATCGCGGCCGACGTGGCTGCGACGGTCACGGACCTGCGCGGGCAGCGGCACGAAGTCGAGATGCGGGAGCTCCACGGCAACGCGCCGTCGGGTGAACCCGTGCTGGACTACTTCGGCGTGGTCGAGGCTTCGCCGCCCGACACGCTGCGGTTCGACATCGAAGTGGATTGGGATGGCGGACCGGGCGCGACGCTGCGCGTCGAGCACGAGCTGCGGCCCGACTGACCAGGCGCGACCGACCAGCTCGGTCGGTTACCCGTGTCGCGTCGCCCAGTCGCGCACGATCCCCGCGATGGCATGCACGCCATCGGTGAGCGCCGCGGGGCCGGGCTGCAGGATGATCGGAGACTTGACCTCGTGCAGCTCGCCGTCGCGCACGGCGGGGATCGCGCCCCAGCCGGGCCGCGCAGCGACCTTTTCCGGCCGGAACTTCTTGCCGCACCACGAGCCCAGGATGATGTCCGGCGCGCGGCGCACCACTTCGGACGCGTCCTCCAGGATCCTGCCCTTCGCCAGCGGTTCGGCGGCACGCTCGGGAAAGATGTCGTCGCCGCCCGCGATGCGCACGAGTTCCGCCACCCACTGGATGCCGGTGATCGGCGGGTCGTCCCACTCCTCGAAGTACACCTTCGGCCTGCGCGGCAATCGCGCGGCTTCCGCCGCCACCGCATCGAGCCCGCGCTGCAGTCCGTCCGCGTAGTCGTCCGCGCGCCCGGCGGCGCCCACCAGCGCACCGAGCCGTCGCACGTAGTCGACGATCCCCTCGACGCTGCGATGGTTGCTGATCCACACCTCGACGCCGCGGCGCACCAGCTCGGCGGCGATGTCGGCCTGGATGTCGGAGAAGCCGACGACGAAGTCCGGCCTCAGCTTCAGGATCTCGTCGATCTTCGCCGAGGTGAACGCGCTCACCTTCGGCTTTTCGCGCCGCGCGATCGCGGGCCGCACGGTGAAGCCGCTGATGCCGACGATCCGGTCCTGCTCGCCGAGCGCGTACAGGACCTCGGTGGGTTCCTCGGTGAGGCAGACGATCCGGCGCGGTCCGGGCATCAGGGATACAGCATCCGCTTGATCCAGACGCTGCGCCCGTCGCGTTCGTAGAGGTGCCGTTCGTGCAGCCGGAACGCGGCGCCATGCCAGAACTCGATCGCGCGCGGCCACACGCGCAGCCCGCCCCAGCGTGGCGGACGTGGCACTTCGCGACCTTCGAATTCGCGCTCGGCGGACGCCAGCCGGGCCTCGAACGCCTCCTGGCTCTCCAGCGTCTCGGACTGGCGCGATGCCCACGCGCCCAGCTGGCTGCCGCGCGGGCGCGTGGCGAAGTACGCGTCGGACTCGTCCTCCGACACGAGTTTCACCTCGCCCTCGATCCGCACCTGCACGCCCTGGCGCACGCGCGGCCAGTGGAACAGCAGCGCGGCGTGCGGGTTGGCCTGCAGCTCGCGCCCCTTGCGCCCATCCAGGTGCGTGTAGAACACGAAGCCGCGCTCGTCGCGGGCTTTCAGCAGCACCGTGCGCGCGGAAGGCCGCGCATCGAGGCCGGCGGTGGCCAGCACCATCGCGGTCGGGTCGGGCTCGCCCGCCTCCAGCGCCTCGGCGAACAGCGCGTCGAAGGTGGCCAGTGCCTCCAGCTTCAGCGCGATGCGTGCCTGTCCAGGGTCGGTCGTTTCCATTGCGGTATTGTCGCCGCATGCCTGCTGGCTTGCATCACGCCCCGACGCCTGCCGGCTGGTCGCCGGATTTCGTGCGGGCACGGCTGGCCGAGGCGCTGGACCGTGGCCTCCGCGTCCACGCCATCGCCGGGCTGCAGGGCACCGGCAAGTCGACCCTCGCCTCGCAACTGGTCGCCGCCGCGCGCGACCGCGGCGTGCGCGCGCTTGCGCTGTCGATCGACGATTTCTACCTGGGCCGGCGCGAGCGCCTCCGGCTCGGGCGCACCGTGCATCCGCTGTGCGCGACGCGCGGCCCGCCTGGCACGCACGACGTGCCGCTTGCCTGCGAGGTGCTCGACGCGCTGGCCGCGCGCGTGCCGACCAGGTTGCCGCGCTTCGACAAGATCGCGGACAGTCGGCTGCCTTCCTCGCGCTGGCCCGTGGCGCGTGACATCGACCTGGTCGTGTTCGAAGGGTGGTTTCTCAAGGTGCCGCCGCAACCGGAGCCGGCATTGCGGGCACCGCTCAACCGCCTGGAACGCGAGGAGGACCCGGAGGGCACGTGGCGACGCTGGTCGAACGCATCGCTCGCCCGCGACTACCCGGGGCTCTGGCAACGCCTGCCCTGGATGCTGTTCCTGCAGGGCCCGGGCTTCGAGGTCGTCCCCGACTGGCGCTGGGAGCAGGAACGCACGCTCCAGGCCGCCCACCCGGGCCGGCGCGCGATGGACCGTGCGCAGGTCATGCGTTTCGTGCAGTTCTTCGAACGCGTCAGCCGGCACGCGATGGCGACCTGGCCCGCCCTCGCCGACGCGCTCGTCCCGCTCGATGCGCGGCGTCGCCCTACTGAACCAGGAACGTCACCTTCAGGTCGACCCGCCACTCCTTGATCCGCCCGGTGTCGTCGGTCACCACCTTGATGCCCTTGACCCAGGCGCCCTGGATGTTCTTGACCGTCTCGGCGCACTTGGACAGCCCCGTTTGCACGGCGTCCTCCACGCTGGTCCGCGACGCTGACTTGAGCTCGATGATCTTGGCGACGGACATGCCGTGCTCCCGCGATGCGCGGCCGGGCGCCGCACCGCCATGATCGCCACCCGCGCGTCAACCCGGCGCATACGCGCGCCTTTGGCCTTAGCATCCCGTCATGGATTCTGCATCGAACCTCGTGCTGGTCGGCCCGATGGGCGCCGGCAAGACCTCCATCGGGAAGCGGGTGGCCGACCGCCTCGGGCTGGCGTTCGTCGACAGCGACCGCGAGGTCGAGGCTCACACGGGCGCCAGGGTCGCGACGATCTTCGATTGCGAGGGCGAGGCCGGCTTCCGCGCGCGCGAACGCGCCTCGCTGGCGACGCTGCTGGCCGGCGAAGGCCTGGTGGTGGCCACCGGCGGCGGCGCGGTGCTCGACCCTGGCACCAGGACGCTGTTGCGGGCGCGCGCCTTCGTGGTGCACCTCCACGTCGGCATCGAGGAACAGTTTCAGCGGCTCGCGCGCGACCGGACGCGCCCGCTGATCGCCCGCGACGACCGTGAAGACGTACTGCGGCGCCTGGCCGTCGAGCGCGCACCCCTGTATGCCGAAGTGGCCGACCTGCGCTTCGATACCGACGGCCTGGGTCCCGCGGAGGCCTGTGCCCGCCTGGGCCACCTGCTCGACGACCGCTGGCGCCGCGGGGCGGCCGCATGAGGGTCGAGGTCGGTGGCGCCGCGCCGTACGCGATCGACATCGGCCCCGGCTTGCTGGCCGAAGGCGACGCGCTCGCCGCACCGATGCGCGGGCGCCATGTCCTGATTGCCAGCGACGGCAACGTGGCGCCGCTCTACGCGGATCGTGTTGCGGAAGCACTGCAAGCCGCGCGCCCCGGCACCGCGATCGCCCGCTTCGTGCTCCCACCAGGCGAGCGGCACAAGACGCTCGACGGTTTCGCGGCCTGCATCGAGGCGCTCGCAGCGCTCGGCGCGACCCGCGACGCGACGGTCTACGCGCTCGGTGGCGGCGTGGTCGGCGACCTCGCAGGCTTCACCGCCGCCTGCTGGATGCGCGGCATCGACGTCGTGCAATTGCCCACCACCCTCCTGGCGATGGTGGACTCATCGGTGGGTGGCAAGACCGCCGTCGACCTGCCGGCCGGCAAGAACCTCGTCGGTGCGTTCCATCCGCCGGTCGCGGTATTCGCCGACACCACCACGCTGCGCACGCTGCCCGACCGCGAGTTGCGGGCGGGACTCGCCGAGACCGTCAAGTACGGCGCGATCGCGGACGCATCCTTCCTCGACTGGCTGGAGGCGAACGCCGGCGCGCTGCTCGCCCGCGACGACGCGGCGCTGGCGGAGGCCATCGCGCGGTCGTGCGCCCACAAGGCGGCGATCGTCGCGCGCGACCCGCGCGAGCACGGCGAACGCGCCCTGCTCAACTTCGGCCACACCTTCGCCCACGCCATCGAGGCCGAATCCGGATACGCCGCCGACGCGCCCAACCATGGCGAATCGGTGGCCATCGGGATGGTGCTGGCCGCGCGGCTGTCGACGGTGCTCGGCCATGCGCCGGCGGCCGAAGCCGCGCGCCTCGAACGCCTGCTGCACCGGTTCGGGTTGCCCGTGGGGCTGCCTGCCGGGCTCGACCCGGCGGCGCTGCTCGCACGGATGCGCCTGGACAAGAAGGCGACCGCGACCGGCTTGCGGCTGGTGCTCTGGGACACCGCCGGCGCCGCGCGACTGGAATCCAGCGTGGACGAGGCCGCGGTGCTCGAGGTCCTGCAGGCCTAGCGTCCCCGTACAATGCGCGTCCCATGCGCCTGCTCCTGCAACAACGCCCCGAGGGCCGCGAGGCGCCCCGTTTCGTGCAGCTGATGCTCGAGCGGGACCTGCTCGGCGGCTGGAGCCTGGTGCGCGAATCCGGCCTGATCGGCGGGCGCAGTCAGCTGCGGCGCGACCAGTTTCCCGACCAGGCCAGCGCCACCGCCGCGTTCGAGCACGCCCGCGACCTGCAGCTGAAGAAGGGCTTCCAGGTCACCTTCAGCCAGGGCGCCGGCGCGCCGCGCTGACCTTGATCCACCAAGCGAGAACCGACTTGCCCTCCGAACTCCGCAACGACCGCCTGCTGCGCGCCCTGCGCCGCGAACCCGTCGACTGCACGCCCGTCTGGCTGATGCGCCAGGCCGGCCGCTACCTGCCCGAGTACCGCGCCACGCGCGCGCAGGCCGGCAGCTTCCTCGGCCTGGCCAAGAATCCCGAGCTGGCCTGCGAAGTCACGCTGCAGCCGCTGCGCCGCTTCCCGCTCGACGCCGCCATCCTGTTCTCCGACATCCTGACGATTCCGGATGCGATGGGCCTGGGCCTGTATTTCGCCGACGGCGAAGGCCCGCGCTTCGAACGCCCGGTGCGCAACGCCGCCGACATCGCGCGGCTGGCTGTGCCGGACATGGAAGGCGAACTGCGTTACGTGATGGATGCGGTGCGCACGATCCGCCGGGAACTCGACGGCAGCGTCCCGCTGATCGGTTTCTCCGGCAGCCCGTGGACCCTCGCCTGCTACATGGTCGAAGGCAGCGGCAGCAAGGACTGGGGCAAGGTCAAGGCGCTGGCACTGAACGATCCCGCCGCCATGCACCGGTTGCTCGACGTGGTCACCGATGCCGTCATCGCCTACCTGTCGGCGCAGCGCGCGGCGGGCGCGCAGGTGCTGCAGGTGTTCGACACCTGGGGCGGCGTGCTGTCGCCGGCGATGTACCGCGAATTCTCGCTGCGCTACCTGCAGCGCATCGCGTCGGAACTGCCGCGCGGCGATGGCGCCGGCCGCACGCCGCTGATCCTGTTCGGCAAGGGCAACGCGCCGCACCTGGACGCGCTGGCTGGCAGCGGTTGCGA
>DASTUL010000126.1:0-4520 GCA_035759645.1 Lysobacteraceae bacterium | reverse complement strand
GCCAAGCCGGCCGCCACCGGCGTCGACCCGGTGCTGCTGCGCCCGATCGACGACCTGGAGCTGACGGTGCGTTCGGCCAACTGCCTCAAGGCCGAGAGCATCTACTACATCGGCGACCTGATCCAGAAGACCGAGGTCGAGTTGCTGAAGACGCCGAACCTGGGCAAGAAGTCGCTCACCGAGATCAAGGAAGTCCTCGCGCAGCGCGGCCTCTCCCTCGGCATGAAGCTTGAAAACTGGCCGCCCGCGGGCGTCGCCTCGCACGGCATGATGGGCTAAAGGAACAACGACAATGCGCCACCAGAAATCCGGACGTAAGTTCAGCCGCACCAGCGCGCACCGCCAGGCGATGTTCAGCAACATGGCCGCGTCGCTGTTCAAGCACGAGCTGATCCGCACCACGCTGCCCAAGGCCAAGGAGCTGCGCCGCGTCGCGGAGCCGCTGATCACCATGTCCAAGGCCGATGGCGTCGCCAACCGCCGCCTCGCCTTCTCGCGCCTGCGCGACAAGGAAGCGGTGGGCAAGCTGTTCGTCGAGCTCGGCCCGCGTTATCGCGCGCGCCCGGGCGGCTACGTGCGCATCCTCAAGTGCGGGTTCCGCGCCGGCGACAACGCGCCGATGGCCTATGTCGAGCTGGTCGACCGGCCGGAAGCGGAAGCCACCGCCGAGTAAGGCGACGCGACTGCAATGCCATGAAGGCCCCGGCGGAAACGCCGGGGCCTTTCTCTTGCGCGACCCGTTCCGGCGATAATGCAGCGATGGATGCCAATCCCCTCCGTTGGTCCTTCCGCGCGCAGTGCCTGGCCGGCTTCGCGGCCTGCGCCGCGCTCATCGCCTTCGCGCTGTACAGCCAGTTCCAGCTCGGCCTGCTGCCTTGCCCGTTGTGCATCTTCCAGCGCGTCGCGTTCGCGGTGCTGGGCATCGTGTTCCTGGGGGCCGGCCTGCATGCGCCGTCCCGCGCCGGGGCGCGTCGCGCCTGGGGCGTGCTCGCGTTGCTGGCCGCGGCGGTCGGCGGGGCGATCGCGGCCCGGCATGTCTGGCTGCAGCACCTGCCGCCCGACCAGGTCCCGGCCTGCGGTCCCGGCCTGGACTGGATGATGCAGACGATGCCGGTGGCCGGCGTGCTGCGCGAGGTGTTCACTGGCTCGGGCGAGTGCGCCAACGTCGACTGGACGTTCCTGGCGCTGTCGATGCCGGCGTGGAGCCTGGCGTGGTTCGTGCTGCTCGGCGCCTGGGCCGCGTTCGCCGCGTTCGGGCGTCGCTGATGCAGCCGGTCGATTCGCCCGCAGGCTGGGCCCCGGACAGCTGGCGCGCACGTCCTGCCAGCCAGCAGCCGGTGTATCCGGATGCCGAGGCGCTGGCATCCGCGCTGGTCGAGCTGCACGCGTTGCCGCCGCTGGTGACGTCGTGGGAAATCCTCGCGCTCAAGCGCCAACTCGCCGAAGCGCAGGAGGGCAAGCGCTTCCTGCTGCAGGGCGGCGACTGCGCGGAAAGCTTCGCGGACTGCACGCCGGAAGTGATCTCCAACCGGCTCAAGGTGCTGCTGCAGATGAGCCTGGTGCTGGTGCACGGCATGCGCCTGCCGGTGGTGCGCGTGGGCCGGTTCGCCGGCCAGTACGCCAAGCCGCGCTCCGCCGACACCGAGACGCGCGACGGCATCACGTTGCCCTGCTACCGCGGCGACATCGTCAACGCACCGGAATTCACCGCGGGTGCGCGCGCCCCGGACCCGCGCCGGATGATCAAGGCGCACGCGCGCTCGGCGATGACGATGAATTTCGTTCGCTCGCTGATCGACGGCGGGTTCGCCGACCTGCACCACCCCGAGTACTGGGACCTGGGCTGGGTCCGCCACTCGCCGCTCGCCGACGAGTACCACCGCATGGTCGAGGGCATCGGCGACGCGGTGCGGTTCATGGAGACGCTGTCCGGCGCCGAGGTGCACAACCTCAACCGGGTCGACTTCTACACCTCGCACGAGGCGCTGCTGCTGCCGTACGAGGAGGCGCACACGCGGCAGGTGCCGAGGCAGTGGGGCTGGTTCAACCTCGGCGTCCACCTGCCGTGGATCGGCATGCGCACCGCGGCGCTGGACGGCGCGCACGTCGAATACTTCCGCGGCATCCGCAACCCGGTCGCGGTCAAGGTCGGCCCGACGATGGGCGTGGACCAGTTGCTGCGCCTGGTGGACATCCTCAACCCGGACGATGAACCCGGCCGGCTCACGCTCGTGCATCGCATGGGCGCCGGTGAAGTCGCGACGAAACTGCCCTCGCTGCTGGACGCGATCCGCCGGGACGGTCGCCGCGTGCTGTGGATCTGCGACCCGATGCACGGCAACACCGAGTCGACCGCGAACGGCTACAAGACCCGCCGCTTCTCCAACATCCGCAGCGAGCTGGAACAAAGCTTCGACCTGCATGCCGCCGCAGGCACGCGCCTGGGCGGGGTGCACCTGGAGCTCACCGGCGAGGACGTCACCGAATGCCTCGGCGGCGCGCGCGAGCTGACCGAGCACGACCTCTCCCGCGCCTACCGCTCAACCGTCGACCCCCGCCTCAACTACGAGCAGGCCCTCGAGACCGCGATGCTGGTAGTGCGCAAGCAGGCGCAACTCGCCGCCGGCTGACCCGGCTTGCACCTTGTGGGAGCCGCCATGGCGGCGAAGCTCTTTGGTCTTTCGCCAACAGCCGCCGCGCATTGAGGTCTGACCTCAGGGCACCCCCCACGCAAGCTCCGCTCAAGCAGCCCGGGAGGCGCGCTTGCGGTCGATCTCGGTGCGGTGCTTCTTGCGCAGCCGGATGCCCTTCGGCGTGACCTCGACCAGCTCGTCGTCGTCGATGAACTCCAGCGCCTGCTCGAGCGAGAACTTGATCGGCGGGATCAGGCCTTCGTCCTGGTCCTTGCCGGACGCGCGGAAGTTGGTGAGCTGCTTGCCGCGCAGCGCATTGACCGTCAGGTCGTTGTCCTTCGCATTGATGCCGATCACCTGGCCCTCGTAGATCTCCTCGCCCGGCTCGATGAACAACCGGCCGCGCTCCTGCATCGCGATCTGCGCGTAGGCGGGGGAGGGGCCGGTGCCGTTGGAGATCAGCACGCCGTTCTGGCGCTGGCCGATCTCGCCCTCGGCCCGGGGGCCGTAGTGGTCGAACACGTGGAACAGCAGGCCGGTGCCGGCGGTCAGCGTGCGGAACTCCGTCTGGAAGCCGATCAGCCCGCGCGCGGGAATGATGTAGTCCAGGCGCACGCGGCCCTTGCCGTCGGGCTCCATGTTCTGCAGCAGCGCCTTGCGCTCGCCCAGCCGGCCCATCACGCCGCCCTGGAACTGCTCCTCCATGTCCACGACAAGCGACTCGTACGGCTCCTGCATGACGCCGTCGATGTGCTTGATGATCACCTCGGGCCGCGACACGGCCAGTTCGTAGCCCTCGCGGCGCATGGTCTCGATCAGGATCGACAGGTGCAGCTCGCCGCGGCCGGAGACCTTGAACTTGTCGGCGTCGGACGTGTCCTCGACCTTCAGCGCGACGTTGTGCTGGGTCTCGCGCATGAGTCGGTCGCGCAACTGGCGGGAGGTCAGGAACTTGCCGCCGCTGCGATCCTTGACCCCGGCGAACGGCGAGTCGTTGACCTGGAAGGTCATCGAGATGGTGGGCTCGTCGACGGCGAGCACCGGCAGCTGCTCGACGGCCGCCGGGTCGCACAGCGTGTCGGAGATGCCCACGCCCTCGATGCCGCTGAACGCGATGATGTCGCCGGCGCTGGCCTCGGGCACCTCGACGCGCTCCAGGCCCATGAAGCCGAGCACCTGCAGCACCTTCGCGTTGCGGCGCGTGCCGTCGGCGGCGACCACGGTCACCTGCTGGTTGGTGCGCACCTTGCCGCGCTGGATCCGGCCGACGCCGATGACGCCGACGTAGTTGTTGTAGTCCAGCGAGGTGACGCGCATCTGGAACGGGCCGTCCGGATCGACCGGCGGCGGCGCGACGTGCTGGCAGATCGCCTCGAACAGCGGCGTCATGTCGCCGTCGCGCACCGTGTCTTCCAGGCCGGCGTAGCCCTGCAGGCCGGACGCATACACGGTGTGGAAATCGAGCTGGTCGTCGCTGGCGCCCAGCCGGTCGAACAGGTCGAAGGTCTGGTCCAGCACCCAGCTCGGGCGCGCACCGGGGCGGTCGACCTTGTTGACCACCACGATCGGCCGGAAGCCCATCGCGAATGCCTTCTGGGTGACGAAGCGCGTCTGCGGCATCGGGCCGTCCATCGCGTCCACCAGCACCAGCACGGAGTCGACCATCGACAGCACGCGCTCGACCTCGCCGCCGAAGTCGGCGTGGCCCGGGGTGTCGACGATGTTGATGCGCCACACCTGGCCATCCTTGTCGGTCCAGCGGATGGCGGTGTTCTTGGAGAGGATGGTGATGCCGCGTTCCTTCTCCAGGTCGTTGCTGTCCATCACGCGGTCGGGGACCGCGGCGCGCTCGTTCAGCGTGCCGGACTGCTTGAGCAGCTGGTCGAC
>DASTUL010000125.1:0-13942 GCA_035759645.1 Lysobacteraceae bacterium | reverse complement strand
CTACATGACGGTCGAAAGACCAAGGCTAAGACGGTCGCCCACGTCGGCTCTCGGCGCCTAACGTCGCAGATTGCGAACAGATAAGGCTAATCCGCGCCATCCATGGCGCGTATTGTCCCGTCGAGGCACCACGACCGCGCCTTGCAACATCGCCGGCGCTTGTGGGAGAGAAAAAGCAACGCAACCGCCTCGGCGCGCCGGCGAACTCCGGAGGCCGTCGGCGTGCGTGAGGGTGGTTTGAGCAGGCCAGGGATGGCCTGCGGCCGGCGTTACAGGCAGGACAGCCGTCACGACGGACAAACCACCCTCACGCATGACGGCGGCCCGAGACACCAACTCAGTGCGCGCCGGCTCTTGGCGAACACCGGGCATCCACGGGCGAACCTTCAGGCTGGTGATCGGTCAAACTCGACCGGAACCGGATTGCGGTGCGATGCCGATGAATGATTTCCGTGGCGAAGCGTCCCCCGGGGGCGATCACTCCCGCGATGCCGAAGGCGCGCGGCTGCACGATGCGTTTCGTGGATTGCGCGATGCGCTGGCCGCGACCATCGTCGGCCAGGCCGCACTGGTCGACCGCCTGCTGATCGCATTGCTGGCCGATGGCCACCTGCTCGTCGAGGGCGCGCCCGGACTGGCGAAGACCACCGCGATCCGCGCGCTCGCCTCGCACCTGGAAGCCGAGTTCGCGCGCGTGCAGTTCACGCCGGACCTGCTGCCCGCCGACCTGACAGGCACCGAGGTCTGGCGCCCACAGGACGGGCGGTTCGAGTTCCAGCCGGGGCCGATCTTCCATCCGCTGCTGCTGGCCGACGAGATCAACCGCGCGCCGGCGAAGGTGCAGTCCGCGCTGCTGGAGGCGATGGGCGAGCGCCAGGTCACCGTGGGGCGGCACACCTATCCGCTGCCCGAACTGTTCCTGGTGATGGCGACCCAGAATCCGATCGAACAGGAAGGCACGTTCCCGCTGCCGGAGGCGCAGCTGGACCGGTTCCTGATGCACGTGCGCATCGGCTATCCGGAAGCGGCGGCCGAGACGGAGATCCTGCGGCTGGCGCGCGAACGGGCGCGAGACCGGCTGCAGCACGCGCCGCCGCCGGCATCGCAGCTGCCGCTGGACGATGTGTTCGCCGCCCGCGCGGCCGTGCTGGAGCTGCACGTCGCGCCGGCGCTGGAACGCTACCTGGTGGAACTGGTGCTCGCCTCGCGCGATGCCGCGCGTTACGACCCGGCGCTCGCACGCCGCATCGCCTGGGGCGCCAGCCCGCGCGGCTCGATCGCGCTCGAACGGTGCGCGCGCGCGCACGCCTGGCTCGCCGGCCGCGACTTCGTCACGCCGGACGACGTGCGCGCGATTGCACCGGACGTGTTGCGCCACCGGATCCTGCCCAGCTACGAGGCCACGGCCGAAGGCTGGGACGGCGAGCGCCTGGTGGGCGAACTGCTGGAGAAGGTCCCGCTGCCGTGAGCGATGGCGTCCGTCCCACGCTCGCCGAGCTGGTCGCCCTGCGCGCGGCCGCGACCGGGCGCCGGATGCCGCCCCGCGGGCGCCATGGCATCCACGGCCACGGCCTCTCGCCGTTGCGCGGGCGCGGCATGGAATACGCCGAGTCGCGCGAGTACGCGCACGGCGACGACGCGCGCCACATCGACTGGCGGCTCACCGCGCGCAGCGGGCGTGCGCACACCAAGCTGTTCCAGGCAGAGCGCGAGCGACTGACGTTGATCGTGGCCGACACGTCCCCGTCCCTGTACTTCGGCACGCGCGTGCGCTTCAAGTCGGTGCAGGCGGCGCGCGCCGGCGCCATCGCCGCCTGGACGGCCGTGCGCGACGGCGATCGGATCGCGGCATTGCGCGGCAGCACGGACGAAGCGCCGGTCGCACCGGCGTCCGGTCCGCGCGGGGCACTACGCGTGCTCGATGCGCTGGTGCGCTGGTACGCCGCACCGCCAGCGGACGACGCGGGCCTGGCGTACGCGCTCGACCACGCAGCGCGCCTGCTGCGCCCCGGTTCGCGACTGGTGGTCCTGGCGGATCCCGCGAGCGTCGCCGGCGATAACGAGGCAACGGCCTGGCCGCAGGCGCGCTGGGCCGGGCTCGCGCGACACCATGAAGTGATGGTGGTGCTGCTCGTCGATCCGTTCGAGCAGGCACCACCACGGGCGCCGGTGGTCTTCGCGACCGGCGGACGCAGGCTCGAGCTGGACCTGTCCGCGGCGGCGCAACGCACGGCATGGGCGCGGGCGTTCGAAGGCGCCGTCGCGCGCGCGCTCGAACAGTTGCCCGCGCGTGGCGTGCGCGTGCATGCACTGGCGACGGACGCATCGAGCGATGCGTGGCTGTCGCAACTCGGCCCGGCCAGGGCGCGGGTGGCCTGACATGGCGCTGGTGCTGCGCGACATCCACCAACCGCCGGCGCCCCCGTGGTGGCCGCCGGCGCCGGGGTGGTGGTTGCTGTTCGCGCTCGTCGTCGTGGTGGCATCGGTCGCCTGGGCCTGGCATGCGCGACGCAAGCGCAGGCGGCGCGAGATCGAGGCCCTGTTCGACGACACGGTCGCGCGTGCCGACAGCCCTGCGCGGGCGGTGGCAGCGATGTCGGAACTGTTGCGTCGCGCCGCGCGCCGGCACGACCCGCGCGCGGACCGGTTGCAGGGCGCCGAATGGCTGGCGCTGCTGGGCGCGCGACTGCCGCCCGGTGATGCCGAAGCACTGGCTCCGGGACATGCGTCAGGGCGACTGTTGCTCGAAGGCGCGTTCCGCACCGACGTGGGCCCGGGCGATGTCGACGCACTGCATCCGGTCGCGCGCAAGGTTTACCTGGCGATGATGTCGGGAGGCAAGCGGTGATCCTCGCGCCCGAATGGCTCGGGTTGTTTGCCTGGCCGTGGTTCCTGGTGGCGTTGCCCTTGCCGCTGCTCGCGCGCTGGTTGCTGCCGCGGCGTCGTGCGCAGGGCGCAGCACTCCGCGTGCCCTGGGGCGATCGCCTGCAGTCGGTCGCCGCCGCCGGTGGGCGTTCGCGCGCCGTGGCAGGCGCCGGCGTGCTGGCCTGGCTGGCGTGGGCGTTGCTGTGCGTCGCCGCGGCACGCCCGCAGGAACTCGGCGCGCCACTCGCGCCGCCGCAGGCCGGCCGCGACATGATGCTCGCGGTGGACCTCTCCGGCAGCATGGGCGAGGTCGACATGGAACTTGGCGGTCGCCCCGTCGACCGCCTGACCGCGGCGAAGGCGGTGCTCGCGGACTTCCTCGACCGGCGCGCGGGCGATCGCGTCGGCCTGGTCGTGTTCGGTGAACGTGCCTACGCACTGACACCGATGACGCGCGACCTTGCGTCGGTGCGCGCGCAGCTGGAGGACAGCGTGGTCGCGCTCGCCGGGCGCGAGACCGCGATCGGCGATGCGATCGGCCTGGCGACCAAGCGCCTGGTGTCGGCGCGCGAAACGGCGCCGCCGGCCACCGATGACGGCGACGGCGACGACACGCAGGTGCTGGTGCTGCTCACCGACGGCGTGAACACCGCGGGCGTGCTGGATCCCCGCAAGGCGGCCGAGCTGGCGCGCGATGCCGGCGTGCGCATCCACGCGATCGGATTCGGCACCGAATCCGGGGCGCTGTCGTTGTTCGGATTGTCGCTGCCGGGGCCCGGTGGCGACGGCATCGACGAAGAGACGCTCGAGTACATCGCGGAGACGACGGGCGGCCAGTACTTCCGCGCCCGCGACACCACGTCGCTGGCTGGCATCTATGCCGAACTCGACCGGATCGAACCGGTCGAGCGCCCGGGCGAGCCGGTGCGGCCACGGATCGAGCGCTATCCGCTGCCGCTCGGTGCGGCGCTCGTCGTCTCGCTGCTCGCCTTCGCGTTGCCGCGCAGGCGCGCCCAGCGTGCCCGCGCAGCCGCGGCGGAGCCGGCGTGATGGACGCAGTCTTTGCCCAGCTCGACGCCCTCCACCTGTTGCGACCGCAATGGCTATCGGCATTGCTGGCGTTGCCGGTGCTGGGCTGGTGGTGGCGTCGCCGCCGGTTGCGCGCGAGCGCCTGGCGCGACGCCGTGGATCCGCACCTGCTGCCCCACCTGCTCGACGCGAGCGCAGGCAGGCGTGGTCGGCTCGGGTGGATCGCGGCGGCCTGCGCCTACGCGCTCGCCGTGGTTGCGCTGTCCGGACCGAGCTGGCGCCAGGTCGCACAACCGAGCTGGCAGGCGCCCGCGCCACTGGTGGTCGCGCTGGACCTGTCGAGCACCATCCTTGCGACCGACCTCCCGCCCTCGCGGCTGCTGCAGGCCCGCGCGAAGCTCGCCGCGCTGCTCGAGACGCGCGCCGGCGGGCAGGTCGGCCTGGTCGCGTATGCGGGCGATGCGTTCACCGTGGCGCCGCTCACGGACGACGTCGCGAACGTGGCGCTGTACCTCGACGCGCTGGATCCTTCGGTGATGCCGGTCGACGGCCAGCGCAGCGACCGCGCGATCGAATGGTCCGCGCGCCTGCTGCGACAGGCCGGCTTCGACCGCGGCGACATCCTGCTGCTCACCGACCATGCCGACGGCGATGCCATCGCCGCGGCGACCATGGCGCGCGCCGACGGTTACCGGGTATCCACGCTCGGCCTGGGCACGCCGTCGGGGTCGGCGTATCGCGATCCCGCCGGCGGCATCTCGCATGCGCGGCTGGACGCGGACTCCCTGCAGGCGCTTGCGGCGGCCGGCGGCGGCAACTACGCGCCGCTGTCGCCCGACGCGTCCGACCTGCAATCGCTGGGCGTGCTCGAACCGCGCCTGGCCGGTGTCGACGCCAAGGTCGGCGACGCACGGAGCCGGGCGTGGCAGGACGGCGGGTTCTGGCTGTTGCCGCCGCTGATGTTGTTCGCCCTGTTCGCGTTCCGCCGCGGCGGCGCGGCGGCCGCGGTGTTGCTGCTCGTGTGGCTGCCGATGCGGCCCGCAGCCGCGTTCGAAGCCGAAGACCTGTGGCAACGCCCGGACCAGCAGGCCCATGAACGGTTGATGCGCGGCGCGGAAGCCTACCGCGCAGGCGAGTTCGACCGGGCCGCGGAAGCCTGGCGCGGGTTGCCCGGCGCGGATGCGCAGTACAACCTCGGAAACGCGCACGCGAAGGCCGGCCGCTACAGCGAAGCGATCGAGGCCTACGACCGCGCGCTCGCGCGGGAACCCGGCATGGCCGACGCGATCGCCAACCGCGCCGCCGTGCAGGCGCTGCTCGACAAGGCGCCGCCCGGCCCGGGCGGCGAGGGCGACACCGGTGACAGCGACGAAGGCGAGGGCCGGCAGGGCGGCGGCGAAGGCTCGCCGGGCGACAGCGATCCCTCCGGCGGCTCGGGCGAATCGTCGTCGGGCCCGGGGAGCGACCAGCCGCCGCAGCCAGGGTCGGGCAAGGAAGACGACGCGGGCGACGACGCATCGAAGGCGCCGCAGGACGCCGAGGCAGCCGACGCGGAAGCGCAACGCGCGGCGGATGCCGCGCAACGCGAGCGCATGCAGCGCGCGTTGGAGGCGCGCGAGGCTGGCGGCGACGACGCGGGGCAGTCGAAAGGCGACGAGGCGCGCCAGGCCGAATCGGCCGCCGAGCGCGAACAGCGGATCGCCAACGAAGCGTGGCTGCAGCGCGTCCCGGACGATCCGGGCGGCCTGTTGAGACGCAAGTTCGCGCTGGAGTACCAGCGCCGGCAATTGGAAGGACGTCGCTGATGCGCGGGATGTTGCTCGCCCTGGTCTTGTTGTTCGCCCCCGGCCTGGCGCAGGCGGAGACGCGCGCGTGGCTGGACCGCGACCGCATCGTGCTTGGCGAGAGCGCCACGCTCAACATCGAGACGGACCAGTCCGGCGTGTCCGCGCCGGACTACGGCGTCTTGCGGGGCGACTTCCGTCTCAGCGGCCACAGCAGCCGGCGCAGCCTGGAACGGCGCAACGGAAGCACCGTGTCGCGTTCGCTGTTCGCGGTCGCGCTGGAGCCGCGCCGCGCGGGCGTGATCGGCATCCCCGGCATTGCAGTCGGCCGCGAGCGTACCTCTCCGATCACGTTGACGGTGCTGCCACCCGACGCGGGCGCCGCGCCGGCACGCGCGGGCGAGACCGTGTTCATCGAGACCGAGGTCGACGACACGGCGCCCTACGTGCAGCAATCCGTCGGCATCGTCGTGCGGTTGCACCACGCGGTGCCGCTCGTGACCGGCGAGCTCGACGTGCAGGCGCCGGACGGCGCCACGCTGCGTCGCGTGGGCGAGGACATCCAGTACACGCGCGAACTCGCGGGCAGGCGCTACAGCGTGCTCGAGCGCCGCTTCCTGCTGATCCCGGAGCGCAGCGGCGCGCTGGTGCTGCCGGGGGCGGTGTTCGAGGGGCGCGGCATCGGCGGGTTCTTCGACGACCTGTTCGGCGACGGTGTCGGCGACCGCCTGCAGGCACGCGGGCGCGCGACGACGCTGCAGGTGCAACCCGTGCCGGCGGGTGCGCCGCAACCGTGGCTGCCGTTGCACGACCTGCGGTTGCGCTACGCCACGGTGCCGCGCACCGCGCGCGCCGGCGAGGCCGCGACGGTGGTGGTCGAGGCGACCGTCGACGGTGCGGGCGCGGCGTCCGTGCCCGAGCTGGTGCTGCCGGTGGGCGATGGCGCGCAGGTGTTCGCCGAGCCGGCGCAGGTCGACGAGCGGCTGCAGGACGGCCGGCCGGGGGCGACGATCACGCGCCGGTTCTCGATCGTGCCCGCGCGCGCCGGCACGTTGCGCATCGACGGACCGTCGCTGGCGTGGTGGGACGTGCAGGCCGACGGCGCGCGCACGGCGTCGCTCCCGACGATCGAACTCGACGTGGCGCCGGGGCAGGGGGCGTTCGCCGCCGCGCCGCCGGGACCATCAGCATCTGGCACTGGCACCGCGCCATCCGCCGGTGACACGCGCGATGCGCCCGGCTGGATCCGGGTCCCCGGCGTGCAGGGCGAGGCCCGGCCGTGGGCGGTCGTCGCGGTGGGATTCGCGCTGTTGTGGCTGGTGACGCTGGCATGGGGACTGTCCCGACGCCGCGCGCCGGCGGCGGTTGCCGTGCCCGACGCGACGCCATCGGCCGGGCAGGCGACCTCGGCGGCCCTGCGGCGAGCACTCCAGGGCGGCGACCTCGGTGACGTGCTGCAAGCGCTCCGCGGCCTGGCCCCTGCTGGTGCTGCCGGCGCGGCGGCCGGGTGGCATTCGCTGCTCGCCGATCCGGCGCAACGCGATGCCGTCGAAGCGATCGAACTCGCGCGCTGGGGCCAGGGCGATCCCGCGGCGGCGCGCGTCGAAGCGCGCAGGGCCTTCGCCCACGGCGCGCGTTGGCGCGGCGCAGCCGTGGATCCGCGGCCACGCGAGCCATTGCCACCGCTCTATCCGGAATGAGCCACGGGCAGCGTGCAACGCAGGCACAGTCGGCCGTCATGGTCCGTTGCCTCGAGCGTGCCGGCATGCGCGCGCGCGATCGCGGCCGCGACCAGCAACCGCAAGCCCAGGCTGTCCTCGCCCGGATGCGGCAGCGGCTGGTCGAGCAGTGCCCCTGCGCTGCCGCCGGGGCCATCGGCTGACACCACTTCGATGCAGAGCCGGTCGCCCGTCGTACGCACGCGCACCAGTGGCGGCGCGCCGCCGGCGTGGGCCTTCGCATGTTCGAGCAGCGTGCGCAGCAACTGCACCAGCCGGCGCTGGTCGCCCACGACGGCGGCCAGCAGGGAGTCGTCGTCGATGTCGGCGGGCTCGCCGCCGGCGCAGCCCGCGCCGGTCATCGCCACTTCCAGGAGCTGCACCGGCTCGACCCGGGTGGTGGTGCCCAGCAGCCGGTCTTGCCCCGCGCGCAGCCAGTCGTCGAGCTCGTCGATCATGCCGCCCAGGCGCCGCGTCTGGCGCTCGATCAGGTCGTACAACTCCTGCTGGCGCGTGGCGTCGAGCTCCCCGCTGCGCAACAGGTACGCGGCGGTCTGCAGCGGTGCGAGCGGGCCGCGCAGGTCGTGGGCCAGGCGTTCCAGCCCACGCAGCCCGGCTTTCGTCGCGCCGTCGGTCACGAGGCCGCCGTCTTCCTGCCGTCCGCCCGGTGCACGCTCGCGCAGATGTCGCGCACCGAGCCGAGTTCCGGCGGCTTCACCAGGTGGTGGTCGAAGCCCGCCTCGCGCGTGCGCCGGCGATCCTCGGGCTGGCCCCAGCCGGTCACCGCGGCGAGCAGCAGCCGGTCGCCACCGGGCTGGCTGCGCAGCAGGCGCGCGAGGTCGTAACCGCTCAGGCCCGGCATGCCGACATCCAGGAACACCACGTCGGGCGCGAACGCCTCGACCTCCGCCGGCACCGCGTGCGGGTCGTACAACCGCCGCGTCTCGTGGCCGAGCAGTTCCAGCATCATCGCCAGGGTGTCGGCGGCGTCCCGGTTGTCGTCCACCACCAGCGCACGGCAAGGCGCCGCGCCGGGCGCCGCGGCCGGTGCTGCCGGCCGGTCCGCGCTGTCGTCATCGGCGACCACGCCGGGCATCCGCCGCGGCAGGTGCACGCGGAACTCGGCGCCCTGGCCCAGGCCGGGGCTGCGCACGCGGATGCGACCGCCGTGCATCTGCACCAGTTTCTGCACCAGGGTCAGGCCGATGCCCAGGCCGCCACGCGTGCGTTCGATCGCGGTGTCCACCTGCGACCCCAGGTCGAAGATGCTGTCCATCTGCTCCGGCGCCAGGCCGATGCCGCGGTCGCGCACGCACACTTCGACGTCGTCGCCTTCCGCGGTGGCCACCACGTCGATCCGGCCGCCCGGATCCGAATACTTGGCGGCGTTGTTGAGGAGGTTGGCGAACAGCTGCGCGAGGCGCTCCTGGTCGACCAGCAGCTGCACCGGTTCCTCGGGCACCTCGAGGACCAGCTCGTGCCCGCCGGTCTCGACCAGGGGCGTCGCGGTTTCCACCGCGGCCTGCAGCACCGACTGCAGCGTGGTATGCCGCGGGCGCAACGTCAGCTTGTCGCGGGTGATGCGCGCGACGTCCAGCAGGTCGTCGATCAGCCGCACCAGCAGCGACAACTGGCGCTCCATCGTCGCCTGCAGCGGGTCGTCCGCCTCCTCCGGGCGCCGCAGCTTGCGGATGTTCACCGCGTTCTGCAGCGGCGCCAGCGGGTTACGCAGCTCGTGCGCCAGTGTCGCCAGGAATTCGTCCTTGCGCAGGTCCGCGGCGATCAGCTGGCGCTCCGCGCGTGACCGCTCGCCGATCTCGATGTGGAGCTCGCGGTTGCGCGTGCCCAGTTCCTCGTTGGCCTGGCGCAGCGATTCATTGAGTTTCTCCAGCTCGCGCGCTTTCTCCAGGCGCAAGGCGTCGTTGGCGTCGGCGAGCTGGCGGTTGGCGCGCTGCAGCTCGCGCCGCTTGCGGAACAGCTCGACCAGCACGACCACCTTGCTGCGCAGGATCTCCGGGATCACCGGGACCATGACGTAGTCCACGGCGCCCAGCTTGTAGCCGCGCAACCGGTCCATGTCGGTCACGTTGACCGCGGTGACGAAGATGATCGGCGTCTTCTCGAAGCGTGGGTGCTGGTGGATCATGCTCGCGGTCTCGAAGCCGTCCATGCCGGGCATGTTCACGTCCAGCAGGATGAGCGCGAACTCCTCGTCCATCAGCCGCTGCAGCGCGTCCATGCCGGACTTGGCCTCGACCAGGCGTTCGCCCAGCGGTTCGAGGATCGCCCGGTACGTCAGCAACCTTCCCGGCTGGTCGTCGACCAGCAGGATGTTGACCGGGGTGGGCTGTTCCCCACCCGCCGGGACCGGCGTCAGCGATGCAACCACTGGCGCAGCACTCCGAGCAGCTGGTCGGTGACGACGGGCTTGGCGAGATAGTCGGACGCGCCGGCCTCGAGGCATTTTTCGCGATCGCCCTTCATCGCCTTGGCGGTCAGCGCGACGATCGGCAGCGCACGCGATTCGGGCTTGTCGCGGATGGCGCGCATCGTGTCGTAGCCGTCCATGCCCGGCATCATGATGTCCATCAGCACCAGGTCGATGTCATCGTCGCCGGCGACCTTGTCGATCGCCTCCTGGCCGTTGCCCGCCGTGACCACCGCCATGCCGTGGCGCTCGAGCACGCTGGACAGCGCGAAGATGTTGCGCACGTCGTCGTCGACCACCAGCACGCGCTTGTCGCGCAATGTCTCGTCGGACTCATGCAGGCGCTGGACCATGCGTCGCTTGGCCGGCGGCAGCTGGTCGATGACCCGGTGCAGGAACAACGCGGTCTCGTCCAGCAGGCGCTCGGGCGACTCGACGCCCTTGATCACCACCGACTTCGCGGCGCGCTTGAGGCGCGCATCCTCGTCGGCCGACAGCTCCTTGCCGGTGAACACCACGATCGGCAACTCGCTCAGCGCCGGGATCTCCTGGATCCGGTCGAGCAGCTCGAAGCCGGTCATGTCCGGCAGGCGCAGGTCGAGCACCACGCAGTCGTAGGGTTCGTCGCCGCGCAAGCGTTCCAGCGCTTCCTCGCCCGATGCCGCGGTGTCGATGCTGATGTCGTCGTGCCGGATCAGTTCCTCGATGCTCATCCGCTCGCGGTCGTCGTCCTCGACGATCAGCAGGCGCTTGATCCGCGGCAGCGTGTATTCCTTGATCCGCTGCAATGCCGCCGAGATCGACTCGGTGGTCGCCGGCTTGGCCAGGTACGAGAACGCGCCGCGCTCGATGCTGTGGTGGCGCTCCTCCTCCACGGTGACGATCTGCACCGGGATGTGGCGGGTGGCCGAGTCCTGCTTGAGCCGCGCAAGCACCGTCCACCCGAGCATGTCGGGCAGGAAGATGTCGAGCGAGATCGCGTTCGGCTTGTGCTCGCGCACCAGCTTCAGCGCCTCCGCGCCGCGGCTGGCGACCAGCACCTTGAAGCCGCGCGAGCGGGCGAGGTCGCGCAGCACCGTGGCATAACGCGGGTCGTCCTCCACCACCAGCAACGACGGCTCGCCCGGTTTGAGGTCGCCGCGATCGTCGGGCACCTGCTCCAGCTCGACCTCGATGTCGTCGCCCGGCGCTTGCAGGCTGGGCACTTCGCGCTGCTGGCGCGCGCGCTCGGGGCGCGCCGCCGGGCCGGTGTAGTGCAGCGGCAGGTACAGGGTGAAGGTGCTGCCTTCGCCCGGCTCGCTCGTCAGGCGCAGTTCGCCACCGAGCAGGCCCGCGATCTCGCGGCTGATCGCAAGGCCCAGGCCGGTGCCGCCGTACTTGCGCGAGGTGCCCGCGTCGGCCTGCTGGAACGCCTCGAACACGATCTTCTGCTTCTCCGGCGAGATGCCGATGCCGGTGTCCTCGACCTCGAACGCGACCACGGTGCCGGCCTTGTCCAGCACCGGGTGGCCGGGGTTCCAGCCGTCGTGCGCCACCCGCGCGCGCAGCTTCACGCTGCCCTTCGCGGTGAACTTGAGTGCGTTGGACAGCAGGTTCTTCAGGATCTGCTGCAGGCGCTTCGGGTCGGACGTGAGCACCTTGAGCTCTTCCGGGAAGTCGACCTTGAATTGCAGCTCGCGGCGTTCGGCCTCGTGGCGGAAGCTGCGCTCCATGTTTTCGCGCAGGTGGGTGAACGCGATCTCCTCGCTGTCCACCGTCACCGTCCCCGACTCGATCTTCGACAGGTCCAGGATGTCGCTGATCAGGTGCAGCAGGTCGGTGCCGGCCGCATGGATGGTCTTGGCGAACTCGACCTGGCGCCCGGTGAGGTTCTCTTCCGGGTTCTCGGCCAGCTGCTGGCCGAGGATCAGGATCGAGTTGAGCGGCGTGCGCAGCTCGTGCGACATGTTGGCCAGGAACTCCGACTTGTAGCGCGAGGTCAGCGCCAGCTCCGCCGCCTTTTCCTCCAGCGCGCGGCGGGCGTGCTCGATCTGCTGGTTCTTGTGTTCGACCTCTGCCTTCTGCTCGGCCAGCAGCGCGGCCTTGAGCGCGATCTCCTCGTTGGTCTGCTGCAGCTCGTCCTGCTGGGCCTGCAGCTCGACCGCGAGTTGCTGCGACTGCGACAGCAGGCGCTCGGTGCGCATCGTCGCCTCGATGGTGTTGAGCACGATGCCGATCGAGCCGGACAGCTGCTCCAGGAACGCGCGCTGCGACGGCGTGAACTGGTCCAGCGACGCGAGTTCCACCACCGCCTTGATCTGGTCCTCGAAGCGCACCGGGATGACGATCACGCTGCGCGGCGGGGCGCTGAGCAGGCCCGACTCGATCTGCACCGAACCCGGCGGCAGGTCGTTGATCTGGATCAGCTGGCCCTGCGCCGCGACCTGGCCCACCAGGCCCTGGCCGAATTCCAGCGTGCGCGCGGCCGGCGCACCGCCGCTGTCGGCATAGCCCGCGAGGTGCCGCAACTGCCGCTGCCCGCGGTCGTCCGCGGCTTCCACCACGTAGATGACGCCCTGCTGCGCGTTGACCAGCGGCGCCAGTTCCGACAGCAGCATCCGGCCGAGGGTCAACAGGTCGCGCTGGCCCTGCATCATGTCGGAGAAGCGCGCCAGGTTGGTCTTCAGCCAGTCCTGCTCGCGTCCGCCCTCGGTGGTGGCACGCAGGGTGCCGATCATCGAGTTCATGTTGTCCTTCAGGTCGGCCAGCTCGCCGCGCACGTCCACGGTGATCGACCGGGTCAGGTCGCCCTGCGTCACCGCGGTGGCGACCTCGGCGATCGCGCGCACCTGGGTGGTGAGGTTGGCCGCCAGCTGGTTCACGTTCGCGGTCAGGTCCTTCCAGATGCCCGCGGTGCCCGGCACGTTCGCCTGGCCGCCCAGGCGTCCCTCGACGCCGACCTCGCGCGCCACCGTCGTCACCTGGTCGGCGAAGATCGCCAGCGTCTCGGTCATCGAGTTGATGGTGTCGGCCAGTTCGGCGATCTCGCCCTTGGCCTCCACCGTCAGCTTCTTGTGCAGGTCGCCGTTGGCCACCGCGGTCACCACCCGCGCGATGCCGCGCACCTGGGTGGTGAGGTTGGTCGCCATCGCGTTGACGTTGTCGGTGAGGTCCTTCCAGGTGCCGGCCACGCCGGGCACGCGCGCCTGGCCGCCGAGCTTGCCCTCGGTGCCGACCTCGCGTGCCACGCGCGTCACCTCGGCGGCGAAGCCGTTGAGCTGGTCCACCATCGTGTTGAGGGTGTCCTTCAGCTGCAGGATCTCGCCCTGCGCATCGACACCGATCTTGCGCGACAGGTCGCCCTTGGCGACCGCGGTGGTCACCTCGGCGATGTTGCGCACCTGCGACGTCAGGTTGGACGCCATCGAGTTGACGTTGTCGGTGAGGTCCTTCCAGGTGTCGGCGACGCCGGGCACCGCGGCCTGGCCGCCGAGCTTGCCCTCGGTGCCGACCTCGCGGGCCACGCGGGTCACCTCCGCGGCGAAGCCGTTGAGCTGGTCCACCATCGTGTTGATGGTTTCCTTCAGCTGCAGGATCTCGCCGCGCACGTCCACGGTGATCTTGCGCGACAGGTCGCCCTTCGCGACCGCGGTGGTCACGTCGGCGATGTTGCGCACCTGCGCGGTGAGGTTCGACGCCATCGCGTTGACCGAGTCGGTGAGGTCGGCCCAGGTGCCGGCGACGCCCGGCACGACCGCCTGGCCGCCGAGGCGGCCTTCGGTACCGACTTCGCGCGCCACGCGCGTCACTTCGGCGGCAAACCCTCGCAGCTGATCCACCATCGTGTTGATGGCTTCCTTCAGCTGCAGGATCTCGCCGCGCACGTCCACCGTGATCTTGCGCGACAGGTCGCCGTTGGCCACCGCGATGGTGACGTCGGCGATGTTGCGCACCTGCAGCGTCAGGTTGGACGCCATCGAATTCACGTGGTCGGTCAGGTCCTTCCAGGTGCCGGCGACGTCGGGCACCTGGGCCTGGCCGCCGAGCTTGCCCTCGGTGCCGACCTCGCGCGCGACGCGGGTCACCTCGGTGCTGAACTCGCTCATCTGCTCGATCATGCGGTTGACGATGTTCGCCGA